>NZ_JADJJX010000001.1:1532508-1865016 GCF_016706325.1 Methanothrix sp. | reverse complement strand
CTTTTCGATGCTAACCTTCGTATATTGATGGTTTCGGTTCATTCCTAGAAAATTCTTAGCGATATTAAAGAAATCTTCAATATTCGACCTTATTATCTTGAAACTCTCCCATTCATAGATTAGTTTTGAAAGCAACTACAGTTCGTTTCCAAATGGCCAAATTATATTTTTTACAAAAAAACAAATCCAAAGGTGGATTTAGGTTATGAATTATCTTCTCTAAATTTGTGTTTTTCCTGGGATATATGATCGGAACGATGTTAAATCTATTGATGATAGTCTGATAATTGTTTTTTGACGTAAAACCCTTATCACAGATGATTATATCTTCCGATTTGATAATTCTAGAGCGATATAGCTTATCGAGGAAAGGAATAAGCATTTTAGAGTCATTGGGCGAGTTTTGAAAATTTCAAACCCCAGGAGCTCATTATCCTGATTTATTGCCAAAATCAACTTAAATCCGACATAATATCCTATAGATGGACTATATGAATATTTATATTTTTTATCTCCCTTACCAATTCTATGTCGGTTTCTCCACAAATTAAGGTCGATAGCGATAGAACTAGTGTCAATAATTACTGTTTCTACCTTTTTATCCCTCAATCTCTTTCTAGGCTGAAATAATCTTTTAAAAAACGTGAAAATCAATTCATAATCGAGATTTGACTGCATCTTGTATATTTCATTTGCTTTTACCTTTGAATTAATCCCTAAAAGCCTCTTTAAGGCAATATTTTCATTTATTTCGGAAACAAGCCTTGAAATATCTCTTTCAAATAGATCCGATAGGATTAAGACTTTGATTGACAATAAAAATTTATCTTTGTCATATATTTTTAATCTGCCCGCGATTTTATTAGCTCTTGGAGAAGCGATAATCTCAAGTAATTTGACGACTATAATCCATTTTGGATGCCTGATATCAGGAATTAAGGGAGACAACATAATATCCAACCTCCTTTGGTTGTGCAACCTGATATTAGGTGTCCAAATTACTTAAAAGTTTTCATAGCTACTTGAATTCGTATTTTGAACATCCCCTTGAGTTTAATCAAAAAAATATTCTAAATTTGTAAGTTAAATTTGAATTCAGCTCGAATGAAGCCCTAAGATAAAATAGATTTTAGGAGAGGGGTATTAATAATCTATTCTTTCCAAGCTTTCCTCAATTTTTATTGATTATATTATTTATATATATTTTTAATTTTAGCTCATTTAGAGCATGAAGTGGTTCGTTTTTCGACTAAGAGGATTAAAATCAAACTGCACGCGGCCACCCCGCCCTAAAGCGACGGAGTATGCTTCGGGCCGCGCGCTGCCGTTCTCCGGAATTCAGAAATCATCCAGTCTTCTTTGACCTGAAGCCCTTGACTTGCACAATCGGACCTCTATTACAGCTTTTCCTTGAGACTACATAATATAGTGCGCCATTGTGTCAGCAGTCACATTTCCTACAGGACGAAAAAATTTGCCACTTGACCATAGATTTCCACCCCAATAGCGTTTTTTCAATTCAGGATGAAGTCTGAACAATCGATAAGGACTGCCTCCTTTCAAGTATTGAACAACTCTTGATAGAGATATGCTTGGGTGGAATTCCAGGAACAAGTGAACGTGATCCTCTACAATTTCCATTGCATGAATCTTGTAGCCTTGCTCCATGCAAATATTTCTAAGGATCAACTCGCAATCCTTTTTAACTTGCCTATCGTAGAATATTCTGTATCGGTACTTAGGCACCAGTACGATGTGGTAGGTTATCTGACCATAGCCATGGCTAAAACTGCGCAACTCCAAGCTTATCATCCCTGGCCATAGGTGGCTGGCACCACCTGTGGCTAAGGTGCTTAAAGGCCTCATTTTAAAAGAAGGAACGGTTTATTGAATTAGATAACAGAAAAGAAGAGGCGAGGGTTCACTTCATCCCCGACCTGAAGGTCGGGGTATTCGCGACCCTCTGCACTCCCGTTGTAATTAACGCTATACCACTAAATGAAGGATAAACTTTAAATCCTAAAAATAATACTATACTGTTAATTTAAAGAGCACTTGGGATGGTATGAATGGCTTTCTTCTTAATAAAAGGGACATTTCATGTTAAGGGATACAGCCCTGACGGCGACTCAATCCGCTTTCGGGCTAGGAATCCTGATAACTGGAAGAAGCTCTCTGGCCCAGCAGTAGAGTTGAATGCTCGCGGACATGCTCAGTTGAGGATAGAGGCGATAGATGCCCTAGAGACCCATTATCAGGGATATCACCAGCCGATGAAGCTGGCAAAAGCAGCCTGCCGGCATCTGCTATCATATCTGGGAATAGATGAACTGATATGGGACGAGAGGCAGAGCAGGGTGATAAAGGCCCGGGATGGGACAGAAGGCTGTATCCTAGCCAGGAGCACTGAGGCTTACCGACGGCCTGTCGCATTCGTCTTTGCTGACGGAATCGAACAGAGGGACGGCTCTGAGGTCCTTTTGGATGAGTCGATGCTGAAGCGAAGCCTCAATTACAGCCTCATCTCCCGTGGCCTGGCCTATCCCACCTATTACAACGGCCTCTTCTCCGACCTCCGCCTTCCTCTCACCCGGGCCATGGCCCGCGCCAGATCCGAGGGACGGGGGGTCTGGCCGTATGACCTGACTACGAAGGGTTTCTCTGTCCCCTGCATGGATCCGCTGACTGAGGATGTGGTCATTCTCCCCAAGCTCTTCCGCCGCCTGGTTGACTACATGGGCGAAGGAGGGATGATGAACGGCTTTCGCGATCACCTCTCAGCCCGCTGCGAGCCCCTGGTCAGGATATCTCAGGTGCACTTCACCAGGCTGGATGCTGTGGTTGATGTGAAAGGAGACCGGGTCAGATTGACCGAGCCCCCTGAGAACCTGATATTCCTGGACAAGGTGTTCTGCAAAAAGAGCTGAGGACGATCATCAATCGATCTTTGGGCGGTTGTGCTTCGCGCAGATTCCAAAGCGATGCAATAATCAATAATAAGATCCATCCTCATCCTCCTATTTTTTCCGATATGCTTTAGAGAATTCCGATTAACTTAACGTTGATGGTCCCCATAACGAACATCGCCAATATTTTTGCGTTTTCGATCTAGTTTTCCCTATTCTCATCTTTGGAATTTCGGTAGCGTGACGATTTTGCTGTAAAATTTTCAGTAATATTCCGTAGCGGAAAACGACTTGTTGTCCGCGAGATGGCAATAAGTTATTCTACGAAGTATTATACCCCTCTCCCAAGATCACCAATATGGTATGGCCCTTTTATCAATATTTAGATCATCCAACAAACAAATCAACGTTTGGGTCAAGAAAATTATTCGGGCAACCCTCTTTTCGATGCTAACCTTCGTATATTGATGGTTTCGGTTCATTCCTAGAAAATTCTTAGCTATATTAAAGAAATCTTCAATATTCGACCTTATTATCTTGAAACTCTCCCATTCATAGATTAGTTTTTTGAAAACAACTACAGTTCGTTTCCAAATGGCCCAATTATATTTTTTATAAAAAAACAAATCCAAAGGTGAATTTAGGTTATGAATTATCTTCTCTAAATTTGTGTTTTTCCTGGGATATATGATCGGAACGATATTAAATCTATTGATGATAGTCTGATAATTGTTTTTTGACGTAAAACCCTTATCACAGATGATTATATCTTCCGATTTGATAATTCTGGAGCGATATAGCTTATCGAGGAAAGGAATAAGCATTTTAGAGTCATTGGGCGAGTTTTTGAAAATTTCAAACCCCAGGAGCTCATTATCCTGATTTATTGCCAAAATCAACTTAAATCCGACATAATATCCTATAGATGGACTATATGAATATTTATATTCTTTATCTCCCTTACCAATTCTATATCGGTTTCTCCACAAATTAAGGTCGATAGCGATAGAACTAGTGTCAATAATTACTGTTTCTACCTTTTTATCCCTCAATCTCTTTCTAGGCTGAAATAATCTTTTAAAAAACGTGAAAATCAATTCATAATCGAGATTTGACTGCATCTTTTATATTTCATTTGCTTTTACCTTTGAATTAATCCTAAAAACCTCTTTAAAGCAATATAATCATTTATTTCGGAAACAAGCCTTGAAATATCTCTTTCAAATAGATCCGATAGGATTAAGACTTTGATTGACAATAAAAATTTATCTTTGTCATATGTTTTTAATCTACCCGCGATTTTATTAGCTCTTGGAGAAGCGATAATCTCAAGTAATTTGACGACTATAATCCATTTTGGATGCCGGATATCAGGAATTAAGGGAGACAACATAATATCCAACCTCCTTTGGTTGTGCAACCTGATATTAGGTGTCCAAATTACTTAATAGTCTTCATAACTACTTGAATTCGTATTTTGAACATTCTCCTGAGTTTAATCAAAAAAATATTCTAAATTTGTAAGTTAAATTTGAATTCAGCTCGAATGAAGCCCTAAGATAAAATAGATTTTAGGAGAGGGGTATTATATAAGTGGCAAAAGATCAATCCTCAGGCTGTGAGAATACTGTGAAGATAGTCTATAGCAGGGAGATGGAGAGACGGTATCCGACAAACCCGGTGGAGAATGCTGACAGAGTCGCCCTCCCCGCGGCAATGCTGGGAGAGTTCCAGTTCATCGAGCCCCTGGCGGCAAGTCTTGAGGATATCGCCAGGGTGCATGGGATTGGACATATCGAACGGGTGAAGAGCTCGGGGCTTTATGATGCCGCTGCCCTTGCCGCCGGAGGGGCTATATGTGCTGCTGAGCTCTCTTTAGAGGGTGAGCCTGCCTTTGCCCTTATCCGCCGCCAGGGCATCATGCATCAGCCAACAGGGCCTGGGGAATGTGCTATTTCAATAACATGGCCATAGCAGTACAGAAGATCAGGCCCAAAGCGAAACGGGTGCTGATAATCGATATCGATCTTCACTTTGGCGATGGTACAGTGAGCATCTTCCGGGCAGATAGCAATGTGAAGATCGTCAATCCCTGGTCGGTTGACGAGAGCTTTGAGTATCTGAAGATGGATCAGAGCCGGTATCTGGCCCAGGTAAAGGAGGCCTTCCTGGGCTTCGACTGCGATATTGTGGGAGTCTCCGCCGGCTTTGACACCTACTTGGAGGACTGGGGAGGACTCTTAAAGATCGAGGACTATAAGGAGATCGGCAGGGCCATCCGGGAAGGGGCGGAGGAGAAGTGCAGGGGAAGGAGGTTCGCCCTGTTGGAGGGGGGATATCACCCGGACCTGGGATGGTGCATAAAGAGCTTCATCGAGGGCTTCAGGTGAGCGGAGGAAGGCTCCGATCTCACACTCTTATTCACAACTCTTATTTCAGTCTCTTAATCCAATCTCTTAATCCAATCTCTTAATCCGATCTCTTAATCAAATCTCTTAATCCGATTTCTCGTAGCGTGACGATTTTGCTGTAAAATTTTCAGTAATATTCCGTAGCGGAAAACGACTTGCTGTCCGCGAGATGGCAACAAGTTATTCTACGTGGTATTATAATTGGCCCTGTATCCCCAAGTCGCAAAACTCAGGAGGGACACAGAGCCATGAATATAATTGACTTAGCAGATGATTATCTTGTCGATGTCCCGATTGTGATCGGGACTCTTTCCCCGTAGGTGAAAGATCGGAAAGAGTGCATGAAGAAGCTAACCACCACGCTCTTAAATGAGGTAATGCAGCAGGAAGCAGAGAACCAGATCCAGGCCCGCCCCTATGAACGCACTGGCAAGAGAAAGGCGCACAGGAATGGAACACGACCGCGAAAGCTCAAGACTATTCACGGTGAAATCGAGCTTGAAAAACCTCAAATCAGAGAATTCCCGTTCAAGACCACTGTCTTCGAGAGATATTCTCGAGTAGAAGAATCTGTTAGAATCGCTGTTGCTGAATCTCATCTCGCGGGAGTGACAACAAGAAAAGTCGAAAAAGTGTTCTCTGAATTCGGATTAGAAAATATCTCACCTTCTGAAGTATCAAGAATCTCGAAAAAGTTAGATAAACAGGTACAGGAATTTTTAAACAGGCCGATCGAAGGACCAGTTCCGTACTTGTTCCTGGATGCAAGCTATTTCAAAGTCAGGGATGAGAGACGGTATGTAAACAAGGCACTGCTTATCGTTACCGGTATTCATGATGATGGTTATCGCGAGATTCTAAGTGCTGAAGTCGCCGCAAGCGAAGATGCATCTTGTTGGGAAAATTGCTTTGAAAGCTTGAAGGCGAGAGGGCTTAAAGGTGTCAAATTAGTGACATCCGATGGTCACAAAGGGATACAGGCAGCTGTGCAGAAAGAATTTTTAGGAGCTTCCTGGCAGATGTGTAATGTTCATTTCATGAGAGCCGTGCTCAAGAACATACCTAAGAAAGATAAAAAAGAGGTTGCTTATATGCTGAAGGATTCTCTTGATGATGAGTGCAAGATGCAGGAGCTGGCAGTCATTCTTGATGATAGAGGAGCCAAAAAGTCAGCAGACACGATTGATAGCTTCAGATTTGATCTTTGGAACTACAAATCGTTTCCTAGACAGCACTGGAGGCGGATTCGGACTACCAACGTCCTGGAAAGGATCAACAAGGAACTGAAACGAAGAAGTCGCGTATCAGGAGCATATTCGAATGATCAATCGCTCCTGAGAGTAGCGGTTTGCATCATGATGGATATCAATGAGGATTGGATAACAGGTAATAGGTATTTATCTTTGGAGGAGTGAGTAGAATCAGGATACGGGGCCACTGCGAATTTACAGCAATTATGGCACGCTACCGGAATTTCTCATTCTCATCGGTTTTTTCATAATTTTTCGATAGCTTTCGCTACGCCTGCAATTTGCATTTGGCCGAAGCCAAATGATAAGCATTGAAAGCGATACCTTTGATTACCATCTTGACTCTAACCTTTGGAATCACAGTAACAGTGACACGTTCTGCCTTGCAGACACACTTGATGAAAGCATAGAACCTCTCGACAGGCGATCTTTTTCTGGTGATCCGCTTGTTGTGCATTTCATCTTTGTAACTCAAAGGATGGCTCCTCGTTGCCTTTTTCATTGCTGCATCATATCCCTTTGTCTTGGCTCAGAAATATGCTTTATCAGCATATCGAACTTCACCTTCTTCTGCTAAATCTACTTGACTATCATGGACATCGGCAGCTATGACCTCAATCCTTCCAACCAAACCAAATTTTTCGTTCATGGCATCATGCAGCTTGTAGCCGAAAAAGGATTTGGCTCCTTTCTTTGCCCACGCTCCATACTTCGTCTGGTCTTGGCTTCATCGCCACGAGGAGTATCTGCTTTGGCATAGCCAGGATCAGCGGTTATGAATGTGCCATCCTGCATGATTCCCTTATGCACCTTGAGTTTCATGGCATCAAGCTACCTTTGCATCTCAGTCCATATTTTCTGGTCTGTACCGATTTCAGCAAGGCGTTCTCTGAACTTCCATATTGTTGTGGAATCTGGAACAATCTCCGTTGTGCCAAGAAACACTCTAAACGAGATGCGATCGGCAATTTCCCGTTCAAGCTGCTCATCGGATAGGCTGTAAAGCTGTTGAATGAAAAGTGACTTGAGCATCACGATCACATCGAGATGTGGTCGGCCGCCGCGTTCGGTATTGTTCTTGTACATAGCTTCAAGCAGCGCTCTGAACTCTTCCCAATTCAATCTACCCCCAATATCGACCAGCTTATCTCCAAGATCTTTGACCCGTTCGTATTCCAGACGAAGGGCAAAATCAGTGAGGCTTCTCATAAAATATTATATACTAATAATAATGTTTATAGTTATCGATTAAAAAGGTTTTTCGAAGTTTTCTAAAATATTATTCAAGTTTTCAGCCAGGCCCGTCCAGAGAATTTTTGTATTAATATATAACAACCCTGAAACCATCAATATGCGATATTTTCTGAGGTTTTACGAGTTATAATACTTAAGTTCCAGCTCCAGGCAACTTATTTGCAGCAAATGTGCCATTGTTTTCCCTGTGGTGATATCAGGATGATCGGCCCTCACCGGTGAGACGGAGGCTGCACTGTTTGAGTTAATAAGACATGATCAGGATAGGATTATGATTATTGACCTTGGACCGGAGGATGGTACGGTTATGGGCAGAGCCGGATCTATCGGAGTCACTCCGCAAGAATCGGAACGAGGAGCGACTGTCGTCTGATCGTCAGAAAAAGCAACCGTAACAGATTTAAACATTAAGAAATAAGAATAAAACTGCTTAATTTGGGAGCAGGCCCCTGCCCCAGCAGGGCCATCCGGGCCAGACGGATGGATTTCTGGGACGGAGAACGTCCCTGTTTCACGCACCTGGGTGGTGTCTGAAACCCTGGGAGGTGCGTGAAACGTCAGAGCATATCGAAAAAGCCTCTTTGACAAGGTCAACTCCATTAAGATATAGGTATAAGTCAAGGAGGTTCGTGAAAATCGGCTTTTTTTCGATAGCAGTAAAGGCCGAAAGATGGCGGCTGTATCCATGGCTGAAAAGTCGTGGCCCAGTCCATCTTAAGAATTTAACACCAATTATAAAATATGATGGCATTATATCTTCTCATCAATTTTCACATTGCACGTTCATTTTACATACACTCAATGTTTGTATTGTTTCATTTCGAACCGATCAACGGCTAGTTCCGATTGAATCCAAGCCTCCCCGGCGTTGAGGGGCCCAGGGCATTAGCGCGGGAGGCCCGAAGGGCCGACTCGCGGCGCCCAGAAAAAGACAGCCTTCATGGTTTCGAATCAGCCTCGATAACAGCCTGAATCTCTTAAATATTATTCCAACCTTCAGCCGGGCCCGCCTGGAGAATTTTTGCATTAATATATCGCATCCCAAAACCATCGACATCCTCATTCCGATCTGTCTGGCTTTGTGTGGCCCCTTCACCTGCATCCCGGAGGGGCGAATCGCGGCGCCCAGAAAAAACAGCCTGTATGGTCTCGAATCAGCCTCGATGACAGCCTGGATCT
This sequence comes from Methanothrix sp., assembly GCF_016706325.1. Taxonomy (NCBI): domain Archaea; kingdom Methanobacteriati; phylum Methanobacteriota; class Methanomicrobia; order Methanotrichales; family Methanotrichaceae; genus Methanothrix; species Methanothrix sp. The sequence goes on along the minus strand of NZ_JADJJX010000001.1, from coordinate 1,856,016 downwards.
TCTAAAATATTATCCAAGCTTTCAGCCGGGCCCGCCTGAAGAATTTTTGCATTAATATATCGCAACCTAAAACCATCGACATCCTCATTCCGATCTGTCTGGCTATATGGGGCCCCTTCATCAGCATCCCGGAGGAGCGACCCGCGGCGCCCAGAAAAAGACAGCCTTCATGGTTTCGAATCAGCCTCGATGACAGCCTGGATCTCCTAAAATATTATCCAAGCTTTCAGCTAGGCCCGCCTGAAGAATTCTTGCATTAATATATCGCATCCCAAAACCATCACCGCCAACGGATCATTCCGATCTGTCTGGCTTACGGGCCCCTTCGCCCATCACCTCCACCGAGCCGCTCCCCCCCCCTATGCCCCGCATCCTCAGCGGCTTGCTCGCCATCGTGAAGGTACGGGCCCCCATCCGGCGCTACGGCATGGCACTAGATCTGCTTCATGGCTTGCCGGCTGCGGCTGCAGCCCTCTATGACCCGCGCCTGGGCAGTGATCGCCGCCAGCCATATCTAGAAGTGGAAGGCGGGTGGGGCAGTGGATGTGAGGGCTGCCTGCAGAGAGATAATGCAATGCAGCCCGGCTTGCGCATCTCAGACAGATGATCATCGCTCCCTTCTCATCATCACCATCATCCCCCCCGCTGCCAGTGCTGCAGCAGCGGCGCCATAAAGAAACGAGGCCTCAGCACCCCAGAGGGACCACAGGGCCCCAGCGAGCAGGCTGGAGATGATGGATGCCACCCCCACCAAACCGTAGTATATCCCTAAAGAGCTTCCTCTCAGCCCGGCTGGGCAGAGGTCGGAGATATAGGCCCTCTCCGAGCCGTCCACCAGGGCATATACCAGGCCGTAAAGGGCGAAGAGGACGATCAGGCCCCAGAGGCTGGAGATAGAAGCAAATCCGATGGCGGTAAGGGCAAAAAGGGAGTACCCCAGGAAGAGGACCCTTCTTCTCCCCACCCGATCCGACCATATCCCCGCTGGCATGGCCAGGAGGGCATAGACCAGATTGAAGAGCAGATAGAGGAGAATGGGCGCTGCCACTGCCATAGATCCGGAGAAATGGGCCTGAGCGCGGAGGATGAAGAACATATAGCTGAAGTTGCCCAGGGCGAAGAGGCAGGCTATGAAAAGGAAGGCCTTAAGCTCAGGGGATAGGGCGGAGAGATTCAGTCTGATGCTGCATTCAGAACCTGAGAAGCTCTCTTTCACCTTGATAAAAGGAATCAATGCCACTATTGAGAGAATCCCTGCCAGCATCAGAATGGAGGAGTAGCTGTATCCTCCCTGCCAGAGGAGATAGGCCAGAAGCGAGCCGACGACAGCGCCTGCCGAATCCATAGCCCGGTGCAGGCCGAAGCCTCGCCCCTTGTTCTTCTCATCTGCGGACTCGGATATCATGGCATCCCTGGGGGCGGACCTCACCCCTTTGCCGCTCCTCTCCACTGTCTTGAGCAGGAAGACATGCTGCCAGGCGGAGGAAAAGGGAAGGAAGATCTTGCCTGCTGCCGAGAGGGCATAACCGGCCACCACCAGCGGCTTTCTCCTGCCCAAACGATCGGAGCAGCATCCTGAGAGGAGCTTGAGTATGCTGGGCAAGCCATCGCTCACCCCGCCGATCAGGCCCACTGCCATGCTGCCTCCTCCCAGTTGGGCGATAAAGAGAGGAAGGATGGGCTGGATGATCTCGCTGCTGATGTCGTTAAGAAAGCTGACAAAGCCCAGCAGAAGGATGTTCATCCTCTTATCCGGAGCTGACAATGCAGTCCAACCACCAGTGATCTAAAATGCCCTGAATGTCATCTGCCGCTCGGAAAGAAAAGGATTTGAGGGCTCTATGATCAATCCACCTGGAAGGCCATCCGGGATCCTCCTCGCCATCCGGATAGAGGCGCAAGCAATCTCAACCGCTGCACTGCTTATCATCTGCTCCAGATAGCAGCTTCCAGATGAATACAATATCATGGGCGAAAATCATCTCTCTGTATAGTAAAACCCTTTGCCTCGTGAAGGGAGAAGGCAAAGAGAAGAACGGGGAAGGCAGAGAGGAGAGATGGAGGGAAGAAAGCAGAAAGGGGAAGGGAGATGGGAGGAGACAGAAGGGAGAAGGCGGAGAGGAGAGGGGCAGAGAGGAGGGGCAGAGGGGAGGGGCAGAGAGGAGGGGCAGAGAGGAGGGGCAGAGAGGAGAGGCAGAGAGGAGAAAGCGGAAAGGGAGAAGGGAGGTGGTAGAAAGGAGAAGGAGGGGCTAGAGAGCGGAAGGTGAAGAGGAGGAGGAAGAGGAGGAGGGAGATGAGAAGCGCTACGGTTGCTCTCATCCAGAGCCCATATGTTGGCCTTCTGAATGGATTATGCTTTGGTTGCTCTTCTCGGCCAGACGAGAATCCAGGCGGCCAGCAGCCATAAGAGAATGAATGCAATGACGAGCCTCATCATGTGGAATCACAACTATTAATAATGATGTTTTTGTATATCTATGTTTTGCTTGCCATTGGGTTTGCCATTGGGCGGAGAACCCGAGTAGAATAGCCTGATATAGTTTGCAGTCCACCAGTCCTTAATGGTGTTTGAGTATGAAGGCGATCAATGTTATCATCTTCCCGTTTTTCCTGCTTTTCCTTCTGCTCCTTTCGGGCTGCATCGAGCGCCCGGAGGCCCCAGTGGTCTCAGAGCAGGATGCCACAATGGAATGGAAGGCCGATGGAATAGTCAGCGAGGGGGAATACAGCCGCAGCATGCTCCTCCAGGCCCCGCCCAGACAGGGTTATAGCGGCGGGAATATGCAGATCTCCTGGAGGAATGATGATGAGTATCTCTATCTCGCCCTGAACGGCAGCACCACCGGCTGGATAGCTCTGGGATTTGAGCCTTTGGAGTGGATGAAGGACTCAGACATAATCCTGGCCTCAGTGGACAATGGCCGGGCCGTGGTGCTGGACGAGTACTGCACAGGCAACTATGGCCCTCATATCGAGGATACCATGCTGGGCGGCACTGACGATATAGAGGAGTATGCGGGAAGGGAATCGGACGGAAGAACCATAATCGAGCTGAAAAGAAAGCTCAAGACCTCTGACCGGTTCGACAAGTCCTTCTCCCCAGGACAGGCGATCTCCATCATATGGGCGCTCTCTGACAATCCTGACATCAGCCAGAAGCACAATGTGGCCTATGGCGAGGGCATCCTCACCCTGACCAGTCAGGGCGAGGTGGCAGCTGCTTCTGTCCTGGGAGGGCTCAGCCCAAGAGAGATAGAGGGGCTTGTATTCATCTGGGAGGAGGAGAAGGCAGCAAGAGACATCTACTCATCTCTGTACGAGAAGAACAATCTCACCATCTTCCTGGACCTGACCAGATCAGAGCAGAGCCACATGGACCAGGCTAAGGCGGTGATCGATAAGCATGGCCTTGCCCTTCCAGAAGATGTGCCGGGATTGTTCGAAAACAAGACACTGCAGGAGATCCACGACCGCCTTTTGGCAGAGGGATCAGCCTCCATTGAGGGGGCGCTGAGGGCGGCAGCAGAATTTGAGGAGATAAGCATCATGGACCTGGAGGCTGAGCTGGCAGTAGCTGAGAGCGAGGATGTCAGGACCATGTATCAGGGACTCCTGGCCGGCTCAAGAAAGCACCTCCGCTCTTATGTGACTGATCTTCACAGCCAGGGAATAGACTACCAGCCGCGGCATCTTGAGATGAAGGAGTTTGAGGAGACGGTGAAGGCCTAGATGGAAGGAGAGAGAGCAGCAAAGCGATCTGGCTGATCAGCAATGGCGCCCTGGATGGAACGGCATATCGAGGCGCGACAGCCGCCGGGCGCCCTGTTCATTGCTTCAAGTGCTCCATTCCACATTCAGGAGCAGTATCTGCAATAATTGCAGCCTTCCTGCCCTGAGAAACTATTTAATGCCGGGCTATCATTGCCCAGGGAGGTGAAGATTATGAAGCATCCCGACCGCGTATTCTCATTCAAGGAACTGGAAGCTGAGGACGATCTGGTGGAGGCTATGACCAACCATCATTGGCCTATTTGCTATGGCTTCTACCATGGAAACCATCTCTTTCTGGGAGATGGAGATAGCGAGGACGATCCCGAATATGCCGCCGCCACTGTGGACAAGACTGAGGGGCATCAAGGTGTCCACGGCCGTGAGGTGGGAAGGATCAGGCCCCGGGGGATGTCCTCAGATGAGGTGCGCAGGTTCATCCAGGATATCACTGAAGGCAATTATGCCAGCGAGAACCCCATCCAGATCTGTGTCGAGCCGATCTGGCATCATAGCTGCACCTTCTGCCGGCTGGAAGAGGATTAGACAGATGCGGCAGCCCGGCTGATAGACAGATATGGCAGTCCGGCTGATAGATAGATGCGGCAGTCCGGCGGATAGACAGATGCGGCAGCCCAGTGGATAGACAGATATGGCAGCCTGGTGTGGTGGTAGATAGATATGGTAGACATATCGGAGCCCGAGCCTTGAGCAGGAGAGACCTGCCTGCCGCTTCAAAGAGAGAGATCACCATAATAAGGGCGGGCAGCTACTGGGCTTTCAAACATTTCTTCGAGGACAAAGAGACATTTCGAGAGCTTGCCAGCTACTATGACCGGAATGAGTTTCGATTCATTCTCAAGACCCCTGGGGAGAGGAATCTGGTGGCAAAGCTCCTGGAGAGAAGGGGATTTGCAGTCAAAGCGATAGAGGACTCTCGCGGTTATGTGGTAAAATTGAGCCGCAAGAGCAGATACTCCTGGGTGCTGAAGAACTCCTTAGCCCGGATTGAGAATGATGAGTGGCGCATCTTCCTGATGAAGGATGAAGAATCAGTCAAGGAGGCCTTAAAACAGGGGGCAAAGCTGGTGGAGGTGGATGTGCGGTTCTGATCCTGATCCTCGTTCTGCATCAATAATCCTGCGGGGGCACCACCTGCCTGATGGAGAGGGCGGCAAGCAGGCTGAAGGCTCCCAGATAGAGGAAGACGGGGACGAAGTCGCCTCCATTCAGATCCAGCAGATGTCCAGCGAGGGCGGGACCCAGCGGCCCGGCGATAAATCCGTAGGCGGCAAAGGTAAGGCCGAATATGGCTCCGAAATGATCCAGGCCGAAGCAGTCTGCCACCAGGGGGGCTGATACTGAAAACAGTGTGCCGAAGGCAAATCCCACCACTGCCGCCAGGATTGCAGACGAGGGCAGATCATCTGCCAGGGGAAAGAGAAAATAGGCCAGGGCTGCAGCCAGGAAGGCCAAGCTCATGACCCTTGCTCTTCCCCATTGATCGGAGAGATAACCGCTCGCCAGGCGGCCGGTGCCATTGGTCAGATTGAAGGCGGTGAGGATGAGGACTGAGGACTCCAGGGGAAGGCCCAGGGATAATCCATAGCCTGTGGAGAGGACGGTCATGGAGATACCCGCCGCCCCGGCCAGGGTCCAGGTCATCCAGAGAAACCAGAAGCTCCGAGTGTGAAGAGTCTCCTTCACTGTCAAAGATCGATTCCTCTCCTCACTTCCCGTGCCGGCTCCCTTCCCCCACTGCCAGCCGGCTGTATAATCCGGCTCCCGGGCGAGGTATGCGCCCATAAAGCCTGAAGCCAGGGTAAGGGCAGCCAGGAGCAGGCCCAGACTCCTGTAGCCCAGGGATTGCAGCATCATCCCGAATACAGGAGACATGATGGCAGCGGCGAGCCCGAAGACCATGCTCACCGTCCCTGAGACCAGCCCCCTCCGGTGGGGATACCAATGCTGCACCAGAGTGAGGGCGGGGATGTAAACAAAGCATGAGGCAGTTCCATTGAGAAAAGACCAGGCATAGACCATAAAAATCGATTCTGCATATGCCGCCAGGATGCAACCGCAGGCAGTGAGGAGAATCCCCAGAAAGATCATCCTTCTGATTCCATACCGCTCCTGCCAGCGGCCCACCAGGAACATGTTGATGCCCACTGCTGCCAGCATGAAGAACAGAGCCGCTCCAGTGGCCCCGCTGCCGACCTGGAACATCTCCCGCCATGCCGGGGCCATCACACCGGGAAAGCCGAAGGTGAGAGCCCCCGGCCAGAAGATGGCCGCTGAGCAGCCGATCACTGCCCCAAGAGCCCGCCTCCTCTCTCGCTTATGCTGGTCCATCATTCCTGTGGACGGATGCCATTCTCCCCCTATTTTTCATTAGCCCTTAATCCGATCTCTTGAAAAAAATGCTCTTTGATGAATCAATAGCTGTATCGCTTTCATAGCAGGAGACAAGAGCATTCTATGATTTCGCCTTCTCATCCCTCATCTTGACCAGCAGCCAGCCGCGAGGAGTCCTGGTGAGGGCGAAGCCGCCCTGCAGCCTCCTGCCCTCCAGCCAGAATGAGGCATGGCCGCTTTCCAGGGCCCGGGAGAGGGGAATCTCCCGGCCATCCTTATTCGAGAGGTTCCTGTAGCTGCCCGAATCCCAGATGGCCACCGTTCCCGCTCCGTACTGCCCCTCGGGAATTGTGCCCTCAAATGAGGCATACTCCACTGGATGGTCTTCGGTCTGGACTGCCAGTCGCTTATCCCTTGGATTCATGGAAAGCCCTTTGGGCACAGCCCAGGATTTCAAGACGCCCTCCACCTCCAGGCGGAGGTCATAGTGCAGTTGGCGGGAATGGTGCTCCTGCACTACAAAGATCTGGCCGCCTGGGGTATGGCCGCCTGAGGCTTCTCCCTTCTCCGCCAATAAGGATGGATTGGGCTCAGAAGTGACAGTGAAGTCCCTCTTCTCTTGATAGCGTTTAAGCCGATCGGAATTCATGAGGATTCCCCATGGTCATCGACCATCCTTGGAGCCCAGCCGATAAATAGGTTTCATCGTCTCACTAAGAGGCGGCCTTTGCGGCGCGCCTGAAGAGCTGCTGAGGCGCGCCAAGGTATGCGAGAGGATGCTTGTGCCAGCCCCTCTCCCCAGCCAGACTGTCCCCTGCCAAAAAGCCATCAGCATGACGCTGCAGGCACAAAGTCCATTCCCGGATCTAACTCAAACTCCTTTCCACTGCCCCGGCTGTCCACCAGCTTTACAAAACGGCAGCCGTATCGGTCTCCTCAGTCCTCCATTTTTCATCTTCATCCGGTTTTGGTCCTTCTGCTGGCCTCTCCTCTCACAGCCGTTCCACCATCTCAGTCAGGCCGAATGAGCCATCCAGGATCTCCTCTTTCAGCCTCTCTGCCAGCTTCACCGCCCTTGCTCTATCCGACTGACGGAGCTGGATGGGAACTGTCCTCTCCCCCAGATGAATGGCTCCCAGCCTTCCCTGGAAGGCCCCGCCGCTGCACTGGGAGACGCACAGGCCGCAGTTGAAGCACCTCTCTTCATCGCGCATAACCCGGCCATCCTCGATGAGGATCGCTCTCATGGGACAGACCGGCTCTGCAGTGCATACGCTGCAGCCTCTGCACCTCTCCGGATCGAACCTGACCCTTAGATCGACTGAATCCCAGACATCCCCGTAGCTGCTCTTGCCGATCTTCTGGCGGACATTCACATCCATTATGGTGAGAGGAATATCCCTGTCCTGCTGCAATATGGCATTGAGAATGGTCTCATTGAGAACCGGAATGGGCACCGCCCAGGAGCCTATGCACTCCGGGCCGGCTGAGGTCAGAAAGCCGCCCATGTACTCCGGATCCATCTGATGCATATCAGCCAGACCGAGGAGGTTGGGCCGGGTGGGCAGGGAGCGGGTGCCTTTGCCCACCACAAAGCCCTGAGCGCCATTGAGGAGAATGCGGGTCCCGATGCCTATGGTCTCCAGATAGGGATCGTTCTTGACCGGGTTGATCTGGCCGCATCCAGAGACCGTGGCAGCAGCAAGGTGGGGGGGAAACTCAATGCGGCTGAAGATGCTCTTCAGAGGGAGGCTCCTGGGGTTGACGAAGGCCACATAGTTCTTGAAGGCATTGCGGGTGGAGAATATACGGGCATAGGGTATCTCCTCCAGGCGGATGGACCTCTCGATGACCTTTCCATCTTCAGACTCCGCCTCCACCCGCGCCTCTCCTCCCTCCACCAGTTCGCGGAAGAGGTGTCCTCCCCCATACTCAGGCTGGTATATGCTGTGCGAGGTGCCGTATACCATCAGATCGATCATCCCCAACCTCTCATTGGGACAGGGTCCGGGCCAGGCGGGAACGCCATTGATCCTGGCGCTGCTGGCGCGGATGAATGATCCCGGAGCTGCCAGGGGAAAGGATAGCACAGCATATGTGCCGCTCATCACCGCTCGGGTGGCAGTGGTGACGACATCAACATCCTTCAGACTGACCTCTCCTCTCTCCTCAAGCATCCGGGAGATCTCCGGCTGGGTGAGGACCACTGCCCGTCCGCACTTTATGCGTTCTTTTATGTCTTCTATTCTCCTGATCATGCTGATCGAGGCATCGCCTCTCTGGCATAAAGCAACTGCGATCTGAATGAAAAGAGAATTATCATCGCAGCGTCACAGATCGCAGGGAGGGCTGGAGGGATGAGCCCTCCCGCAGGATATGGCGAATCCCACTCTCCTATCCCGCCAGTATATCCTGGTTTTGATAATTTAAAGTCTTATTTTTCATGTAGTTCTCATATTGAGATCATCTGAAAGCATTGATGCTACCCGGTTTGACCTATGAGGCCAATGTTATAACCGCAAGCCTCAAATCTTGAAAGCCGAGCATGCTAGCTATGGCCATGAATGTGGAGCGCTTCATAGAGGATGCCATTGCGGAGATCAAACGCAATATCCAGGGCCGCGCAATTATCGGTCTGTCTGGAGGGGTGGACAGCTCAGTGTGTGCGGTGCTCGCCCACCGGGCTTTGGGTGAGCGGCTGGTATCTGTCTATGTGGACTCGGGGCTGATGAGAGAGTCTGAGTCCGAGCGCATCGAGGAGCTGTTCAAGGATCTTGGACTGGTGCGGGTCAACGCCCAGGAGCGTTTTTTGGAGGCCTTGCGAGGCATCACCGATCCCGAGGAGAAGAGGATGGTGGTGGGAGAGACCTTCATCCGGATCTTCGAGGAGGAGGCAGGCAGGATAGGCAGCGATTGCCTGATCCAGGGCACCATCTATCCGGACAGGATCGAGTCGGATGGGGGCATAAAGGCCCATCATAATGTGGGAGGCCTTCCCAGCCGGATGGAGTTCAAGAGCATAGTCGAGCCTCTGCGCGACCTGTACAAGGAGGATGTCCGCCAGGTGGCACGGGCTCTGGGCCTCCCTGCAGAGATCAGCGAGAGGATGCCGTTTCCCGGCCCCGGGCTGGCAGTCAGAGTGGCAGGCGAGGTCACCAGCGATAAGCTGGATGTGGTCAGAAGGGCAAATGCCATTGTGGAGGAGGAGTTGAAGGAATTCAATCCCTGGCAGGCACTTGCCGCCCTCCTGGGCAAGGCGACTGGAGTCAAGGAAGGCGACCGGATCTACGGCTATGTGATCGCCGTGCGTGCTGTCTCCAGCCAGGATGCCATGACAGCAGAGGCGATGGAGCTTCCCTGGGAGGCGCTCAGACGTATCAGCAGCCGGATCACCGGGGAGATACCTGCGGTCTGCAGAGTGGTCTACGATCTGACCCCCAAGCCCCCGGGCACAATAGAGTTCGAGTAGTCAGACAAGGAATCTTTAGAGCAGTTGAGCTATGAGGCCGGCTGCCGGCTGGAGTGCTCTATCTCAGCCTCATGAGGGGATAGCAGCTCTCCTGGTCATACTCCAGCCGGGCGGAGATCACCTCTCCTCATATTCTATCTCCACCTGGGCCCAGATCATCCTCCCCTCCAGCTCGCCGTAGCCGAAGATGTTCTCCTTTAGCATATCCCGGTTTATCCTCACCTCAACCCTGCGGACATAAGGCTGAAGGGAGATGCTCTCCTCCATAGCTCTCTCCAGGCTGGATGCAGTCCTCATTCCTACTGGAGAGCCCACGAATTGGTGATAAAGTGCTCCCAGCTTAATGCCGGCCTCAAATGCCGCTATCTCCCTTTTTGTAGGCGTGAGATCACCACCGGACTTAATAAATATGCAATTACGAGCGCACCCAAAATAATGGCGGCATAAAGGATGTTGCTTTGAAGGAAGACCGCCCAGGCAGCAGCTATGACCAGCAGGCCCAGTATCAAGAGGATTCTCATATCCCTGATCTTGGGATAAGGCAAGGTGCTTATCATGAGCAGAGCCAGTAATAACATCAGCGGAATGGTCAGGCTGGGCTTCCCCAGAAGGACGCTGACGGACAGAGCCATGCCTGCTGCAGGGATGGGCAGGCCCTCGAAGAGTTGATCGCTCTTGCCTGAGATATTGAACCTGGCCAGGCGGAGAGCTCCACAGGTGAGAAAGATGATCGCTGCCGGCCAGATATGCATGGGCGGGCTGAAGGCCCCAACCACAAGAAAGGCGGGGGCTGCTCCAAAAGAGATCAGGTCTGCCAGGGAGTCCAGGTTTGCTCCCAGAGGGCCGGATCCAGTTCTTCGAGCCACAAATCCGTCCAGGCCGTCTGCTACTGCAGCTATAATTATGAGAAGTACAGCGAGCTTTATAGCATCCTGAGATTGCGATTCATGGATGAGGAGAATGGCAGCAAATCCCAAAGAGATATTCAAGATGGTGAACAGGTCCGGCGGCCGGAGGGCGTGCAGGATGTTCATGAGGAGGCTCCGGGCACATCTGGTGCCGCTGATATCTCCGATGCCGGTGCTCTCGATTCCACTGATTCGCCTGATGCCACCAGAGCCCCTGACGCTCCAGAATGAAGCTTGACGGCGATCACCGTCTTCCCCGCCCGGACGCTGTCTCCCAAAGACACCTGCAGCTTATATCCTCTGGGAATGCTGGTCTCAACCCGGGAGCCAAAGCGGATCATGCCTATCCTCTCCCCCGGAGGACGTGATCTCCTGGCTTGACATAACAGACGATCTCTCTTACAATGGTCCCGGTGATCTGGGACAGCTGGATCTCCCCATCTTCAGTCTCGATCCTCATCCTGCTCTGCTGGTTCTGGCTGGCGCGGTTGAGAAAGGCGGGAAGATGGGTCCCTTTCCTGTGCTCCAGGCTGATTATCGTCCCGTCCAAAGGCGCCCGGTTGACGTGCACATCGCCCAGGCCCATGAATACAGTGACCTTCTCCGGTGTGGCCTGAATGATCCTTCCATCAGCCGGAGAGAGCATTCCCTCGCTTTGGGGCAGGCGATCAGGGTCCCGGTGAAAGAACACCATGAAGATCAGGCTCATGAAGGCAGCAGCGGATATGTACCAGTTCCCGGCAACGGCCAGGACTGCAGTCAGGATGATGGGCACTGATATCCAGCGGCGGGAGTTCCTGGCCAGCTTCAAGCGGCATCTCCCCTGGGGTGTCTTATGTCCCCGGCCAGCTCATCGATGATCAGGAGAAGCTCGGGGAGGAGGAGGAATATCAGATACGAGATCAATAAAAGAGTAGCAGCAGACCCGATCTTGGCGATCATATTATGAGCAACCTCGAAGCTCTCGCTGCCAAACCAGCTCCAGCCGTAGGCTACGATCACAAACCCATTTCTCACTATGTTCAGGATATAGATGGAGAGGGTGGACAGGGCCAGAGCTATCGCCTTGCGCCCTCTTGGTGCCTGGACTGATATGATCAGTCCGGCAAAGAGGGAGATGCTCTCAATGGCGGTGCAGGCGAGGACGATCTCCACCGACCTCTCATTCAGGGTCACCATATTCCAGCTTGGCATGCTCACTGGAACGGATAGAGCGAGAAGAGCATGTGCAGTTATGAGGGTGGTAAATCCTATCAGGGCCTCTCTTAAGGGCTCGATCTCAGCAAAGGGAAAATAGACCATTCCACAGACTGCAGCGGCATAGCTCGCCCAGAGCTGGGCTTTGGAGGGGCTGCTCCTTCTCGCCAGCATCCCCGCCATGTAAAGGCACATCAGGCCGGCGGCAGTGAAGAGGAGGGCATTGAGGTAATCATTGCTGGCCAGATAGCGTCCCGGCTGGTACAGCCAGAACAGGCCCAATAGAGCCCATCCCGGTATGGCAATGCTGCTTTTTCTGCTCAGGGCTGAGACAAGCAGAAACAATAAGCTGATCCAGAGCAGGTAGGAGGCCAGCCAGTCCAACATCATTCAACCATAAAGTACCACAGGTTTATTTAGCATTATCTGCTTACATCACGTGATATGAACTTGGTGGGGCTGGATCCGTACCAGTTATAGGTTTGGTTGATCATGGGCAGAAATATTTTTATTTTAATTTGTGCAGCGGGCCTCGTACTCCTGGCCCTGGCCGGAGCGCAGATAGCAGGGGATGTGTCGCCTGATGCCAATCATAAGATCGATGCCGATCTGAGAGAGATGCTCGATGCCGGGAGGGAGGAGAGGATACCGGTGATTGTGATCTTCAAGGATTGCCAGCCTCAGGACCCCGGCGGCCTTGAGATCAAGTACAGCTATCGGCTCATCCCCGGCCTGGCGGGAGAGGCGAGCAGCCGGACTATCCAGGAGATGGCCAAAAGCGATAGTGTATCTGCCATCTATTTCGATGCTTTTGCAAAGACGTCAACGCCAGGGGATGATAGGGCATCAGCGCGGGGATGATAGGGCATCTGCACAGGGGAATGCATCTGTTAATGGCGCTTCCCTATCAGACGGTTACATCTCTCCTGCTCGGATCATCAATGCAGAGAGGCTGTGGGAGAAGGGGATCGATGGGAAGGGCATCAATGTCGCTGTGATCGACTCGGGCATCGATAAGAACCATCCTGACCTGATCGGCAAGGTGATTGCAGAGAAGAACTTCCTGGCAAATGAGGTTACAGCAGATGATCTCCTGGGCCATGGCACAATGATCGCCGGCATCATCGCCGGCTCGGGCGTCAGCTCGAAGGGAGAGTATAAAGGAATCGCCCCCGGGGCAAGCCTGATCAATGTCAAGGTGATCGACCAGAATGGCGACGGCAGGGTATCGGATATCATTGCCGGCATAGAGTGGGCCATCTACAATGGCGCTGATGTTCTGAGCCTCAGCCTGGGAGGGATAAACCTGGGGAGACCAATCCACCCATAACCATGGCTGCAGATAATGCCGCTAATCAGGGAGCGGTGGTATGCGTGGCTGCGGGCAACCGCAACAGCACCAAGAACAAAGATCAGCCATCGGGAGCATCGGCCAGCCAGCTGAGAGGCTCTTCCCCGGTCGAGCTCTCCGGCGCCGGGGGGAGCAGCAAGGATGTCTACTTCCTTTTTGTGCCCATCGTCCTCGCCCTGCCTCCGGGCCTTATCGACTCCCCAGGCGACGGGGTGAATGTCATCACCCTGGGTTCAACTGATGCTGAGGGCCGCATGGCCAAGTTCTCCGGCTCCGGGCCGACCAGGGACGATAGGATCAAGCCGGATGTCGTCGCCCCGGGGATGGATATCATATCCACTGTGCCTGCAGGACTGAAAGGGCCGGATTATGTTGATACCTACTATGCCCGGGAGTCGGGAACGAGCCTTTCCACTCCCATTGCTGCCGGCCTGGCTGCTCTTCTCTTGCAGGAGATGGGCGATCTCACCCCGCCGGGGTCAAGGGGGCTATGACCAGGGGAGCGCGAAAGCTAAACAACAGCCATGGTGTCTCCTATGAGCCGTACTATCAGGGAACGGGCCTTCTGGATGCTCTCCATTCCTATCATCTCCTGCAGGAGCTGGGGGAGGGGATGAGCGGGGTGGTGCCCGACCGATGGACCCCTGGAAGGTGGGCCTATCTGCCCTCCGGGGAGGGGGTCTATGTGGGCCTGGATACGGGAGCCGACCGGCCGCAGAAGAAGCTATATGCCCTTGCTCCCGGAGATCGCGACTGGAACACCAGGTTCGTCTTCTTCAGCAACCAGGAGAGAGAAGGGCTTTCCATCTCCCCCCGGGGGGAGATAGCAGACTGGATCAGCCTGCAGCCCCTTCCTGAGCGCATATCATCCAACAGCCAGCAGGTCTTTGCTGCATCCATCCAGGTGCCAGAGGGTGCAGATCCTGGAGATTACACCGGATCGCTGGATATCACCGACACCGGAAAGAGGCTCCTGAGTATTCCCGTCACTCTGACGGTGGCAGAGCCCCTGCCCCTCTCTCAGGGAAGGGGGCTGGACTCGGGAAGCCTGACTGGAAATCAGTGGGATTACTATTATCTGGATTTGCCTGTAGGAGCGGGAGGAATTGAAGCCAGGCTGGACTGGAGCTTTGGGGCCGATTCCATTGATGCTGATATGATCTACACCAATTCAACCACCTCCAACTCGACCACCTCCAACTCGACCACCTCCAACTCGACCATCTCCAACTCGACCACCTCCAACTCGGCCACCTCCAACTCGACCATCTCCAACTCGACCACCTCCAACTCGACCATCTCCAACTCGACCACCTTCAATTCAGTCCAATTCAACTCGAACCTCTCCAACTCGATCCCCTCAAACTCAGCCCCCTCTAACCAGACCCCCTCCGACTCAACCATCCCCATATCCAACACCTCCACTGCCTCTCTCTCCAGCCTGGACCTGTTTCTGATATCCCCCACCAGTGAGTACTACGGCGGAGCTCCTGAGGGCAGCTCCAAGAGGGTGGCGATCAAGAATCCGCCATCGGGAAGATGGTTGGTTGCTGTCTATAGCGAGAATGCATCTGCTAATGCCAGCTACACCCTCCAGGTGGAGCAGGAGATGATCGAGCCCACCCCCAAGCAGTGGCACATAGACTCCCTCAATCCGGGAACGAATGCCAGTCTGAAGATCCGGCTGGAGAACAAGGGCCCGGCAGTGGAAGACCTGAGCTATGTGGCAGTGATCGAGAACGAGAGCCTGACAGAGTATGCGGGCCGGGTGGGATTCAAGCAGATCTGGAACCGGACGGTGAATGTGAGCAATGAGAGCATCAGACTCTCCGCCGAGCTTGTCACCCTTGACGGCAGCAGATACAGTGAGGTGGCCCTGGTACTTGAGGACCCGGAAGGAATGGCAAGCGAGGAGAATGCCGACCTGGGATCGGGCACTCTCGGCCCGGTGGAGGTCTCCGATCCCCAGGCTGGCCGGTGGGTGATCAATGTCTATGGATATAATGTCCCCGAGGCCGGCCAGCCCTTCCGCCTGGCTGTCAGGCAATACTCTGAGGAGCCTTGGAGCTGGATTTCCCTGCGCGGCCCTGAAAAGCTGGAAGCAGGCAGCAACCAGACCCTTCAGGCAGAGCTCACCCTGCCCCAAAGCCCTGCCCAGCACCATCTCTCAGGATATATCCGGATCCGGGCAGACAACAGCAGCATCGATATCCCGGTGACAGTCTCCATAGCCGGCTCAAAGATCGCCGGCCTGAGCAGAGAAGAGGTGCTGGATGAGGATGGAGATGGCCGCTATGACCGGCTGGTCTTGGGTTTCGGGGTTAATACCACCATCCCAGGCGAATTCAGGCTGGAAGGGGTGTTAGATGACTGCCGGGGGAACAGAATCGACGTGATAGATCAAGGCCTGAGGCTGGATGAGGATGGAGAGATCCAGGTTAACATCAGCGGCACAGACATCTGGAGAGCAGGCCGGTGCGGCCCCCTGAGAGTCGAGAACCTGCTCCTCTACGACAATGCCGGCAATTACATCGATCGCTATGGTGAGGATATAAGCATAGATCGGGATCCCAGATCGTTCCAGGCCCCCAGGGCCTACATCAGCGGATTTGTCAATCAAACCACCCCGGAGGCCATAGCCATCGGGGTCAATCTATCGGTGACAAGGGCGGGAGCATACCAGATCGATGGCTTCCTCCTGGATGACTCTGGCGAGGAGATCGGATACGAAAGGGTGAAAAAGAGCCTCAATCCGGGCAACTACACCATCCGCCTGCAGTTTGATCCCGGCGAGTTCATGAAGCTGGAGAGGGCCGGCCGGGCTCGGCTGGTTGATCTGGTCTTAAGCTCCAACGGAGAGGAGCTGGATAGCAGAGAGCTGGCCTGGAGCTCAGAGGAGATGGATCCCGCCGCCTTCAGGGAAGGATCGGGTGCAGAGGAGATCAAAGCCTCTCAGGGGTCAGAGATCTCAGCGGGCTTTGAACCCCCTCTCCCCTTCCCGGCGCCGGCAAGGGCAGTGCTCAGAAGGGAGAATGGAACGGTGATCATATCCTGAGCCCCTGAAGATGTCCCTTTTTCATGTCACTAAAGAGTCGGAGATACCCCTGGTAGGCTGTCTGTACTTTGGGGTGGTGGACCGGGGGAGCAATCTCCTGCAGATCAGGCCCAGTTGCAGCTGTAATCTGAGCTGTCCCTTCTGCTCGGTTGATGCCGGTCCCAATTCCAGGTCCAGGGTGACAGACTATCAGGTGGAGCTGGACTATCTCATGGAGGCGGTCGAGGAGATCGCCCCCTTCAAGGGTGAGGGGGTGGAGTGCCATATCGACTCCCCTGGTGAGCCGATGCTCTATCCGGATATTGTGGAGCTGGTGAGAAGGCTGAAGGATATTGAAGAGGTGGCAGTGGTCTCCATGCAGAGCAATGGCACCCGCCTGGATGAGAGGATGATCGGATCTTTAGAGGAGGCGGGGCTGGACAGGATCAACCTCTCCATGCATGCTCTGGAGCCGGAGCTGGCAGCATATCTGGCTGGAAGGCCGGGATTTGATATCAAGGAGCTTGAACGGGTAGCAGTAAATATCGCCCGGAGCAGAATCGATCTGTTGATCGCCCCGGTCTACATTCCGGGGATAAACGATCTGGAGATTCCAAAATTGATCGATTTTGCCAGGAGGGTGGGGGCAGGAAAGAGGTGGCCTCCCCTGGGGATTCAGAAGTACGAGCACTACCGGCGGGGGCGATCTCCCCGTGGCGTTCGGGCGGAGAACTGGTGGCACTTCTATAACCGCAGCATGCCCCAATGGGAGAGGGATTGCTCGCTGCCTCTGCGGCTCAAAGCACAGGATTTCGGTATTGAGAAGCGGCCCATGATCCCCACGGTCTTCAAAAAAATGAGAAGACCAGGGTGGAGATAAAGGCTCCGGGATGGGTTGAGGGCGAGCAGCTGGGGGTGGCAAAGAACCGGGTGGTATCGGTGGTGGACTCTCCAGTGAGGGAGGGAGGCTTGAGGGTGAAGATCGTCTCCAACAAGCACAACATCTATGTGGCCGTGCCATACATATGACGGGGCAAGCAGGGCCGGCGAGATAATCGGTTGTATACTGGGGTGAAGGCTGCCGGATCGAATCTGTCTATGCCGGATCGAACCCGACTATGCCGGATCGAACCCGACTATGCCGGATAGAATCCGCTTATTTCATGAAAACCTTCTTAACCCATTCCCGCCTAAATCGATGCCCAGCAGGCAGGGTTAAGATGAGAGAGGTATTGCTGGAATCCCGGGATGACCGAGCGCAGTTCTATCTGCCGGAGAAGTGCATCGGCTGTGGAACCTGCGTTCAGGTCTGCCCCAAAGGGGAGCTGATCATTGGATCAGTGGGGGCCGTGGTCCGCGGCCTGATAGACAAGGACTTCATTGAGAAGAGAGAGAGCGGGGACTGTGTCTTTTGTACGCTGTGCGCACGGGTCTGCCCCACTGGTGCCCTTGAGTTCAGAAAAGAGGGCAAGCCGGAGATGGATAGCTCTTACCTCAGCGTCGCGATCAAGTCCACCACCGTGGATGATGAAAAATGCTCTCACTGTGGCCTGTGCAGCGATGTCTGTCCTCAGGCCTGCATTGAGATTCAGGACAGGCATCTGGCAGAGGATGGCCGCCTGAGGGTGGGAGGAAGGACGCTGATCGATCTGAACCGCTGCGTTCACTGCGGTTGGTGTGCTTTTATCTGCCCCACGGGGGCCATATCCTTTGAGAAGCCCTTCGCCGGGGTCTACAGCCGGGATGATAGCATCTGCCAGTCCTGCAGGACATGCGTTCATACCTGTCCGGCCAATGCCCTGTTCAACCGGGAATGGAAGCAGGGAGAGAGGGGAGAGAAGGTCACCCACCGGCCTGATGCCTGCATCTACTGTGGTGCATGTGCCCAGGCCTGTCCAGTGCGGGCGATTGTGATCTCCAAGACCGCCATCGTTCCGGATATGAAGGGCAAAGGGGCCCTGGAGAAGAAGCTCTCCCTTCCTGCTCCCTGGCCCACCCTCACCTCTTGTCTGGAGACGGATGAGATTGCATGCCTGGGCTGCGGAAACTGCGTCATCGCCTGCCCGGTCAACGCCCTCTCCGATCCCTATCTCGCCGCTGGACATCTGAACGAGCTGGAGAGAAAACCCCTCCTGGAGGTCAGGGATGGCGCAATCAGGGTGGTCGACCAGGAGGTCTGCGGCTCCTGTGCCACCTGCAGTCTGATCTGCCCGGTGGATGCAATCCGGCTGGTGCCAAGAGAGGTGGTCTGATGGCAGCAAATCCTTCCAAGACGATGATCATCAAGAATGGATATCTCTTCGATCCTCTGAATGCAATCGATGGAGAGGTTCTGGATATCTTCATAAGAGGGGGCAGGGTGGTACCCTCCCTCTCCGGCCCGGAGGCGAGAGAGGCTACAGTGATCGATGCCCGGGGGAGGACGGTCATGCCCGGAGGGGTTGATGCCCACTCCCATGTGGCAGGAACCAAGGTCAACGCCGGCCGGCTGATGCGCCCTGAGGACCATTACAAATCAGTTCGCAAGAGGACAAAGATCACCCATTCGGGCAGCGGCTACACCGTCCCCTCCGTCTATAAGCAGGGGTACGATTATGCTGCTATGGGCTATACCACCGTCTTCGAGGCGGCCATGCCACCTCTCGAGGCCCGCCACACCCATGAGGAGATGAGGGCCACCCCCATCCTGGATATGGGCGCTTACATGGTATTTGGCAACAACTGGTTCATCATGCGCTACCTGAAGGAGGGGGATATCGAGAGGGCGGCTGCTTATGTGGCCTGGATGATGAGGACTCACAAGGCCTATGGCATAAAGTGCGTCAACCCCGCCGGGGTCGAGAACTGGGGCTGGGCCAAGAATGTCAAGGGCTTAGATGAGCCCAACATCCATTTCGAGGTCACCTCGCGGGAGATCATCCGCGGCCTGGCGGAGGTCAACGAATTGCTGGGCCTTCCCATGTCCCTCCACCTGCATGCCAACAACCTGGGCCACCCGGGCAACTGGGAGATAGCCAGGGATTCGCTGATGATCACCTCCTCTTTGGAGCCTGACAGCAAGATGAAGCTGGAATGGGCGGAGACGAAGGAGAGCGCCAGGAGAAGGCAGACCATCTATCTGGCCCATGCCCAGTTCAATAGTTATGGGGGATCGTCATGGAGGGACTTCTGCTCCGGCGCTCCCGATCTGGCCAAATACATCAACCAGACGGAGAACGTGGTCATAGACAGCGGCTCGATCCCCTTCGGCCCGGCCACCACCATGACCGGGGATGGCCCGGCCCAGCACGACCTGTACATGCTGACCGGCCAGAAGTGGTCCAACTGCGATGTGGAGATGGAGTGCGGCTCGGGCATCCTCTCCTTGGCCTATCTCAAGGGCAGTGCAGTTCATGCCACCATGTGGGCCATAGGCCTGGAGGTGCTCTTGCTGATCGACGATCCCTGGAAGACGATCATGACCACCGACCATCCCAATGGAGGCATGTTCAGCCAGTATCCTCAGCTTATAGCCTGGCTGATGTCCAGGAAGGCCAGGGACGATACTGCCAAAGAGTGCCACAAGTGGGCCTATGAGAGGTCCAGCCTGGGCGGGGTGGATCGGGAGATGAGCCTCTATGATATTGCCATCCTCACCAGAGCCAACTCTGCCCGGACCATAGGCATGGCCCACCGCAAGGGCCACCTGGGGGTGGGAGCAGACGGCGATGTGACTGTGTACGATATCGATCCCAAGGATCTGAATGTCAACGATCCATCCTATATCATCTCCCGCTTCAGCCGGCCTGATCTCACCATAAAGGACGGCCAGATCGTCGCCCGGAAGGGCGAGATCGTCTATGTGCCCGAGGGCAGAAGATACTACTGTCAGCCCTATATGGACGAAGAGGTGGAAAAGGAGATGATGAGGGACGTTCGGGACTGGTTCAAGTACTATACAGTGGGATTTGCCAACTATCCTGTCCCCGATAAATATCTGAAAAATCCGGTCCCAATACCGGTCAACGTGCCCATGGAGGCAGTGGCCAAGGAGGCAGGAAGATGGCAGAGATAAGGCTTGTTCCCAGAGGCAGGATCGGAATTACAGTGGAGGCCGAGGTCATCCGTCCCGACCTGCTCGCTGGAAAGACTGAGGATGAGATCGGGAGACTGATTGTCTGGCAGGGCCCGCGAGAGCTTCCCTTGAGCCAGTTCTTTGAGGTGGAGCTTCAGGGCCCTGCCCAGGAGGAGACGAGGATCATCATCGATGGAGATGTATCACGGGTAAAGCGAATCGGCCAGGGTATGAAGTCCGGCGTGATAGAGATCCGGGGAGCAGCAGGAATGTACACTGGAGCAGAGATGGCAGGGGGCCAGATCCTGGTGCAGGGCGATGCTGGCTCCTGGTCAGGCATGGAGATGAGAGGGGGTCTGCTGCAGATAGCCGGCAATGCTGCCGATCACGTGGGGTCTGCCTACCGGGGGAACTGGCGGGGGATGACCGGCGGCCAGATCCTGATCGGGGGAGATGCAAGAAGCCAGTTGGGTGGCGGCCTGGCAGGAGGATCGATAACTGTAGAGGGCAATGTCGAGAACTTCTGCGCCATTCGTCAGTCCGGCGGCCTGATTCTGATAAAGGGGAATGCCGTTCGAGGGCTGGGAGCGGAGATGAACGGAGGGACGGTGGTGCTCTCAGGGGCCGTGGAGAGCTTCACCCCTGGCTTCATCCACCAGGATGTGGAGAGCGACCCCAGGATTGGAGAGCTGCAACTGGAGGGGAGGTTCGCCCGGTTTTCAGGCGACTATGCCGCAGGCAAGAACCCCAAAGGGGTGCTTTATTGCAGAATGGACCGGGAGGGAGGAGAATGAGAGAGGAGTTTCTGCTGAACACCGGCAGCACAATCGAGGAGGGCAGACTGGCCAAGGGAGGAAGCAAGCTCACAGATGACTACACAAAGGAGTGCGCCGTCTGTGAGATGAACCTGGAGGACTATCTGGCCCTGGGCTCTCCGGAAAAGGTGAAGATAACCAGCCGGGACGGGCATAGCGTTGTGGTTTATGCTTACGGAGCAGAGAAGCTCCTCTCAGGGCAGATATTCATGCCCAGGGCCATCTGGTCAAATGTGGTGGTGGACCCGGAGACCTTCTCCACCGGCTCACCCCTATACAAGGGCTCGCCGGTCAAGATCGAGCCCTCAGATGAGGAGGTCCTCTCAGCAGAGGAGCTGACAGCAAGTCTGTACAAGCTGCAAAAGCGGGGGTTAGATGATGGTAACTAAGAATATAGTCTGTCCAGTCTGTGGGGCCTCCTGTGATGACATCCAGGTGGAGCTGGAGGGGTCGAGCCTGACGGTCAGGAATGCCTGCAAGATGGGCAATGCCAAGTTCCAGGAGGTGGTGAGCCCTCATAGGATCAGAGAGCCTCTGGTGAGGGAGAATGGAGAGCTGAAGAGGGCGAGCTGGGATCGGGCCGTAGAGAGGGTGGCGAGCATTCTGGCCAGCTCTGAGCGCCCCCTCCTTTTCCTGGGCAGCGAGACCTCGACCGAGGCCATGGAGGTGGGAATTCATATCGCAGAGTTCCTGGGTGGAATAGCTGACTCGAACTCCACCGTCTGCCACGGGCCCACTGCCATGGGCATTCAGGAGGCAGGACGGGTGGGGGCTACAGCCGGGCAGAGCAAGTCCCGGGCGGACCTGACTGTCTACTGGGGCTCCAATCCCCTGGAGTCCATGCCCAGGCACATGTCCCGTTATGCTGTCTACCCCCGGGGCTACTGGACCCAGAGGGGGAGGTTTGATCGGACGATCATCTGCGTCGATCCCAGGAGGAGCGTCACTGCAGAGAACTCCGACCTGCATATCCAACTCAACCCCAATACCGACTATGAGCTGCTCAGTGCTCTTCTGACCTTATTGCACGGCAAAAGGCCTCATCCCTCGGTGGAAGAGGTGACGGGGGTCTCCATATCCGAGATGGAGAAGATGCTCGCCATGATGAAGAGCTGCAACTTCGGGGCCATTTATGTGGGCCTGGGCATTGCATCATCCTATGGGAAGCACCGCAATGCTGAGATGGCCTTCAACCTGGTAAAGGAGCTGAACAGCCACACCAAGTTCGTGATCGGTGCTCTCAGAGGGCACTGCAATGTGGCCGGCTTCAACCAGATAGCATCATATCTGTATGGCTTCCCCTTCGGCCTGGATTTCTCTCGTGGTTACCCCCGTTACAATCCGGGGGAGTACACAGCAGTGGATGTCCTGAGGGACAGGGATGTTGATGCTGCCTTCATCCTCTCCGCCGATCTGGTCTCCCATTTCCCCGCCGCCTGCTCTGAGTATCTGGCTCAGATTCCCGTGGCCTGCATAGATATCGCCCCCTGCCCCACCACCATGATCTCTGATGTGATCCTGCCAGGGGTGATCGATGCCATGGAGTCTGATGGCACCTTCTACCGCCTGGACGATGTGCCCATCTACTTCCAGCCCTTCACCACCTCGCCCTTCCCCTTCACAGAGAGCAATGTCGATACCATGAACCAGATATTCGAGCGGGTAAAAATGATAAAGGAAAAGTGATCGATGCAATTGCTTTAAATAATCTGGTAGCGTAATAGAAGGATGGAGTTGAAGGCAATATGTGTACTGTTGGTGGCGGACCGGATATAGGCGAGGTTGAGACCCTGGCGGCCAGGGACTATGAGTGTCTGGACTGTAAGAACAAGTTCCAGGGCATGGGAAGAAGGCCCATGTGCCCTTCCTGTGAATCAAGGAATGTAAAGGCAGTCTGAGCTCTGATCCAGGTCCCTCTGATCCAGGTCCATTAGAATTCAAAGGGCGGCGGTCGGCTGATTCACCCATCATGCATATCCCTTTAAGTGATGACGAGATCGCCTATATCGAGGGCGAGGATGGCACTATAGCCTTGGCCAAGAGCAAAGGGCGCTTTTTCTATCTGGAGACGGAGGAAAGGGAGGTCATTCTCTTCACTGAGCCTGAGGATCTGATGGTGGCCTCATCATTCGGCCGGGGGGAGATGATCAGGCGGGGCCTTCACTGCACCCTCTTTCAGCTCCGGGAGTTGGGCGCCCCTCTGATCGTCCTTCCCAAGGGCCATCCCGCCTCACCCCGTCTGAAGACAGTGGTATCCATTGGCCCCTTCACCCGGCTGAGCTGCACGATCCAGCCAGGAACCCATCCCGAGCAGAATGTGCTCTGCGGATCAGAGGAGTTCCACGGCCTGGAGATCATCGCCGAGCCCAGGGGTGCCGAGGTCAAGGGCTGGCTGGCGGAGGGGAAGGAGGCGGCATTGGTGGTGGAGAGGTTCTAGACCGATGAACTTCATTGGCTGAAAAGCATTGATGTATATTTGTGGATATTTGTGGACAAAGGGGAATCAGAGGCGAATTGAAGATGACTGAGATAAGAGAGGACAGCCTGGTCAGATACACCGGGACGGGCACCATTGGAAAGGTGAAGGTGCTTAAGACAGAGGATGATGGAAGCGTCTGGGCCTATCTGGACAGCACCGGGCTCTATTACCGGGTGGATACACTGGAGCCGATTGAGAAGCCTCCAGAGAGAAAGGAGCTTGAGGGCATGACGCTCGAGCAGATCCAAGAGAGGTTCAAGCAGACACAAGAGATGATGGAAGCCGTCAAGATGCAGGACGAGAACCTGGAGACGGGCGGATAGGCCGGAAAATTCCCTTCAAGGCTCTTCGCCAGGACCTGTGGGCAATGTATGGCTGAGAATTTGCTTTGTGAGACTGTGGCAAGTCACTGCGGCAAGTCACTGTGGCAGGTGACACTGTGGCAAGGCCCGAGAATCCGGCTTTGCCACAATGTCACAAAAACAAGCGAGCGATTGTGGCCGCGGTTTTGCCATAGATCAGCGAAGATCCATGAATAACACATTGGCGACATGTCGAGAATGATAGAAGCTATCTGGAAGCTTGAAGCGATTCTGGACAGTCATGTCTGCTTATCCCGCAGGGGCGATCTCCAAGAGATTTTAGATATTCTCAAAGAAGAGCTGGCATTATCCGAGGGCCTCCATAATGAGAAGAGAGCTGCTCCGTCCAGCAAGAGGATCGGGGTGGTGGTGCACGGCCCGGAGATCATAGACTCAGGGTGGGCTCTTTTGCTCATCAACCTTCTGAAGAGGATGGGCAGGGTGAAGGCCGTCCTGGGGGGGACAATGGGCCGGGTGGCGGTCATTGATGCTGCCTTGGAGGATGTGATCTCCATTCATTCCAGAAGACTGCCGAGCATCTCCATCAGGGATATGGCTGAGGACTCTGATATCATCATCATTCTCAACCAGGCCAAGAGCCGGGAGACGGGGCTCGCCTTCGGGACGATGGTGGCCAAGATCGCCGGAATTGACCTGCCATTGATACAGATCGATTGTGGCGGGCGGTTTGTGGCCGATCTCACCCTCCGCCCTGAGGCCTCGGGAGCATTCGATTCCGAGGATAATAATGATGCAAATAGCTATGAGGGGCTGAGAGCTGCCGCCCGGCTGGCAGATGATCTGGGGCTGGACCTCTTGCGGCCCCGCTCTCAAGAGAGAACCCTGGCCCGGGGGGACTCGGTGCGGCGCATTCTGACCGGGGTGATTCCCGGAGAGCTGATATCAGTAAACGGGACGGTCATCGGCCGGGCAATCGAGGCAGAGGTGCAGATCGAGGCCAAAGGGGGAGAGATTGTATCCCTGAGGGGGGCGGAGCCCAAAGCACATGGGCTGGAGAAGCTATCCAGGGTGGATCTGGAGAAGGCCATCATCCGCAGCGGCTCCATCCGGCGGAGCACTGCCCGGCCGAGGATCAAGGAGGTCCGGGGCGAGGGTGCAGCATTCATCGATCACTGTGCAGAAGATGCCTTTGAGGCTGCATCCGGAGCTGCTGTTGCCCTGACGGTGGGGGATGACACCACCGCCATTGCTGGTGATATCCTCGCCCGCCTGGGAATTCCAGTTGTAGGCATTGTGGACGGGGATGCTGACCACCTCGCCCAGAACCTGACTGTCGCGCCTGGGAGCACTATCATCCGGGTTCAGCCGGGCTATGATGATATCGTGGGCAGGCGGGCACATGACGAGATATTCGAGGGGAAGGAGAGGATCTCAATCAGCGCCCGCGATCTGGCGGAGAGGGTGAAAGAATTGGCAGGCGGGAATCTCATTCGAGCTACAGAGGTCTGTCCCCGCTATCCGCATAAGATATCGAAGAGCCCCTTGATCAGAAATAGATAGCATGAATTCGTTCATGCGCCAGATTAAATAGGTCGTTCAAAAATTGAACAGATCAGGTCCGATCTCGCCAGATCGCCTGCAGCTCCCGGTGGAAGGTGGCAGCAGTGGCGGTGTCGCCCAGGCCCACGGTTATCTTTGGCTCCCTCGCAAGAAGGGATGCGATTAAGATTTAGGAAATGTTAAAATAAACTATTGGATGATGGATGCCCCATTTCACATGCAGCTAACTAGACAATATATTATATAGTTAATCCATAGAGACGGAATTGTATGGCAAGCATAAATGATACGGCTAACAGAGAGGCAAGAGCTAAGTTAGGGATTTTGATAATTAATTTTTTAAAAGGAATACACGCAGCTATTGATACTGAGACGGAATTATTTTTAATGAATACCCCGCAGCTTGCTGCGGGGATGGTCCGGAAACCGTCTTAAGGAAAGCTGCATACTCTGCATGTAATGATTGAGGTAAAAAAGGCAAATCATTGTGCTTATAAAATCCGATATCATATGGTATTATAGCACTATCGCATAGGTTAGTGATGGTGGCAGAGCATATTTAATCACATGGTTTATATACTATGAAATACATATGCTCTGTGTCCCCACCATGACAGCAATAGCCACTAATTTCTTAAACCTTCCGTTTGCCCATCAGCTAGTGGATGCATTTAAAGAATACTCAAATGAGTACGAATTCACAGGGGAAGGTGTATTTCGCAGGACAATACCTCCTACTTGCCCGCAATATGGAAAACAGATGTGCCATAATGGCTCAATCAAGTATCATATTTTAGGTTTAGCAACTATAAAATTAGGTCGATATCATTGCAGCAAATGCAATCAGAGTCTGCAAGAAAGTAATATATTTCTAGATAATATGAAATTAGAAATCAGCAGGATCTTTGCAGGCTTATATCAATTTTCGCATAAATTTCTTTATGTCTAGCGGCATCTTGGTTTTAATCCAGTGAATCCAGACTCGCTTTACCGTCGATTCGCTGATTTTGAGATCCTCAGCGATTGACTTGGTGCTGCAGTTATTGGTTTTATAGCGGACTATGTACCTAATTTTTCTAGGAGTCAACTTCACAACTTTGTTCTTCTTTCCCATGCGCCAGTGATGGCTATATAAAGTCAAAAGTTTCGGGACTACAAACAAATGTCCCTAGAATAACATTTAAATATGCTTTAAGTAAAGAACAGAGCAAGATGCATGAAGACAAAATGAGGAAATTTTTAAAATATTATGAAAACGAAATAGAAAAAATATTCTCATTATCAATTACTAAATCTGCGTTATCTACAATAATATTGATTATTCCTCTTTTATACGAGCTAAATAGTGACATCGCAATCGAGTATAAATTATTTGCTATTATATTTGTTGCTTTAATTAATATATATTTAGTTAGGAATGAAATAATAAATCCTGATATTAAAATTGAAGAAATACTTGAAATGCTGATAAAAACTATCTCCAAGGGAGATAGGAAATCGATGAGCGAATATAGAGCAAATATCATGCTATACAATCAAATGTCAAATACATTAGATATGAAATATCATTATAATATGATGGGTTCCATAGATAGAGATCTTAGCATAGACTCGAAATCGGGGTGCTGCGGTATTGCGTTTAAATCTAAACAGCCCATATGGATAGATTTGGAAGAAAATCCAGAAGCGGGTTATGTTTCTGACAGAAAAAGGATTTGGGGTGATATGAAGAGCATAATATCAATTCCAATAAGTACTAATAATGGACGTGAAATCATAGGCATTCTTAATGTGGATAGCAAAAACAAAGTTGACTGTATCTCACAAGAAAATGTATATGAAATAATTAATATGTATTCATATATTATATCTAAAATTTTATAGAGGATTGATAATGAGTAAATTGCCTTTAGAGAAGATGTCTGAGGGAATATATACACTTCCTAAATCAGGACTGCCTTATACAAAAATATACATATCCTGTTATGATGAAAAGTTAAAAGGGAAACTGGCCAGCATATTTAACAGGATAAAATTATTAAATACTGGTATTCGTTATGAATTTTTTGATGATAATAAAAATGAAATACAAGAAGAAATGGAGATTAGATCTCAAATAGATGATTGCACCCATTTTGTTTCAATCCTATCAAATAAATTTTATGAATTCCATTCCCAGGAAGATTATGAAATAATAAATTTAATGAGTTTTGAACTAAGTATAGCACTAGAATGGGGTGGACCAATCTTTTGCTTTGTTCCTGAGGAAAAGCAGAAATATCACGAAGAATTACCGGCACCATGGGATAAGATAACTGATGCAATCCCGTACAAGGATATTCGAGATCTCGCAGCAAAGATATTATCTGAGATTTATATTGAGATCTTAATGTATAGAGACACACTATCGGACAAGGAGCAATCTGAATTGGGATTGTATAAGTATTTAGTAAATGATTTTGAGACGTTAGAACCCAAAATGAGAAACGATCTTTTAAGCTATCTATCTACGAAGGAATCTACAGCTCCAGGTATTGCACAGATACTTTTTATTTATTTTGATAGTATCAGCATAGAATCGAAAATTAAACTATTAAAAAATTTGTTGCACTTTGAATCTGCATCTAAATTATTACCTTGGGTCTTGGCCGATAAAAATGATCAAATTCCTGAAGAATTAAAGAAAATTCTGATTTATAAATTAATCGAAGATCAAGACTAACAGATGCATATAATTTGATTCCCAAAGAGAGTTTACATCAAAAATGAAACATGAAATCCGGGCGATGGTTCACTTCATCTCCAACCTAAAGGATGAGGAATTCGTGACCTTCCGCACTCCCGTAGTATTAAGCGATCAGGTCCGATCTCGCCTGATCGCCTGCAGCTCCCGGTGGAAGGTGGCAGCAGTGGCGGTATCGCCCAGGCCCACAGTGATGCGCGGCTCCCTCGCCAGGAGGGAGGGCATCAGGGACAAAACCAGTCCGTCTCTTTTTAGTGCAGCCCCTCTTCCCTCTTCAGCATTCACTGCTCCCAGGCGGCAGAACTCCCTCTGGGCCTCCAGACCGCGGGGATTGACCTCCTCCGGCGGCACCCCCTTTGCCGAGCCCGTGGCCGCCAGGGCAGCGGCAGAATCAGCCCCCCTTTGCAGAGCGAGCAGCTCATCCCTTGCAGTCAACCTGCCCTCCTCCATGATGCTCAGAATATAGTCTCGGGTGTGGACTGCGACCCGGAGGATGCCCAGCTCCTCACGCAGCCTGGCCGCCTTTTCCATCCTCTCCTGCCACTGGCTCCGTTCAGCCTCTGTGGATGCAGATGCCGGTGCGGGCAGGAGATCGGGATAGGAGATCTCCCCTGCCGCCGTCTCCAGCTCATCCTCGTTCATGCCCAGGCTGTCCGGAGGGATCCGGTCCAGGAGGGAGAGGAAGTGCCTGGCGATTCTCGGGCTCTGAAATGAGCCCATCTCCAGGTGGATGAACATATCAGGGTTGGCCTCCTTCCAGCCCCTGATCTGCTCGATCCTGGGAGGGAAGATATCCCGGTACCGATCCGGTGGGGCGAGGTGAAAGCCGGACAAGATGGCGCCATCGATATCCTGGATATTATCTTTGCAGTAGTCATCGAAGTCCGGGCTCGATGCCATTTGGGTGTTCACCGGATCATAGGTGGCAATGAAGCGGTTATCTTTGGCGGCAGATATCATCCCCTGAGGCGAGGGGATGCGATCCCTCTCTTTGAACTGGATGACAAAATGCAGTACCTTTGATTCCATGACCAGCCTTTCCGCTGCCCGGGAGGGCTCCATAAGGCGTCCTGAAACAGGAACCCTCACGCCAGAGGAAAGAAGCGCCCCCAGCCTGGGCTCAAGGGTGGGAGCATTCAAGATGGGGCTGGCTCCGAGAGTGGCAAGGAGGTTGGCCATGATGCCGGCGTTCCCTTCCCAGGCGAAGGCTCCAGGGAAAGGAGGACTCGATCTCCTCTGCCAGCTCCCGGCCTTCGACCAGGATCTCCGCTCCAGACCCGTTATGCATGCAGTGCAGGAGTGAGGAGATGAGGTCCTCCCGGCTTCTGATTGAGCCCTTTAGCTCGCCTCTTATACCAAAGGGATCGGCTGATTGGACGAACCGGGATATGCTCTCCTCCTCCAGATCGTATACAGCATCGAGATTGACCGGATAGGCACAAATGATATTCATGTGGTTGGAGATATGGATGATGACGAACTATATTAAAGGGTGTGGCAGGGCAAAAGGCTCATGATGGCCGATCACGGCCATTGAGGCCCTCAGCGAGGATGAAGCACGATAATAAGTCTGTCTTTAATTGAGGGGACAGACGTAGATGAGCAGGATCTGGGGATCTCTCTGGGGAATGCAAAACAGATCGTGGTTGGAAGGGCGTATGGATTAGGCAGAGGCGTATGGATTTGGCATAATTCTGCATATCGCTGCCACTACTCCGGCTGACCTGAGAAATGCTCTGATTGAGTTTGCGCAGATTTCAGGAGTCACGGATGTGACACTTCTGGCGAGCAGAAGCGATTAGAATTAAATCACCATGAAAATCCCAAACTGTATATATCTGTGCATACATACACAGAAGCATGGCATCCAAGAACATCTCCATTAGATACGACGTATATAAACTCCTTAAAGAGGCAAAGAGAGAAGAAGAGAGCTTCAGCGACGCAATAGAAAGGTTGCTTAAGAGGGATAAAGTCGATCTATCTGAATACTTTGGATCTCTCAAGGATGACCCGTTATTAGACCGGCTGGAGGCAGATTCTAAGAGGATTAGAGAAATGGCAAGGTCGAGAGTATGATCGTCCTGGATACCAGCGCTCTTATCGACCTATTCCGGGGTGGGGAGGTTATTAGAGGTGTATTAGGAGGCGACCTGGCAACTACTGTAGTAAATTATTATGAAATTTTTGTCGGCATAAGACGTTATAGGTCCAAAAAGGAGGAGAAATTTTTTCGAAGATTCTTTTCAGAGATCAAGATCCTGGATTTTGATCTGGCTGCTGCGGAAAGGTCAAGCGAGATCATGACCAGTCTCATAACCCTGGGGATTTCCGTCAATGCCTTCGATATACTCATCTCCGGGATTGCAGTGGCAAACGAATCTGAGACCTTAATCACAAAGGATAAGGATTTCGAGTCCGTTGCTAAGGTGACTGAACTGGACATTAAGGTTTACTGAAGAACGAATGATCAGCATCCTCTGCCATGATCCAGGATATGGCCCGCAAGGCTTATATTCGACTTGTGTCGTACTACGTCGAATGCCGTGATAGCGGCAGAGAGGATAGAGGAGTGGGGGCTTCTCTCTCCCTTTTCAGGCCGGACGTGTCAGGCCATATCATGGCACTTATTTCTTATACATCTTCAATCATCTCCGGTTCATGATCGCCTCAGTCGAGTGCTCTGTTGTATCCGGCGAGCTCTACGCCCCTCCCTCCAAGAGCTACACCCACCGCGCCATTCTGATCACCTCTCTTGGCCCAGGGGGGAGGGTCCTGCGGCCATTGCTCTCTGCTGATACTCTGGCCACAATCTCCGCCAGCGAGGCCTTCGGGGCTAGGATAAGCAAGGAAGAGAAAAAGGACGACCTTCATATCGAAGGGGTCCGGGATCAGCCCCAGACTCCCGAGGATGTGATCGACGTGCTGAACTCGGGCACCACATTGCGCTTCTGCTCGGCAGTGGCAGCGCTCACCCAGGGAGCCGTGCTGACCGGCGACTCCTCCATTCGCAGCCGGCCCAACGGACCCTTGCTTGCCGCTCTCAACCAGTTGGGGGCGGATGCCTTCTCCATTAAGAATAACGGCAGGGCCCCCCTGGTGATCAGAGGAAGGTTGAAGGGCGGCACAGCACATCTGCAGGGTGGGCTGAGCAGCCAGTTTCTCTCCGCCCTCTTCATCGCCTCTCCCCTGGCAGAGGGGAGACGAGGATCAAGATCGAGGGAGAGCTGAAGTCCCGCCCCTATGCAGAGATCACCCTGGATATGCTCCGTGATGCAGGGATCAGAGTGGAGGAAGAGGAGCAGGAGTTCATACTGCCCGGAGGGCAGAGCTTCGGCCTTGAGGAATACACCATTCCCGGCGACTTCTCATCCGCCTCCTATCCCCTGGCAGCGGCTGCAGTCACGGGATCGGAGCTGACAGTAAGAGGCATCCTGCCCTCCCGGCAGGGTGATTCGGCTATCATCGATATACTGGCTCTCATGGGGGCTCGGGTATCCTGGAACAGAGAATCAGGCGACCTGAGGATCAGGGGAGGAGAGCTGGAGGGGATAGAGATCGATGCCAGCAGAACTCCTGATCTGGTTCCCACCATCGCTGTCCTGGGCTCTGTGGCCAGGGGCAGGACGAGGGTGGTGAATGCAGAGCATGTCCGCCACAAGGAGACGGACAGGATTCATGCCATGGCCGTCGAGCTGACGAAGATGGGTGCGAAGATCAAGGAGCGCCCGGACGGCCTGGAGATCGAGGGTGGAAGGCTGCGCGGGGCGAGCGTTCACGGCTATCACGACCACAGGATAGTCATGGCCCTGACGGTGGCAGGTCTTGTGGCCGGAGAGACGAAGATCGATACGGCAGAGGCGGTGGATGTGAGCTACCCGGGCTTCTTCATGGAGATGGAGAGGCTGGGGGCGAGGGTGAGGGTTGAATGAGAGTACATCGAGCAGATTGGCAATGGGCGGGAGGAGATCTCGCCCCTGAGAGGTTCGATAAGGATGCAGCCAACCGAAGTTTGAGAAGGATGGAGTAGATTTCCTTCAGGCTGCTCATCCATTCTCTCCGATCCCATTGGCGCATTCCGCCAGCTCCGTCGGCAGAGAATGCTCTCGGCCTTCAGCTTATTTTTGTAAACCAGCAAAGAGAACGGCTCTTTTTCCTGCCACCGCTCTTAAGCCCTCTATCGCCTGTATAACAATCTGCACAGGCTGCCTCTAATCGGATATAGGTGAGAGCCAGCCGAGTCTCTGTATGTATGCTCCCATGCATCAGAATGCGGCATTTAATTTAAAAATTTAAAAATTTAAAAATTAAAAGTGTAATTACATAAAGCCGTATGGTAGAATCCAGTGGAAAGGAGGTGAGAAAGGCGGGAAATGATCCCTGCCCATTACTCATATCACACTCCTGAGGAGCGGCGGAGTATACAGGATCAGATGCCGCCTGCTATCATTCTCCAGGGATGATCTGCTTCAAATCGATTTGAGCTGCTCGTCTATTCGCCTGATCTTATTGGCGCATTCCGCCAGCTCCGTCAGCAGGAAATGGCGCTCGGCCTTCAGCTTATTTTTATAAACCAGCAGAGAGGATGAGCTTCTTTTCCTGCTATCAGATTCCATCGGCCTACCATCCGGCCCTGAGCATAACTGCTGTGAGGCCTATCCCTATGAATGCTCCCAGACAGAGGAATATCTCCACTAAGGGGGCATTTTTCGATCCGTAGTTCTGGTTTACGAGTGCATCGTATAGGGTTTCATAGTATCCTCTCATTGCATCGCCCCCATTCTAGCCACGATGTCCATGGAGAAGACCGATCCGAATATCAGTACAGTCAGAGTCAGTGCGAACAAGATCTCATCTGCATGCCGGATGCTGTCTGCATGGGCTCTCATGTAGCCTGCTTTGGAACCAAGCAGCCTGGCTCCAATTCCAGAGAGCTCACAGTGCTCATTATGCCTGCTGATTTTGCTTATTTCATTTTTTCCAATCATTTTTTACTTCCCGAAAGGATGGGTGAGCTGCATTTTTCGCCCCATATCCGCCAGAATTCTCGATTCCCCATTGATGGAGAAGCAAGAACTCCACGCAGGCCAATATCATTAAGAGACCGGCAATCTCTTATGCCGCCCATCCTTCCAATTAAGGTTTTTATAAGTCTATTCCAATTCAATAACGCCATTTGGCGATCGAACATCAGATACCCAACCCAGATCAGGCCGGATTGGGTGTTACAGTCCCGGTTTTTTTACAGATGCATCTAAGGATACATCGCTGCCGTGCTCTCTACTAAAAATGGAACTGCTGAGCTTCGACATGCCAATTAGTTTAAGCACAATCTATATGAATTTTACTGTCGATTAAGGATGTTAATCAAGTATGTAAATTAAGTATGTAAATTAACTCATGAATGTAAATTAGCTTAAATATATAAACTAATTTAAGTATGTGGATTGAGTCAATTATGTAGATTAAGTTAATTATGTAAATTAAGTTAATTATAAATGTAGATTTAGTCAATTATATAGATTAATGTGGATTGAGCTAATTATGTAGAGTTATGTAGATTAAGCTAATTATTTAAATTATTGTAAATTGAATTAATTATGTAAATCAATGTAGATTAAGCTAATTATGTAGGGTAATGTAGATTAAGCTAATTATGTAGGGTAATGTAGATTAAGCTAATTATGTAGGATAATGTAGATTAAGCTAATTATGTAGGATAATGTAGATTAAGCTAATTATGTGGAGTAACCATATAAATACAGAATATAAATTCATGATGAAAACTTATAATATAAACCTGTGATGTAGATTTCAATGTAAATTTATGATATAAAATTACGATATAAACTTACTATATAAACTTACAATGTGATCGTTATGCAGAATTAATATATAAACCTAAAATATAACATTATTCGGAAAGAAGAAGGCCATTCGACCTGATATCCATCGGCTGAGAGGCAGGCCATGGCTGAGGCTTGCTGCTTCACTTTTTCGCTTTTTCATCATCAATGCTCTTCTCTTTTCCTGCGCAGGAAGAGGTACACAAAGAACGGAACTCCCAGAAAGGAGGTCATGATGCCCACGGGCAGTACCATCGGTGCTAACAGGACTCTGGAAAGAGTATCAGAGCCCAAGAGCAAGAGAGCGCCCACAAGAGCAGAGCCCGGCAGGAGGAACCTGTGATCGCCGCCTATGGCCATCCTGGCTATATGAGGCGAGACCAGGTCAATGAAGCCAATGGTCCCAGTGAAGCAGATTATGCTGGCGGTGATCAGAGAGGCCAGCATGGTATGTACCACTCTCGTTCGCTCTACATTCACTCCCAGGCTGGCGGCAGTCTCATCCCCCGCTCCGAGAGCATTGAGATCCCATGACCTGGTGATGAGATAGGGAAGACAGATTATGAGAACTGCCAAGACCATCCCCGCCTTCTCCCAGGATGACCGACCGAGGCTGCCCATCATCCAGAAGACAACCTCATGCACCTGCTCTGACCTGGCGGCGTACTGAAGAAAGGAGGTTAAGGCATTGAAGAGGTACATGATGGCAATTCCCGCCAGGATCATAGTCTCTGGTGTCACCCCCTTGTACCTGGCCAGCCCATAGACGGCGAAAGATGCCAGGAGGGTGAAGATGAAGGCATTACCGATGACCATCCACTGCCCGCCGATGATGCCAGCGCCCATAATGATGGCCAGTGCTGCTCCGAAGCTGGCAGCAGATGAGACTCCCAGGGTGAAGGGGCTTGCCAGAGGGTTCTTCAAGACCCCCTGCATCACAGCCCCGGCGACCGCCAGCCCCATGCCAGCAACTATGCTCATTATGATCCTGTGAAGGCGCAGATCCCAGACGATCATATCGGTAAATGCTGTGGATTGAAAGCGCTCTGGAAAGAACCTGGCTAAAATGGAGTGATAAGCATCCTGGCTGCTGATATCTGCCGAGCCCTGGGTGATAGCCACCCCGGCCAGGGCGACTATTCCCATGATCATGACCAGGAAGAAGAGCACCTTTCTGGCAATGAACCTCTGATATTTATGTCGAAGCTCACTCC
Organism: Methanothrix sp.; assembly: GCF_016706325.1. NCBI lineage: Archaea > Methanobacteriati > Methanobacteriota > Methanomicrobia > Methanotrichales > Methanotrichaceae > Methanothrix > Methanothrix sp. The sequence goes on along the minus strand of NZ_JADJJX010000001.1, from coordinate 1,820,900 downwards.
CTCTTAAGGCGCTCATTTCACTGTCTCTTGATTGTTGATTTTTGCAATAATTCAGACGGCTTCAGGATGCTTCTGGATGGATGAACCGGAAGAACATCTCCAGGCCATCGACTATCCTCGGTCCGGCGCGGGTTATAATATCACCCTCGGCCTGGTATATTTGATCGTTATTGCGGGCATCCGTCAGATTCAGGCTTCTATCTGTCTTGGCCCATTGGAAAGGCAGGTCCATTCCCTCGCCCATGCCAGTGCAGGTGATTATCACCTCCGGGTTCCGGACTGCTATCGCCTCTGGATCTACCTGAGGATATCCCGAAAGATCATGGAATATGTTGGTTCCCCCTGCCAGCTCGATGATCTCATCCTCGAAGCTCCCAGTGCCAACGGTCTTGACGGGATCGTGCCAGACGATGTAAAGAACCCTCTTCTTCTGAAGAGCCTCTGATCTATCTGACACGGCCTTAATTCTGGATTCCATCTCATCGGCGAGGGCGTCCGCCTCAGCCTTCTTTCCTGTGATTATTCCGACCTTTTTTATAGATGTGAGAATTCCAGAGAGGTTTTTCGACTCGACGACATAGGTCAGAACGCCCACCTTCTCCAGTGAGGGAATAGTATTGTTGATGCTGATATCACTGGCCAGAACGAGATCCGGTTTCAGCGAGAGGATCTTCTCTACATCCGGATCAACATACCCCCCAATAACAGCGATCTTTCCGCTCTTCTTCAGGCTCTCCACCTCCGGGGGATAATTGCAGTACTTTGTCACGCCCACAACGTTATCCCCAAGTCCGAGAGCAAATAGTATCTCTGTGTTCGAGGGTGCAAGGGAGATGATCCTCTCCGGAGCACTGGTGATATTAACCGGTCTTCCCAGGTCATCGGTTGCAGTTATGGGCCAGAATTCCTCCGAGCCGGCGGCAGTGAAGAAAAGCAGCATTGCAGCCAGCAGTAAAGCTATCGACTTAATTCTCAATCTCTCTCACCTCTAACAATCTAAACAACCTGGATTAAAACAAGTACAGTTGGTTTAAAGCTTTTGGTAAGGGGGGAAGCATTATCTTTATCAGAATCAACTCCTGTATTTCATAGAAGGTGGACTGATTCTGATGCCCGTATCATATCTTATCTCCCTGGATGAGAGAAGCTCTGACCGGACGGGCGGAGGCGATCAGGCCGCTATACGTCTGATAAATAGGCTCCTGGCAGAGGGGGTGCCGGTTCAATGGGCACAGGAGGAGATCCTGGCAGGAGAGAGGAGCTATCCCGCAGGCACCTTTTTCCTGTCGCTTCCTTTCAAGATTGAGAGCAAGATACCCTGTGATGTAATCGTCCTCTGGCTGGAGCAGCAGGCGAGGAGAGAGGGCCTGCTTTGCATCCAAAAGACCGCCGAGCAGCTTTCGACGAGGTCAATAGCACTCGTCCCGCCACGCATTGCCCTTTTTTACGACCATACAACATACGACAATGCTCTGATGCACTCTCTTGCTTTCCGCGGCATGGGCTTTGAGGCAGCTTTGGTCAATGCGGAGGATCTTCTGCAGGATGATGACGATCCGGACAGCATCCTGGCCCGATCCAACGTCTTTGTGATGCCCGGAGGCTCAATGCATTTCTCTTCCTTCGCCTCAGAGGAGGAGGCTCTTCAAGGGTTAGAGAACATACGCAGCTTCATTTACAAGGGAGGAGGATACATAGGAGTATGCGCAGGCGCAACTGAAGCCCTGATGGGAAATCCGCATCCGGATCTGAATATTGTGGACGCATCCTATCGCGCAGATTGGTTCGAGCCCAGGGATGCCATTGCCGGCGACTGGGAATGGAGGAGCCTCATCGGGCCGCTCTATCTGGAGATAGTTGATCCCTCCCATCCGATAATGTTCGGCTACAGTCAAGGCTCTCCCAGCCTCGGTTCGGGCCCGCTCGTCCGGATGGACTACTTCGGCGGGCCGAGCATCTTTGAGACCGGCGATTCGGTGGCTGTGCTGGCCAGGTATAAGGCGCCCATTGATCAGAGGCCATCAGACAGGGTTAAAGATATCTGGGGAAGCGCTGCCATCATCTCCTCCCGCTTTGGATCGGGCGGGGTTGTCCTCTTCGGCCCCCATCCAGAGTGGTCCGGATCCTGCCACAGGATGTACGCTCAGGCCCTCTATTATGCCGCCTCCAAACCCAGGCGGTCCGTGCTCGCCAGCTACAGCCGGAGCCCTCCTGCAACAATCAGCAGAGAACGAATCTTGGCCATTGCACAGACGGCAGAATCGGCCCTGCCCATCCTGGAGAGCTGCAAGAGGATGTGCAGTGCCATAGTCTCCCTGGGAGCGGGAGACAGGTCAGACCCATTGGGCCTATGGTATGACAGAACAATGCTCACCTACTCAGAGGCTCTCTGCAATCAGATGAGAGAGATCGCCATCTGCTGCCTGGAGCTGGAGCAGCAGTACAGCAGGCTGAGCGCATTCAAGTCGCTTCTTGGCGGCAATGCTCAAGCCATGGAGTGGATCGAACAGGTTCAGATGGCTGCGGATCAGTTTTTTGATTATGCTGAGAGCCTGTCTTCGGGGTATCAAGAAGCCAGCGATATGAATGGACCAATTAGTGGATTCTCTGAGCTCCTCTCTGCCATAGAGGATATGGAGAAGAAGATAAGGGAGGTTGATATGCCCTGTGCTGTCAATTATGCAGAGCTCTTCCACAGATACAGGGGTATGAATGCCCTCCTGCTTGCCAACCAGACCGAGGATTGCAGAGAAGCACGGGATGAATTGCATCTTATCATCTCCTCATCTGACCCTCCAGGACCTCTATATGAGTGTATGATCACCCTGCGTCAGACCCTTGACCTGATGCAATACAGTGTTGGGGCCCACCTGATCAACCTGCTCAACAGGGCCGACCATGCCAGGGATGTCTTCTCGCTCTATGATTGCGCCCTGAAGAATCTGCTTGCCGGAGGAGAATAATCCAGGATCAATGCTCTGCCGCTGCCCTCACCTGGACTGCCAGCCCTCTTTTGATCTGCAGCATCTCCTCTGGAGAGAGGATGGCAGTGCCCGTGGCTAAAAGTCCGTCCTGAGGATCAACGATCAGAACCTCCTCGCCAGCTCTGATCTCCGGGTCGACGGCGAGGACATGTCTGGCAAATAGATTTCCCCCTTTGGCTATGAATGCTGCTGCATCATCAGAGGCCGTCACCCTTTGCCTGGGGCTCTTCAGCAGACGGTGCAGCCTCTCTGCGCCGATCATGCTCAAAGTCAAGAGGTTATCCTTAGCTCGCACTGTGGCCACCCTCTCCTTATCCCAGTAGAGATATCTCAGCCGGCGGGTCTTGGAGAGGCTGTATGTCGTGCCTTCGGGAAAGAGAGCCTCCCCTGCGCCCCGGCCAAACTGATAATCGGCGATCATCCTCGCTCGTTTAAGCATCCTGCTCCAATCTGCTGCAGGCGATAAAAGAGTTATGGTGCCGGTGCCAGAGCATCATGGAGCCGATGCCATCGGGTATGATTCACAGGAGGGGAGAGCGGATTTCGCCCTCTTACCATAATCTATTTTGCCCTCCTCAGTAAACCACCCCCCATCCTGCTAATTAGCGCCGGTGATTCGATTTGAAACCCTTAGATGTTGTTGATCCCGAAATCGCGTCTGCCATCCAGTCTGAGCTGGAGAGGCAGCGGAATAATATCATCCTGATTGCATCAGAGAACTTCACCAGCAGAGCGGTCATGGAGGCGCAGTGCTCTGTCATGACCAATAAGTATGCTGAAGGCTATCCAGGCAAACGCTATTATCGTGGCACGGGCTGCGTGGATCTGGCCGAGGAGCTGGCAAGGGAGCGCTGCAAGAAGCTCTTTGGCGCAGAGCATGTGAACGTCCAGCCCCATAGCGGCACTCAGGCCAATATGGCGGCCTATTTTGCCGTCCTCAATGTCGGAGATACCATCATGGGCATGAACCTCGCTCATGGTGGCCACCTCTCCCACGGCAGCCCGGTCAACTTCTCAGGCAAGATGTACAAGATCGTTCCCTATAATGTCTCCAGGGAGACGGAGATGCTGGACTACTCCGATATGGCTGATATCGCCCGCAAGTCCCGCCCCCAGATCATTGTGGTGGGTGCATCCAGCTATCCCCGGATAATCGATTTCAAGGCGGTGCGCCAGATCGCCGATGATGTGGGGGCTATGGTTATGGCAGATATCGCCCATATCGCCGGCATGTGTGCTGTGGGCGCTCATCCCTCCCCTGTGCCTTATGCTGATATCGTCACCACCACCACTCATAAGACCCTGCGGGGGCCGCGGGGTGCTGTGATCATCTGCAAAGAGGAGCTTGCGCCGGCCATTGACCGCTCTGTCTTTCCCGGGACCCAGGGCGGCCCGTTCATGAACTCCATAGCGGCAAAGGCTGTGGCCTTCAAGGAGGCCTTGACCCTGGAGTTCAGGGAGTACCAGTTCCAGGTGATAAGAAATGCCCGCGCCATGGCCGAGAGGCTGCTGAAAAATGGCTTCGATCTGGTCAGCGGGGGCACAGACAATCATCTTCTCCTGGTCAAGCTCCTGAAGGAGGGCATCACCGGGAAGATGGCTGATGAGACTTTGGAGAGGGCGGGAATCACCCTGAACAAGAATATGATCCCCTTCGACCCGGCCAAGCCCTTCGTCACCAGTGGCATCCGGATGGGCACTCCGGCCATGACCACCAGAGGGATGAAAGAGAAGCAGATGCTCCAGATCGCTGACCTGATCACCAGGGTGCTCCGCGACATCGACAATGAGAAGACTATAACTGAGGTTCGCTCCGAGGCCCGGGCCCTGTGCGACCAGTTTCCCCTGTATCCTGATATGGTGTGATCAAACTGGCAGCGATAATCGATGGAAAGGCTCTGGCTGCTGAGGTGGAAAAAGAGAGCCTGGCCAGGGCGAAGAGGCTGGCGGAGAAGGGCATCGTCCCCGGGCTGGCCACTCTCCTGGTGGGGGAGAATCCGGCCTCGCAGATGTACATCAGGCTCAAGCATTCTGCCTGCTCCCGGGCGGGGATAAGATCTGAGAATGTGCTCCTGCCGGAGAGCAGCACAGAAGAGGAGATCATCGCCAAAATCCAGGAGCTAAACCAGCGGGAGGATGTCAATGGCATACTACTGCAACTGCCCCTGCCCGGCGGCCTGAACCCTCAGAGGGCGATGATGAGCATTCTGCCAAAGAAGGATGTGGATGGCTTTCATCCTCTCAATATGGGCTCTCTGCTCCTGGGAGTGGAGAGGCTGGTGCCCTGTACCCCTCTGGGGATCATCTATGCCCTGGAGAGGCTGGACATCAGGCTGGAGGGGGCGGAGGTGGTGATCGTTGGCCATAGCAATGTGGTAGGCAAACCCTTAGCAGCCATGATGCTCAACCGAAATGCCACTGTTCAGGTATGCCATGTCTTCACCCGCGATCTGGCCGAGCATACCCGTGATGCAGAGATACTGGTGGTGGCTGCGGGCGTCCCGGGCTTGATCAGGAAGGAGATGGTCCGGCCGGGGGCCTATGTCTTTGATGTGGGCATCAACCGGGTAGGGGACAGGACGGTGGGAGATGTGGAGTATGAGGCGGTCTCTGAGATCGCTGGAGCGATAACCCCGGTTCCTGGCGGGGTGGGGCCGCTGACTGTAGCCATGCTCCTCCGCCAGACCCTGAAGGCTGCTGAGGAGCAGACAGGTTCCAGCCAGTAGAGAGATCGAACGGGAATCAGATCGAATGGAAATCAGATCGAACGGAAATCAGATCGAACGGAAATCAGATCGAATGGAGATCTGATCGAACGGGAATCAGATCGAATGGAGATCAGATCGAATGGAGATCAGATCGAATGGAGATCAGATCGAATGGAGATCAGATCGAATGGAGATCAGATCGAAATAATACAAAGGAGAGGATCAGAGGATGTCTTTGGTAGTCGCCCTGGCAAAGAGCAAGGAGGCAGTGATAGGGGGCGACAGGCGTTCCATCACCTTCCTGGGAAGCTGCCCTGAGCTTGAGCAGGATCTTTACAGCGGCCTGATCAAGGATGATGAGGCCCTGTTGGCCCGAGCAAAGGAGGCCGGGGCCACATTGCAGGTAGCGGATGGCAGAGATAAGGTCTGGAGGCGGGGTGACATTCTAGTGGGGGAGGTTACAGAGATCACCCCTCAACTTGATAGGCGCAGGAGGATCTATGTCACCCCTGGGGCCCATCTGCAGGTCGAGATCTCCGGAAATGAGGTCAGAGTCAAAGATCGAGGAGTGGCGGGGTGCATCATTTATGGCAACCGCTTCACCCAGCAGATCGCAGTATCGATTGTTGTTCAGGCCAGCGGCCGGGTGGATGAGGCTCTGGTTCGAGAGATCTTCCAGAAGGCAGGAGAGCAGACTGCCTCTGTCAGCCGGGAGTATGTGATATTGAGGAGCGAGAGAAGGCTTTCCGATCCCCAGAAGGCTTTGGAGGAGGCCCTGGACGGGGACTGCCAGGAGAACGGCTGGAGGCTATGCGCTCCGCTGTGATCCTGGCAGGGGGAAGGAGCCAGCGTCTGGGCCGGGAGAAGGCCCTCCTGCAGTTCGATAACAGGCCGCTCATCTCCTGGACAGCGGAGATCCTCCTCTCTGCTGCCGATGAGCTGGTGGTGGTGGCCAGGGATCGAGGGCATGCCGGAAGCCTGGAGGAGATCGTATCAGACAAAGCACATCCGGATCGGGCCGGGATTCGCTTCACCTGGGACAGCATCAATGGCTTCGGGCCGGTGGCGGGCATCGAGGCCGGGTTGAGGGCGGCCAGGGGCAGGCTTGCCTTTGTCACAGGATGCGATCTTCCTTTCTTGAACAGAATGGTGATCCAGAGGCTCTTTGAGCTGGCAGACCGGGGCTCAGGTTATGAGGCGGCAGTTCCGGTGCAGCCCGATGGACGCTTTGAGCCTCTCCATTCAGTCTACGAGAGGGAGAGGATGCAGCATGCCTGTCAGAGGGCCTTGGAGAGGGGAGAGAGGAAGGTTAATCTTCTCCTGCAGGAGTTGCATGTCAGCTGGGTTCCAATAGAGCAGCTTCTGCCGCTTGACTGCGAACAGCTCTCCTTTTTCAATCTCAATACCAGAGAGGATCTGGAGAAGGCCCAATCTCTCTGGGCGGAGAGGAGATGAAGGATTTTTTAAACGGCTTATTGGACCTGAAAGAGAGCAGTCTCTGGATCTTAAGGAATCAGGGCTACTGTTAAATGTACTGCTTGAGAACCTGATATACGATATAGGCTACCGCCAGGAAGAGGGCCAATTTGGCCAGAGACCAGAAACTGTTCCAGAGGATGAGGGTTACCAAGACGGCCAGCAATATCAGCACCAGGTTCTTCTCACGGCTCATTCCCAACTGTTGCAGTTTATATCCCCTCCTTGGCATGACTGTCCATGGTTGGAATTAGTATTAATCTCTTTTCCTATTACAGCCCTGTAGCAGCAGAACTTCTAAAATATTCTAAAGGCCTGCTTTCTGGTGATTCAGGGAACCAAAAGCATTATACCTCTTCGTTCCTTTTCCAGGCTGGTGAATCTGATTTGGACAAGCTTGAGCTGGTGATGAGGAATACTGAAGAGATAGTGACCGTGGATGAACTGAAGGGTCTGCTGGAGAAGTCCAGCCGCCCGCGGGCTTATGTGGGTTATGAGACCAGCGGCAAGATCCATCTGGGCCATATGCTGACTGCCAATAAGCTCCTCGATCTGCAGAGGGCGGGCTTCGATGTAGTGGTTCTCCTGGCTGATCTGCATGCCTTTCTCAATGAGAAGGGAAGTCTGGAGGAGGTGCGCCGGATCGCAGATTATAACCGGGACTGCTTTATGGCCCTGGGACTGGACCCGGAGAGAACGGAGTTCGTCTATGGCACAGACTACCAGCTCAAGCCCGATTTCATGCTGAAGATCCTGCAGATGGCCAGAAATACCTCTTTGAACCGGGCCAGGCGGAGCATGGATGAGGTGAGCCGCAGTGCAGAAAACCCCATGGTCTCCCAGATGATCTATCCTCTGATGCAGGCTGTGGATATCGCCGACCTCAGGATCGATCTGGCAGTGGGAGGCATAGACCAAAGAAAGATCCATATGCTGGCCCGGGAGGAGCTGCCCCGCCTGGGACTGCCCGCGCCCGTATGTCTGCATACCCCCCTGATCCCGGGACTGAACGGGGAGAAGATGTCCTCTTCAAAGGGGAACAACATCGCTGTGGATGAGCCAGCCGAGGATGTGGAGAAGAAGATCAAGAGCGCCTTCTGCCCGGCCCAGGTGGTGGAGAACAACCCAGTGCTGGCCATATGCAGGTACCACATCTTCCCCCGGATGGAGGAGGGGATGACTATAAAAAGGCCGGAGAAGTTCGGCGGCGATGTGCATTATGCCAGCTATGAAGGGCTGGAGGCGGACTTCGTCAGCGGGGCCTTGCACCCCATGGACCTTAAGAAGGCCTGTGCAGAGGATATGATCGAGATCTTAGCTCCAGTGCGGGAGAGGATGAAGGCGTGAATAATGCTATAATTATTAATTATTCAAGCGCGGCATAGAGAGCTGAGGATGGTCTCATGCCAAATAGGGCGGCCGAAGTTCAGCTATTTGTCTTTGGCAGCCTTTTTCTTCTCCGATGGGATTTTCTCTGCCATCTCATCAACCTCTCCTGCTCCCTGCGCCAGCAGCTCATCCTCATCCCCGGTGAGAATCTGGAGCAGCCGGGAAAACTCCCCTGCATGAACCCTCTCCTCATTGGCGATGTCGATCAGCACCTCTCTGGCCAGAGGGTTATCTGTAGCCTCGGCATGAGCCATATAAAGATGGACTGCCTCATGCTCTGCTGCCAGGTCAAGGCGTATGGCCCGGATCAATTCCTCTTTAGTCAATTTTCGCTCAGGCACTTTTCCGCTGAATGGATTGACAAACTCAGCCATTTTTTAATCCCTCCTTTTATTATAGGCCTTAAAAGCAAATAAGCCTTTGGATGGCAGATCGCTCACTGAGATAGTCGAGGTCTGTGCCCGGATGCTAGTGGTTGCGGATGGGCTGATTTAAGGACGGCTTTGGCTTCGAGATTGGATGGGGCAGCTATCGAGACTGCATAAGACCGGCTATCGAGGCTGCATAGACTGGCTATCGAGACCGCATAGACCGGTTTGGGACTGCATAAGACCGGCTATCGAGACTGCATAAGACCGGCTATCGAGACTGCATAAGACCGGCTATCGAGGCTGCATAAGACCGGCTATCGAGACCGTATAGACCGGTTTGGGACTGCAATCCTCATATACTTGCAGGCCTTACATGTAGAAGATGCAATGGGAACTGGTTGGCTGGTGTGCTGCTCTGTTGACGATGTTCGGATTCGTCCCCCAGATCCTCAAGATCTATCGCACTGAGTCGGTCTCAGATGTCAGCCTGATCATGCTGCTTCAGTTCTCACTGGGCATGCTCCTATGGCTGCTCTATGGCATATCCCTCCAGGATCGCGTTCTGATCGTCTCCAATACAGTATCTTTTCTCACCCTCACTGTGGCCACCGGGATGTATATGAAGTACAGAAAAAGTGGTGCCGGATCTCTGTAATACCGGCTGGATAATTGATAATTGCTCTCAGCCTGATCGTCTTCAGCCTAATTGCCATCAGCCTTCATCCATCTCGATTATCTTGCTTTTGATCCTCTCCTGCAGCCTCTCCAGAGAGGCTTTTGTGCTCAGGCGATTGTCGCAGGGGGATGTGTCCTTGGGATTGCAGCCTGCCAGGAGATCCATCACCCTGTCGGCCATGTCAAAGGCCCCCTGCTCCTCCAGATGCTGCAATAAAATACTGGTACGAGAATTGAAATCCCGGCATTTTCCCGCCTGGGAGATGGCAGCCTCATGCAGGTCATAGAGCAAAGAGAGCTCCTTTTGGATCTGCAGCCAGCCGTCCCTGTTCATCGTCATGTATCATTCAGGCCGTGATGCCCTCTTCATCAAGCAGGGCTTCCGACATAAGCACTCTGACCTTCTTGATGCGGTTCTTCTCCATATTTTCTATGATGAATCTCGCATCCATGTAATCGATGGACTCGCCCTGCTTGGGAAGTCTGCTCAATTGCTGTATCATGAAGCCACCTATTGATTCATAGTGCTCTGATTCGATGTTGGTGCCGATCAGCTCGTTTAGCTCCTCGATCCGGGTGCTTCCATCAACGATGTATTCCCCCTCCCGGACGGTCTCGATCTCTTTGGTTACTATGTCATACTCGTCTGAGATCTCTCCCACGATCTCCTCGACAAGATCCTCCATGGTCAGGATCCCAGCTGTGCCCCCATACTCATCCAGGACTATGGCCATATGCGTTCTGTGATTCTTCATCTCATTGAAAAGCTCAGCGGTATTCATGAACTCGAAGGTATAGTAAGGCTTTTTCACGAACTTTTTCATGTCAAAGTCCTCTTTGGATTCCAGGTAGACCAGATCCTTGACATTGAGAATGCCTACAATATTATCGATTCTGTTGCTATACACAGGATAGCGGGAGAACTGCTCAGCTCTTATTATTTTTATGACATCGCTATAAGTAGCATTTATATTGATGGCGATGATATCCATCCTCGGGACCATAACATCTTTCACCAGTTGGTCTGTAAAGTCGAAGACATTGCAGATCATCGTCTTTTCATGATCTTCGATGACCCCCTCCTCCTCGCCCAAGTTCACCATGGACTTCAGCTCCTCTTCAGTGATCGAGGGCAGTTTGACATCAGTTCTGCAGCCGAAGAGTCGCAAGAAGATGCCGGCTACATGGGTGAAGATGGTTACTATTGGGCTTAAAAAGTACTCCAAGAGAGAGATGGGCTTTGCCACTATGAGAGCGATCCTTTCAGATTTCTGAGCAGCCAGGGATTTGGGAGTGATCTCTCCGAATATGAGCACCAGCATGGTCGTTATGCCGGTTGCAATGCCCACACCGTTATTGCCAAAATACTTTATCGCCAGGACTGTAGCAATAGATGATGCGCCGATATTTACCAGATTATTGCCCAAGAGGAGAGTGCCCAGCAGGCGGCCGGGGTCACCCCTCAGCTCGTTTATTGTTCCGGCTCCCTTGACCTTCTCCTCAACCATATGGATGAGCCTGATCTTGCTCAGAGACATCAATGCTGTCTCGGAGGCAGAGAAGAAAGCCGACATGCAGAGCAGAAATCCAAAAAGTACTAAAAGCGCAGTGGTACTCAGATCCAAAGCCAATTCCTCGTTCCTGGTCCGAAGACATCGGAGAATCCAGTATGCATGGTCATTTATCAAATTACTTTAGGTAATTGAGCAAATAAACCTTTCCCTGTATGGATGAACGACCATTATAAATACGAGCGATTATATGGAATATATTCGAAAATAAATGATGAAATGAAATATCTTTTTGAAAATATTGGATTTTCTGATGGATAACAAGGCATATGATTACTCAAAAGCAGACATATTTAAAGGAGATGGGATCAGCCGAACGACTATCCGTTCTGCCCAGAAAATCCAGCACTCATCTTGGATTTAATCTGCGATTGATGGTATTAATGTATTGGTATCACCATTCCATTGAATCGAACTTTTGTTCTCTTATGGGCCTCCGTGCTTCGCCCGTTTTCGCATGAGTCTATAGGCCGTCCTCAAGGCCTGACGGCCCCTCGACCCCTGGGCCACAGGGGGTCATGAGCTTTGGGATGCTGTTATTCTTACGTCAAGAATGCTCATGATACATGAATGCCCTTAACTCCCTGGCAAGCCGAACGTTAGCGGAAAATCGTGAGCTCATTGAGGATGTAGGGAGCGAAGAGATCGAGAAGGGAATCATTATCGGCATTTATAACAGTAGAGGTGTTGTAAGTCGTTCCATAGGAGAAGGCGGTGCTCTGGAAAGGAAAATCTCAGAGCGCTACCTAGACTATGCCCGCAAACTGAGTGATAATTGGCCACGCACCGCTCGTCTCATGAAAAAGATAGCCGATAGATACGAATTAGACGCCCGGCGGGAGGACAAACGGTCCGAATTGCAGGAAGACCTCATGAACTAGACTGCGGTGGAAGGCAAAAGGTGACTCGTGAAAGCAATGATCAGAGAGCCCTAGATCCGGCTAGAATCCATGCTGGAAGTTATCAGGGCGCCCATGCTCCCCATAAATTGAGCTGCAAGGCCAATTGAGATTCGTGATAATAATAATCTGGGAGCCCTGGATCCGTCCTGGGAGAGTATCTGGTGTCTCCCGAGGGCTACGCGCCCCTTTGGGGCGGGATGGGGCATGGTTGCCGGGGATTCGTGATAGTAGTAATTGGGGAGCCATTGCCTTAGGAAGGAATAGCATCCCCAATCCTTACATACTAATGGAGCGATACTGAATCAAGAGGATTCATAATGATGGAACTTAGTGATGAGGACCGAAAGCTCATTGAGCGCCTTGCGCCCATTCTCGAAGACAGCCTGAAATACAAGATTGTGCGCAGCTTAATAGACGCCCTTGAAGAAGCATCCTATCCTCCGGAAGAGATGATTCAAGAGGATTTCATAAAAAAAGTATTGGATGCTGAGAAAGACATCCAAGGCGGCAAAAGCAAGAGATACACTTATGATACTTTCAAGGAGCAATTCTCCGCTAAAGTGGATTAAGCCGGCAATTTTATGACAGAGCCATATGATATCGAAATTGGAGATAAGCTGCAAAGGAAACTGAAGAAGCTGCAAAACAAAGACACTCAATATTATAATGCGATAATTAGTAAAACAGTCCAGATAGCAGAAGTACCTCAGTTGGGCAAACCACTTCGGGGCGTCCTCAAAGGGAAGAGAAGAGTGCACGTTGGCCCCTTCGTGCTCATCTATAAGATCAATGAAAATGAGCGTGTTGTGACGCTGATTGAATTGGAGCATCATGATGATGCCTATCGGCATTGATCTATCATATTCATTTGAATGAAAAAACGTGTTGAGCAGCCATAGTCGTGCTTGATATTTCCAGCGCCACTGTTGGGCAAGATTCTGCATGGTTATGTGGGATTTGTGATAGCAGTGATCAGAGATCCCTGGTCCCATCTTAGGTTAATGTCTGTCGTCACCCGAGGGCTTGCGCCCCCTTGGGGCGGGATGCTGCATGGCTGCCAGGGATTCGTGATGGCAGTAATCAGGGCGCCTTGAATCCGGCTTGGGCAAGTGAATGTCACCTTTAGCGGGATCGCCCACTCGAGTACATCGCAGAACGCTTCAGATATAGGGACTTCCGCGCGCGTTGCCCGTTTTCGCGCGCGAAGGCATGGGGGCTGTCCTCAAGGCCGGACGGCCCCCCCTGACCCCGTGACCACGGGGGACATGCTCTGGGCATGTCAGCGTCCAGCATAAACTTGGGTTCAGACATAGGCGCGCCTATCGTTTCTCCAGCGGCCATTCGAACGGCGTAAGCCATGGCAGCAAGGACATCCTCCCTCTCGCAAGATAGGACTCCTTGAGATCTCATCGATCTCCATGCCTCTCCTGCCAGGTGAACTGAAGGAACACTCGCAATAACTCGATATCGAATAATAATTGTGTGTAACGAAAGCTTTATTAGTTACGATAATAGCAATTTGGTTTCAATGAGCCATGAAAAATATAATGCAATCTCGAACCTCAAAAGAAAGGTACAATAGTCTTAGAAAAAGGAGTTTGCTCCGATATGAAATTCTTCGAAAAAGCCGCAATGCAGAATCATCCTATTCGTATTCTTGAGACTTTCTTGGACAAAGAAAAAGCAACTGAACAAGCAAAAAGATATGATGATATGAGGTTCATAGGATATATACTTGATATTGGATATGATACAATTACTATTATAACTTCAGATCCATATAAAATGAACGTGGGTGGCATACCAAGAAATTCCTTATTGGTAATGGTTCCATCGGACCTAGATTCTTTACCATTGCATTTTATTCTATTAAGAGTCTTGGAATCAGCTCCGACGCCTCTCGCATCAGAAGTTCAACAAACATATTTTGAATTGCAAAAGAAATCGATGCCGGAATTGGATGTATTTACTCAAAGTGAATTACAATGGGGCGCTTTGAAAACCAGTATCCTGGGTATGTTTTATCCTCATCCAGAAGTTGTGGGTCGTGAATCTACAATCGGCTGTTATTTATATAACCTATTCCTATATGCTACATGGGGTGTAGCAAAATGGGCAAAGAGGTCCAAAGCCTCGATTCTTGGATGTAGCATGCCCGAATGAGCAGTGCAATCTATTTGGAATTGCTGGGAAAGGAAACGTCACTGTGTACGGAACTTACAAGATAAGCTCCGGCAAGGTCAGGAAATATATTTGCCACACATGTGGTACCAGATTCTGTGATAGAACTAACACTGCATTCTATGACACAAGAACAAACGAAGAAAAGATCAAGCTGGCTCTAAAAATGGCCATGCGTGGAATGAGTGTCTTAGGAATAGCTGAGATCCTTGAGTCAAAACCATCTACTGTAAGCACTTGGATCTCGAAAGCAGCAAAGCATAGTGAAAAAGTCAATGAAGTTGTCTTGAAGGATGTAGAGACCCCAAAGGTAGAGATGGACGAGGCATGGACTTTTGTGGGGAAAACACTACCCAGAGAAGGTGAATACGAAGATAAAGGAACTTGGATCTGGATAAGCATGGCTGCAAATTGCAGGTTGGTGCTTTCACATGTTATCGGTGAGCGATCTCAGGAAAATGCAGATCAGCTCGTTTCAAATACTGCCAAAAGACTCAGATCAATGCCGCTCTTTGTGACAGATGGATTAAGACTATATGCAGCAGCTCTTCGAAAGCAATATGGAAAACTACAGCCGTTCGCACCAACAGGCAAGCGAGGGCGACCTCGAAGTCCTAAATTAATCGTAGATGAACTATTACAATATGCTCAAGTCATTAAAATGAGGGTCAACGGTAGACTAAAAAAGTGGTCAAGAGAATCATATTTGGCAAAGATATAGACCACAAAATGATATCTACCAGCTACATTGAACGGCAAAACCTGACATGCAGACAAGATAATAACCGCATATCAAGGAAAACCATAGGTTTCTCTAAGGAGACTGCAGAATTGAATAACCAAATGACCCTATATTTCGCGCACTTCAACTACTGCCGAAAGCATCGTGCTCTAAAATATAGAAATGAGATGGGCATAACGAAGTTCAATAGTCCCGCGAAGCAAGCTGGCTTAATCGATCATGTCTGGAGCTTGCAGGAACTCTTGACTTTTCCATATTACAAAACTCAAACCCATTAGAGGCTCACGACCAAGTTGTGGATACCATTGAATTTTCTGGAGATTTAAATAATTTCGTAAGCGCTCATAAGTATCGTGTTTACGCACCCAATGATGAACTATTAAATTTAATTGTAAATTGCCTTGTTCCTAAGGACAATCGATTTGAAATAGGCAGTCTGAGGTTGACTGAATGCAGACTTCCCTTGCCGACAAAACCCCTCCCAAATGTTAAGGTAATCATTTCAACTCAAGATATCAGCGGCAGAAGAACTGCCATGTTTGGTAAAACGCGATTAGGCAAGAGTAATGTCGTAAAACTGATTGCACAAAGTTTAATCGAATCTACCAAAGAGACAAATACAGTAGGCCAGCTAATTTTCGATATCAATGGCGAATATGCGAATGATAACCCTTACGACAATAGTAGCTCACTAGCAAGTAGTTATCCAGATCGCTGCATTATATATGCTATAACACAGAAGAAAGCTACTCCCTCGAGACCTCTTAAACTCAATTTTTATGAGCATCCGGATAGTACTCATAGAATAATAGGAAGTCTATTAAGGCAAGACGGTAAGGATTCGGGATACATACGTACGTTTTCCAGTATCGAGTTGCCATCATTAGAGACAATAATAAAAATGCCATATTCCGAATCCGATATTAAGGTAAGAAGAATAAGAAAAATACAAATTTATTGGGCCATCCTTAGAAAAGCGGGATTTGACGTTGATGAGGCAAAGTTACGAAACATGGCTCCCAGTACACCATATGTCGGGAAATTTAATCCCGGTTTCAAAGATAAGTTAAGAGAGGAGGCATACAAGAAAATAGGAGTGCAACAGATTCCTCCAAAACCGAATACCTTAGATAGTTTAGTTGACGAATTAGAAATAATAAATCAGTTCAGAAGATCTAAACCCAAAGACGCACTCCTTAAATCAGAGAGTTCAGGGGATCCAATATTTGATCCAGATGACGTCGGACTTCTAGAATTCTTTGACCCAAAGTCAGGGCTTGGTCCATCTCTTATTCAACCTTATAGGATGTACCATGATAAAAATGCTGGGAATTTCGAAAAAGAAATTCTTATCCATTTGGATTCAGGGAAAACGGTAATATTAGACTTAGGAAATGCCCACCCGCAGTTACTTCAATATTTCTCTGATGATTTATCAATTGCTGTATTCAATCATCAGGTTGATAAATTTAGCAACGATAAGTTAGGAGATCATTTTATACAATTGTATTTCGAGGAAGCTCATAATTTATTTCCACGTAAAGACGACGAGGCTAGAGAAATATATAGCCGTTTTGCAAAGGAAGGTGCAAAATATCATATTGGAATGGTTTATTCTACGCAATCTCCTACGACGATAAGTAAAGATCTACTCGCACAAACCGAGAACTTTTTTGTTGCTCACATATCATCGAGAGAAGAAGTGGATGCTCTTGCAAAACTTAACGTAGCCTACGAAAGTATGAAAGAGGATATTCTTCGTGCAAAGACACCAGGATATATAAGGATGTTAACCCAATCCCATCGGTTTGTTGTATCGGTACAAGCGAATAAATTTATTCCTCCCAATAAAAAGATTGGTGAATAAATGCCGTATCAATCTGGTAGTCGTTTGCCTGGTGAAAGAGCTAGTAGAATAGGTCATCTTGAAGTTGTAAAATCCGATTTAGTTAAGAGTATAATTCAAAGTTTTGATAGTCCAGAACCTCCATTAGTCGAATCCAAAACAGAATGGAAAGTTCAATCCTTTAGCGGCAACTCTTTGCCTATAATTTTTGGTATTGACGGCTCAATGCAAGTTAATCAATATGAAAAGCCTCCACAAAAAGCAATAGCTTTTGTTAAAACAGCACTTTTAAGACTTGACCAATACTCTATTTCACAAATAGATAGGGAATATCCTAATCCTTTTGCATTAAGAGACATGCTTTCTGATTCGGCGCTCTACCACGCTACCGTTTTTCCTCTCAGGCACACACCTATACCGGGAATGAATACTTATGATGCGATTCGGCAAATAATTTTCGAGTCGATTAAAGAGAAAGGTGGCTCATTAGATACAGAAGTTATGGAGACACTCAAATGGTTGGCATATGAAAAATGGGCCGAAAATGATAAATCGCTTCAACCATTCGAGTGCCCTCATTGCGAGGAAGTAGTAGCTAGCCTAAACTATAATGAGGAGAAGGGTACGTGCTCTGGTTGCGGAGGTAGTTTATTCCTTACGGACATGCTAGGATTCCATCAAGAAATGGCTCCCGATTCTGCACCAGATACGGTAGCAACGGCATATATGAATATTCATGAAACATTATTATTGTTTACTGCAGTTCGTTACTATTGGGAGACGAATAAGAAGATATTATCCAACTGCCTTTTTGTGAAAGATGGCCCTTTAATGCTACGCGCTCAATATTCAAAGTTAGTTGATCCTATCCGAAGATTTCTTTTTTTTTGCACAGAAGAATAATTTTCCGGTTCATATAATTGGACAGGAGAAAACAGGCAGATTTATGGACCATCTGCAGTTGATCAAAAAGGATGCGCAAGAGAGATCAATTTTCATGCCTGATAATAAATATATAAAAGAAATAATTAAGAGCCGCCCCAACCGTGGAGGACCTTATGGTGAAAAAACTAATTATGGTAATAAAATTTTTGTAAAACTTGATAATTACCACAGTATGGTGCTTAATATACCCCATTATTCTGAAGAGCCATCATATATGGATACATTAGACGCCGATCGAATATTTGCTACGATACCGAAGATCCTAAGCAACCGCTATGAAGGAGCATTATTGCCCATTGAGCTTGCGCATGGCGTTGCATCACTCTCCACCTACCCATCTGCCAAGATTCTAAAAATTTTCTCTGAATCAAAAGAGCCACCGATAATATAGGTATGTATCATGGTCTTTTATGCTCAACATCACGAAAGTGTTCTGGGAGAATCCGCTACCATTGATCGTACTCCCTTCGATAAATTTAGCGTAAAACCATTTCTTAAATGGCCTGGTGGAAAGCGTTGGATCGCTCAGAAATTAGCTCTTTGCATATCAAAAAGATTATCCAATCGTTATTATGAGCCGTTCTTGGGTGGAGGAGCCATATTTTTTGGATTATGTCCAAGAAAGGCAACCCTATCTGACATAAATAGCGATCTAATAAATACTTACATTCAAGTACGGGATAAACCAGAGGAGATTATTGATGGGTTAAAGAAACTATCAGTGGATAAGGAAAGTTATTATCATATTCGCAAAGAAGAACCGAAGGACTTGGTTGAAAGGGCAATAAGATTTTTATATTTAAATAGAACTGCCTTTGGTGGTATATATCGATTAAACCTCAACGGAAAATTCAATGTCCCTTATGGAGGAGGAAGTCGCACTCCTGAACTTCTATGGAGAGATGGATTGATTAAAAGAGCATCACATGCGCTTCAAGGAATAGAGTTAGCTGTATCGGATTTTGAAAAGATGATGAATAAATCTAGATATGGAGATGTAATATATTGTGATCCAACACATACAATGATTCATAATAATAATAAGTTCATTCGATATAATGAGAAAAATTTTTCGTGGAAAGATCAAGAACGTCTTTCTTTAGTGGCTCTGCGTGCGTTGAAAAGAGGAACTTTTGTTCTAATAAGTAATGCTAGCTATTATCCCCTATGTGAATTGTATCATCCATTCAAACCTATTAAATTGGCTAGAAAGAGTCTTGTCAGTCGGAAATCAAAATTTCGTCGCGAAATTCAAGAATATATATTTGTTTTAACTCCTGATGAAATAGAGTAAGAGATCATAGCGACAGGTGGTACTAATGGGGAGAACATGGCTGCTTGGATCCGTTAAACCGAAGTTACGAGTGCCCAGGCTCATGATAATAGCAATCTAGGGGATCCCTAGCTCAAGAAGTTAAGCAAATAAAATATCTGGTGAATATGGCAGCGATCCATATTTCCCTTCGTTTCAGGGCGCATATGCTCCCATCGACCATGCGGCATGGCTGATTGGGATTCGTGATAATAGCAATTAGGGAGCCATGCTCCAGTTAAAGTCAGAAAATGTTAGGTGAGCACGGCGGCTCTCCCGCCTGGCGGCTTTTCCGGGCGCACAGTAGTCCGATCGACCGTGCAGCATGGATGAGTGAGATCATAATAGCCGAAATTAGGGAGCCCTAGCTCCAGTTGAAGCGATAATAAAAAGATGTTAGATGAGCACGGCAGCTCTCCGGCTTGCGGCTTTTCCGGGCGCTCAGTAGCCCGATCGACCGTGCAGCAAGGCTGAGTGGGATTTGAAATGCAGTAATTCGGGAGCCCAAGCTCATGATGTCATTACAAAAAGAAATTTAGGTGAATATGGCAGCTATCCATATTTCCCGAGGGCTCTCGCACCTGAGTACAGTATGGAACGTGGACGGGCTTATCTTCTGAGTTCGGGATGGGTTCAGGAGTTGCCCCGTCGCTCTGGCCGCCATATTCGATTCCAGGGTCCGGAATCGAACCGGTATTTATGCCATCCTGAATCTTGGTTCAGGGATCCTGGTTTACTTGCCGTGCATATCTCTTTTGCTTTGCGACACAGATTTCGCCCGAGTTCAGCGGAGCGCTGCAGAGTTGTTAGTAGCCGCGGACTGAACACCTCGTTGCCTTGGTGCGTACATCCCGGCTCTATCAATCTCGTCTTTTACGAGTACTCTAAGCGGTCTCTTTTCGGGTGCAGTTTCGGGCTTAGATGCTTTCAGCCCTTATCCGCGAGCACGTGGCTGCTCGGCGTGCCTTGCCAGACAACCGATAGACCAGAGGTGCCGTTGGTTTGTTCCTCCTGTACTAAAACCAACTTGCCCTCAGACCGCAACACACCCCTAACAGATAGTAACCGACCTGTCTCACGACGGTCTAAACCCAGCTCACGATCTCCTTTAATAGGCGAACAACCTCACCCTTGGCCGCTGCTGCACGGCCAGGATGGAAAGAACCGACATCGAGGTAGCAAGCCACCGGGTCGATATGTGCTCTTGCCGGTGACGACTCTGTTATCCCCGGGGTAGCTTTTCTGTCATCTAACGCTCCACCAAGAGAGCTGAGAGGTTCGCTAGCCCGACTTTCGTCTTATCACCTCTTGCTATGCGAGGTAACATCAGGCTGACTTATGCCTTTACACTCTTTGTTGGGTTTCCGACCCAACTGAGTCAACCTTAGGGCGCCCTTGATATCTTTTCAAGGGCGTGGCGCCCCACCCAAACTGCCCACCTACCGAGGTCCTCTTCTCAGAGTTAGGGCAGTAGCTCTGAAAGGGTAGTATTCCAGTGTTGACTCCACTCGGACTGGCGCCCGAGCTTCGACGTCTCCTACCTATGCTCTGCAATCAGAACCACAACCCAACGGCAGGCTGCAGTAAAGCTCCACGGGTCTTCACTTCCCATTAGGGGTCTCCAGACTCTGCACTGGAATGTAAGGTTCACCGGGTACCAGCTAGGGACAGTGGGACTCTCATTGATCCATTCATGCGAGCCGCCAATTAAGCGGCAAGGTACTACGCTACCTTAAGAGGGTCATAGTTACCCCGCCGTTAACAGGCCCTTCTTCCCGTTGAACCGGGTCTTCAGGTACCTGCACTGGGCAGGATTCAGTGATTGTACTAGTCCTTACGGAGTCGCAATCACCTATGTTGTTATTAGACAGTTAGAGTCCCTCGTCTCTGCGACCTGCTTTTTGCCAAGCAGGCACCATTTATCCCGAAGTTACATGGCCAATTTGCCGAATTCCCTTAGCTAGCATATGCCGAAACGCCTTAGCCCTCTCAGCTTGGGGCACCAGTGTTGGATCTCGGTACGAACTTTCAACTCCCTTTCACGGGCTCCTGGAATTTGCCAACTTACGTCATCACGCTTTCGCCTGTTTCTCGCCATTACGGCTCTCCGCAGGCTTGCACGCTTGAACGCCCAGGCAAGGACGCTTGACATATCCGGAAGCGTCAGTTTTAATGTTGAAAGGTACAGGAATATTAACCTGTTTCCCATTCGGCGTACTCCGATTAGGGTACGTCTTAGGACCGACTAACCCTCGGCTGACGAACATTGCCGAGGAACCCTAGCCCTTATGGCGATCGGGATTCTCACCCGACTTTGCTGCTACTACTACCAGGATTTTCGTCTCTACGCGGTCCACACCTGCTCACACAGATGCTTCTGCCCACGCAGAGCGCCTCCCTACTAGATCACCTCACGGTGCTCCGTGGTATCGGTAATCGGCTTAGCCCCGTCCATTTTCGGGGCCCTGAATCTCGACTGGTGAGCTGTTACGCACTCTTTTAAAGGATAGCTGCTTCTAAGCTAACCTCCCAGTTGTTTGTGACCCAGGACTCCCTTAAGTGTTGACACTTGGCCGATATTTGGGGACCTTAACCACGGTCAGGGTTGTCTCCTCACGGACTAGAAGCTTACCCCCCAGCCCGGACTGCTGGTCGTCTACGACGACGGCGGTTTTGGAGTTTGACAAAAGAACAGACCCTTTCGAGTCCGGCTTCCCCAATCAGTGCTCTACCCCGCCGACTATCTCAGACCAGGTCATACTGCGATATGTTTCGGGAGGAACCAGCTATTTCCGACCTCGATTGGACTTTCACCCCTAGACGCAGGTCACGAGAGCGATTTGCATATCAACACCTCAAGCGGTCCTCCACGCAGCTTTCGCCACGCTTCAACCTGCCCACGCCTAGATCGCCCGGCTTCGGGTCGCATACGGACGACTACACGCACTTGTATACGTCGCGCCTCTTCTCATGCGCGCTTGTCGCTTTCGCTCCGGCTGCCTCTATGACAGAATTAGCCTCGCCGTCAATATGCACTCCCTGGTTCGTTCTTCAAAACGCATGTTAGAACGCTGGCAGTCTCTCTCGTACTGCGGCGTTGCCACCGTATCCTTCGAGAGAAAGATCCTTTCACGCCCTAACGCACTATCGCCAGCCAGTTTCAGGCTCTTTGCACCTCCCTATCTGGGGTACTTTTCAGCTTTCGTTCACACTACTAATACGCTATCGGTCTCAAGTTGTATTTAGCCTTGGAGGTTGGTGGCCCCCAAATTCCCGCGCGATTTCCGACGCACAGTACTCAAGACAAGGCCCAGATCTGAGCTGTTACAGCTACGTGGCTCTCACACTCTATGGCAGGCCATTCCAGGCCATTTCGCCTTCCAGGTCAGAACTTGCAGGCCAGGCTTATAACACCACATCTCCCTTGCGGGATTCGGTTTAGGCTCTACCGCGTTCACTCGCCGTTACTGACGGTATCTCGGTTGATTTCTCTTCCTGTCCCTACTAAGATGTTTCAATCCGGGACGTTCCCGATCCTTGAGGATCGAGTCCGAAGACTCAGGATTTCCCATTAGGAGATCCTCGGTTCAATGGCTCCATGCGCCTCGCCGAGGCTTATCGCAGCTTGGCACGTCCTTCATCAGCGCTTGAGCCAAGCCATCCACTGGTTGGCATACACAGCGTATGCCCCACTAAACTCAGTGAGCGTCTGGTCGCAAAGCTTGTGCACGGCATCGCAGGACTGACCCCCATGCCGGAGAGCCAGACCTCCGCCCTTCCACATCGAGTCTGCCTCGATGTGTGCATACATATCAAATGGACTTGCTGGGATTCGGACCCAGGGCCTCCGCCTTGCAAAGGCGGCGCTCTACCAGCTGAGCTACAAGCCCCAGATCATGGCCAGCAGATGATTGCAAATTAGCTGGATAGATTTGTCTTGTCTCAGGTCTTGATCGACATTTCAGCTTCCGATTGGCTCGGAGAGGCATGCCATTTGGCATGCTCGTAACGTTAGGAGGTGATCCAGCCGCAGATTCCCCTACGGCTACCTTTGTTACGACTTAACCCCCCTTGCAAAGCCCAAATTCGAACGCTTCCGTCGAAAGCGCCCTCATTCAGACCCTACTCGGGTGGTTTGACGGGCGGTGTGTGCAAGGAGCAGGGACGTATTCACCGCGTTCTGTTGAAACGCGATTACTACGGATTCCAGCTTCATGAGGGCGAGTTGCAGCCCTCAATCCGAACTAAGATTGGTTTTAGGAGATTTCCGTCCCCTTTCGGGGTAGATACCCATTGTACCAACCATTGTAGCTCGCGTGTGGCCCGGGATATTCGGGGCATACTGACCTACCGTTGCCCATTCCTTCCTCCGCTTTAGCAGCGGCGGTCCCCACAGTGTACCCGTCACTCCGGAGAGTACGCTGGCAACTGTGGGCGTGGGTCTCGCTCGTTGCCTGACTTAACAGGATGCTTCACAGTACGAACTGACGACGGCCATGCACCACCTCTCAGCTAATCCGGCAAAGTCTTCAGCTTGGCCTTCATGTTGCTGTCGGTCCCGGTAAGATTTCCGGCGTTGAATCCAATTAAACCGCAAGCTCCACCCGTTGTTGTGCTCCCCGCCAATTCCTTTAAGTTTCAGCCTTGCGGCCGTACTTCCCAGGTGGCTCGCTTCACGGCTTCCCTACGGCACCAATCACGGTCGCACCGTGACCGACACCTAGCGAGTATCGTTTACGGCTAGGACTACCCGGGTATCTAATCCGGTTCGTGCCCCTAGCTTTCGTCCCTTACCGTCGGACCCGTTCTGGTGAGACGCCTTCGCCACTGGTGGTCCTTCAAGGATTACAAGATTTCACCCCTACCCCTGAAGTACCTCTCACCTCTCTCCCGGCCTCGAGCCAGACAGTATCTCCTGAAAGCCTGACAGTTAAGCTGCCAGATTTCTCAAGAGACTTATCCGGCCGGCTACAGACCCTTTAGACCCAATAATAACGGTTACCACTCGAGCCGCCGGTGTTACCGCGGCGGCTGGCACCGGTCTTGCCCGGCCTGCTATATAATGCTTTTTAGGCATCACGACAGCCAGATTTGTAACCTGGCACTCGAGGTTCCCTTATCGCTGTTCCCAGCATTGTAAAGTTTTCGCGCCTGCCACCCGTAGGGGCCTGGATTAGTGTCTCAGAATCCATCTCCGGGCTCTTGCTCTCACAACCCGTACCCGTTGTAGGCTAGTAGGTACGCTACACCCACTACTACCTGATAGGCCGCAGACCCATCCTTAGGCGCCGGAGCTTTGGATCTCGATGCATTCCAGCAGACGAGACCTATCGGGAATTATACCCAGTTTCCCGGGTTTATACCCGTCCTAAGGGCAGGTTGTCCACGTGTTACTGAGCAGTACGCCATGTATTGCTACATTCGACTCGCATGGCTTAGTCGAACCTCGATAGCAGTAACCTCTGGCAGGATCAACCAGAATTCTCAAGGAAGTATGCGTTAAATTCCGAACCAATCGGAATTGGCTGAGTCGCCAAGACCATTGTCAGACACGAAAAAGCTCGTGTCTCCACATATCCTCTATATCGCAACCCGGAATCCGACCCATCATGGAATCAGAGTCGCAGCCTTGTGGATGCGATGCCTAAGCGGCCCATTACTGTAGGCAGCCCTATTATTTAAAGCTTGCCCCTGGCGAGCTTTGTGCCACACACAGTATTGGCCTAAGCAATAAGGAGCCACTCTTATTTATATCTTGTGGCTCTCTCAGGATTCATTTGAGATATTCTCAATTGAATTCGCAGATCAGGCCAAAGGACGAGCCTTTTTCGGCTCCGAGTTGTGGTCGAGGCCCTTATTTAAGGATTTCGCCATTTAGGACTCTACAGCATTAGGATTACACACCACTATGGCTATACACCATTTTGGACCCGCAATTTAGACCACAACCATTCAAAGATGCCAGGCTTTGAAGCCGGCACAAGGAAGCGGCTTGGCTCCTTCCCACTCCGTCTCACCTTCGCTTAAGAACTATCATGGCCATATCCATTGGATGCTCTGAACTGCAAGAGAAGTCCTCAATCTCCCTCTCTGCTATCCTGAGGATCTCCTCCCCGGAGAGGGTGCGGTTATTTATGGCCAGATCGATGAGCCTCTCCAGTCCAAATGCCTCACCATCATCGTTCTCGACCTCTACAACCCCATCAGAGTATATGACCATAACATCCCCGGGCTGAATGGGTATGCGCGTCTCCTCCAACTCCACCCGATAGAGCATCCCCAAAGCTATTCCTCCCCCGCCCAGGGTGTCCACCATCCCCCCGGGATCCACAATGAATGGCGGGTTAAATCCGGCATTAACATACTCTAAAGTGTGGTCTGATGGATCAAGTAAAGCATAAAAGCAGGCCAGATTGGTGCCGCGACCATACTGGCTGATTTGGGTGTTCAGATCGCTTATAGCAT
Organism: Methanothrix sp.; assembly: GCF_016706325.1. Lineage (NCBI taxonomy): Archaea > Methanobacteriati > Methanobacteriota > Methanomicrobia > Methanotrichales > Methanotrichaceae > Methanothrix > Methanothrix sp. The sequence continues at coordinate 1,795,333 of NZ_JADJJX010000001.1, read as the reverse complement.
TTGATGGGCCCAAGATAATCGGACAGGCACGGATAAGGGCGCGGGACGTAATGGCAAGCATAGCCGCCTGAATACCATCTCCTCCCACACCCGCCATGGCCAGGGATATCCGATCATTCATTCTGGAGACATCATAAAAGTCAAAACGGTCCGCTCTGGTGGGCCTGTAGAGGACCTCAATCTCATAGCCCTCCTGCTCAGGAGGAACGGACGAGGCCAAAGCATTCTTGACCTCATCTATAAAGCTGCTCTGCACGCCCGACTCCCCTCGATTATGGGCAGCTTTATCCAGAGCGGCAGCATAATGATTCAGATCGGAAGCCATGCTGTTGAAGGCCTCTCCCAGCTCTGCCAGCTCTCCTGAGCTCTTCGCCCGGACATCAAAATCACCTCGCGATATCTTCTCCGTCAGTCGGACTAAAGAATCGATGTCCCCCCCAATCCTCCTGCTGAACAGAAAACCTGCAACTAGCACTGCAATAACAGTTATAGCAAAGGCCGAAAGGGCAAAATTTCTCACCTTCCGGGAGGCATCGCTCAATCCCAGGGTAGCACTGCTCGCCACCTCCTTGATGCCAGCATCGATGAACCGGGCAGGCAGGCTCATCTCCTCCGAGGCATAAGCAATTCCCAGGACCCAGCCAGGATTGCTTATGGGAGAGTAGGCCACATATCCATCTGCCCTCCCTAAAGCTACAATGGCAGATCCCGAGCTTCCCTTGAGCATCTTCTTTGCCACTGCCCTGACCTCAGGACTGGCGGACATAGAGAGGTTTTCTGAGCTGAATAAAATATCCAAGGGCTCATTCGGCTTATTCTTTGGCCGGGCGACTATAAAACCGGTGCTGTCGATAATGAATGGATAGCCTCTGCCTCTCATGGTGGACAGATCTGTGAAGATGAACTTAATTGAGACATCCATTCCCATGATGCCCGCGAACTTGCCCTCCCGGAAGAAAGGGGTGGTGATGGTCATCATCCAGCCTCCTTCATCGTCCTCGAAGGGCTCTGTCCAGATGGTCTTCTTCCTGGATCTGGCCAGCTCGTAATTGGGCATATCCTTGTAGCTGAATGGGGCGGTGCTCTTCAGAGAGTCATTGCTATAAGGCCAGACGACCAGCACCCCGTCCTCTGTTCCGATGTATGAAAGGGAGAGCACCGATTCTGTTTCATGCAAGGACTGCATCACCCTTGCTGGTATGCACAGTGATCTTATGGTGGCATCCCTCGCCTCTGATGTGGTGAGATTTGAACTGGTAGGCGCAATCCATACACCAGGGGGAAGACAGCCATCGCCCTCCAAGAAGCTGCTGGCGCTGTCGGCTACCAGCTCGTTCTGATGAGTCAGACGCTCGAAGAACTGGTTATACTGATTGGCCTTGGCAATGGCAAGCTGCACCTGATCGGCCTCATCGGGCATGACCAATAGAGCAGAGCGGTTCAGGGATAAACTGAGCTGCGATATGTTCTCTTGAACATCGTGTGATGCTTGGTTCATCTCCATGAGCGATATGATGCCCATGAATAGAAGCGGCAGGAGAGCGAAAGCTGCCAAAATCGCGAGAATCTTGAATCTCAATCCCTTAACGCCGGCTATTCCATCCATTTTTCCTTAAACCAATCTTCGGCAGCTCATTTAGCGCTATACCTCTTTATGTATTACCAAATTGCTGAGCCTTGGTCCATCCCCTTTATCATCTTACAGCTTGAAATGGGCAAAGACATATGTTGAGGTGGATTGATCTGATGGTATAAACTCTTTTCAGCCCGCTTCCCCACCCTTCAGCCCGCTTCCCCGCTCTTCAGACCGCTTCCTCACCCTTCAGCCCGCACCCCCACCCTTCATTCCACTCCCCGCCTATCAGCCTGTCTCATGGATTCAGACTCCAAAAACTACTTATCTGGATCATCAGATTAAACTCTGTGAATGATCACTATGAGTTCCTCAGACCGCTGGCTCGATTGATGAGGGCACATCAGCGTTTTGAGCGAGCCGTATGGGCCCTCAATGGAATCATAATTTCCATCGCGATTTATGCCCTCATGCAGTCTCTGGGCTTGACTATGCTTATGAAATTCTACTACCAAGACAGCATAATCCTGAGGGCATTGCCTGCAATCATATCCATAATTTTTGGATTTACTGGGGCCACCCTTCTCAATAGGCGGAGGAAGACCGATATCTTTCCGCTTTTAGGCCCAGTGCTATCAGAGAAGGCCAAAACTGCTTATGACAACAAGGACCTTGATTCTCTGCCCATGCAGAGCCTGGCTGAGGAAATCAAGCTGAGCTTAGCGGGAACAAAGCCCTCTCAGATCCTGGACAGAAGAGAGCTGAGCGGCAGAGCAGTAGCTGCCATCCTCCTCTTTGCTGTGGTCATCCTCCTGGCACAGGAAGGTGTAGTCCAGACTGCTGATCTCCAGTCGATCATTGAGCTGAAGGAGAGAGCCTCCAGCATCTTCCAGGAGGAGAAACCTCAGCCGAGCGCTATTTCAAATGAGAGCCTTAGTGGTAATCTGTTTGGCAATCCCTCCCTCGCCGTCCTGAATGAGAATAAGCTTCCCTTGGTCATATCTCCTGGAACGGGCGCTGGCTCCATACCCATAAACACCAGACCGGTGCAGAGGGTCTTTCAGCAGTCCCAGGCAGGGGAGGCAGCAGCAGTACCATCAGAGCTATACATTGAGAGCCTTCCGCCAGAGAATAAAGAGATAATAAAGAGATATTTCACCATCCTCTCCCAGGGTGACTGATGGCCGGATCCTGATGCGATATGCTGCAGAGAATCCTCCTCTGTGCCCGGCATTTCTGCGGCGAGGCCAAGGCCCGCCCATAGAAGACCGTCAAGAACCTATATTCTTTAACTCTTTAGCAGGCATTCAGTCGTTCTCAGCGCAGCGAAATACCCGGGCCAGCAGCTCCTTGCCCTCCTCTGACGAGAACAGCGGTAACTGCCAATCCTGCAAGACCCTCCCCTCGTCGCGATAGATCATTATGCCCCTTCTCTCCCAGGAGGGGGTTTTGGCCAGGTTTGTCCCCCTCTGAAAGAGCATCTCATGGATCTCAGGCTCTCTCATTCCTCGCATCCTCTCCATGGCCTGGGAAGGGTCGAGCCCTTCCTCCTGTAACATGTAAAATCCATAAGAGAAGACATGGTTTCTCCAGGCCTCGTTCTGCCGTTCAATTAAGTATTCTCTGATCTCCGATCTGCAGAGGGGAATGATCCGGCAGTCCATTGAGACGGGCCTTCCCATCTGAAGAGAGAGGGAAGCAGATAGAAAGCCCGCAACGAGGGAGTCGATCTTCTCGACCCGCCCACCAAAAGGAGCAGTCAGAAAGGCGAGATTGATCTCATCTGAGAAGGTGAATGCCAGGGCCGGGCAGATTCCAGAGTCTTCAAACAGACTGCTGGCTGAGGAGGCCATGTGGCTGGCAAAGCCAGCATCATAAGGCTTCTGGCACCCCGCCAGAATGCTCTTGAATCCCCGGCCATCCGCTCTTGCCACCAGTGGAGGGCGAGCCCGAAGACCGGAATAAATCTCCCAGCTAGCCGACTTTTGTCTCAGCCTTTGCATTTCTATTCAGATGCCTGATGATCACTATGTCTCCGACAGCAGTAACCCAGCGATAGGGAATGATTATCCCTTTGCCCTTGCTATCGAAAAGATCCCGGTTGACATCTCCCAAAGCCAGGCCGCTTACCACCCCGTTCTCAGGGTCCAGGACGGCATCGTCCACTCTGCCCACAAAGATGCCTTTCTGGGTATAGACATCCTGTTCCAGAAGCGATGTGATCTCAGCGTTCATTATGATCCCATAATAAAATTAGGGTATTAGATATTAACCTTGCCGTCGGCAATAGACCACATAAAGCCCGTGAGTATGTTCCAATCACAAAAGCATATATTTGCCTCCATCAGAGCTGCAAGGGGTGAGAGTAATAATGAGAATCGTTGGCATCTGTGGAAGCCCGAGAAAAGCCGGCAACACTGAGTTCTTGCTGAACGAGGCACTGGCTGTTGCCAATGAATATGGTTTCCAGACTGAAAGGCTGCTCTGCTCAGAGCTGGCAGTCGGTTTTTGTAACGATTGTGGAGACTGCAGCAAAGGCAGGGAATGCCCCAAGAGGGATGATATGCCAGAGTTCCTGAGGGCAATGCAAGAGGCAGAGGGCATAATTGTGGCCTCACCCGTCTACTTCGGGAATATCACTGCCCAGCTCAAGGCGGTCTTCGACAGGACAATTCCCCTGAGGCGGCAGGACTTCAAGCTGAGGAATAAGGTAGGCTGCGCGATGGCCGTGGGCGGCTCAAGAAATGGCGGCCAGGAGAAGACCCTGGATGCCATTCATGCCTGGATGCACATCCAGGGGATGATAGTGGTGGGTGATGATGCCCATTTCGGGGGAATTGCCGTCCGTCCGGCAGCCGAGGACCGCATCGGCAGAAAGACCGTGGTAGCCAGTGCCAGTAAACTGTGCGATCTGCTGCTGAAGAATAATAAGAGAGAATAGGCGAGAAGGAACTGCTAAGAGAGATTGAGGCCGGAAAGATAGAGATAGTGAGGATAAAGATCGGGAAGACGGAGATAGGGAAGACGGAGATTGGAAAGACAGAGATTGGAAAGACAGAGATCGGAAAGACAGAGATCGGGACATTGAGGTCCAATGCAATGGAAAAATCACATAGAGCCCTCGTCCCTGGAGGGGGAGGGCAGAGATATCTGGGCAACAGAGGCCTCATCGCCCTTATTGCATTTCTGAGTGCATTCGTTCCTTTATCGACAGATCTATATCTTCCCGCCCTGCCTGGCATGTCCCGGTACTTTCAGGTATCAGCCGAGCAGGTCAATCTCACTCTTATATTCTTCTTTCTCTTCTTTGCCGCCGGAATGCTCTTCTGGGGACCTCTGAGCGATAGATACGGCCGCCGCCCCATTCTGATCACCGGCCTTGCCATCTATTCTCTGGCTGGCTTTCTCTGTGCCATCTCCCAGGATATCAGTCAGCTCATCCTCTTTCGCATCCTCCAGGCTGTTGGCGGAAGCTCTGCCTCGGCAGTGGCCATGGCTATGATCAAGGATGTCTATGACAGCCGCAACCGGGAGATGATCCTCGCCTGGGTCTCCTCCATGGTTCTCATCTCCCCCATGGCTGCGCCTGTCCTGGGAGCCCTTCTTTTGGGCATCACATCCTGGAGAGGGATATTTGTGCTTTTAGGAGTCATAGGGCTTATTGCTCTCTCCGGAAGCCTGGCCCTGGTGGAGACGCTAAATACAAGATATACCGGCACATTGGGCCAGTCCATTGGGAGGCTGGCAGTGGTGGCGAAAAATCCCGGTTTCTTATCCCTGCTCATCATATTCTCTTTGCTCAGCTTCTCCTCGATGGCTTTCATCGCCTCATCCTCATACATCTACATAGACGGCTTCGGCCTGAACGAGAAGCTCTTCAGCCTCTACTTTGCCTTCAATGCCTTGGGAATGATTGGAGGGCCCATGCTCTATCTGCGCCTCTCCAGAAGGTTCGCCCGCAGTTCGATCATCATCGCCGGCTTCGCCTCAACCATTCTCGGAGGGCTGCTGATATATCTTCTGGGCAGCCTTCAGCCCTGGATGTTTGCGGCATGCCTTTTTCCGGCGACGATCATGGGAAGCTGCATCCGCACTCCAGGCACAAATCTGATGCTCGAGCAGCAAGAGGAGGACGCCGGCTCTGCCGCTGCTCTTATGAGCTGCTTTGGGATCCTGATGGGCAGCATGGGCATGGGCATCATCTCTTTGGAGTGGTCCAATACCATTCAGATCCTGGGATCGATGAACATCCTGGTGGGGCTGGCTTGCCTGGGGCTGTGGCTTCTTCTCGCAGAGAGACCATTTATAAAGCAGATTCCCTGATTCTCTGGAGAGGACGGGTTCCCGGCAAAAGGTTTAACTGCTTCCAATATCTGCGAATATGATGAAAACAGCCGGATAAAAGTGGGAGGTACTATGATTGAGATAGACGGCTCCTTTGGAGAAGGCGGAGGCCAGATCGTCAGGACTGCAGTTGCTCTCTCCGCAGTTACCGGCAGACCGGTCCATATAAGCAAGATCAGGAAAAGCCGTCCCAAACCGGGCCTGGCAGCCCAGCATGCTCATGCCATTGCTGCTCTCTCTGACATCTGCCAGGCCAAAAGCTCTGGTGTTGCCCCGGGATCAACTGAGATCAGCTTCTCTCCCGGCGAGATTCAAGGCGGAAGATATGAGATCTCGATTGGGACAGCGGGGAGCATCACCCTCCTCCTGCAATGCCTCCTCCCGGCGCTGCTCCAGGCCGATGAGAGCACTACCCTGTTGGTTCAGGGGGGAACCGATGTGCAATGGTCTCCAACCATCGATTATTTCTGCAATGTCTTCCTGCCCGCTCTGCAGCGTTTCGGGGCCAGAACAAGCCTGAAGCTGGAGAGGAGGGGATACTACCCCCAGGGCCAGGGAAGGGTGCTCTGTCACATCGAGCCCTCAGAGCTTCAGGCTGCTCATCTGGGCACCGAGGGACTCTCGAAAGATAGCAGCAATCGATCCGAAATGGAGATCAAAGGAGTATCCCACTGCTCAAACCTGCCTGAGCATGTGGCCAGAAGGCAGGCTGATGCTGCAGTTGAGGCTCTGCAGCAGGCGGGCTTTAAGGCCCTCATCGCAGAAGAGATCCTCCGCCTGCCCTCGACTGGAAGCGGGATCACCCTCTGGTCGCGATCTTCTGGAGCCTATATCGGAGCCAGCAGTCTGGGCAGGAGAGGTCTTCCGGCAGAGAAGGTGGGCAGGACTGCTGCAGAGGCTCAAATTCAGGAATTGACATCTGGAGCCTCTGTGGATGAACATCTGGCCGATCAACTGGTTCCCTATCTGGCCCTGGCAGCAGGGAGCTACAGCACCCGGAAGATATCCCTGCACACCAGAACCAATATCTGGACTGCAAGCCAATTTCTGGAGAGGAAGATATCGATCTCTCAAGAGGACATCGCTGGAAAGGAGATCATGATGCTCAGGGCTGAACCATAAGGCTGCTTGAGAGAGAGGGCGCGAGTAAATCAGACGGGAAAAGAGAAGCGCTAAGAAAATGAGAAGGCTCAGGCGGAGCCGCAGGCCAGAGCCATATCTATTCAGGATATCTATTCAGGATATCTATCCAGGATATCTATTCAGGTAGCCCTCAATGTATTCCCTGATCTTCTCTCCTCTGTAAATCCCGGCATGCCCCTCGCAGAGAAAGTCGGCCTCAAGATCAAGCAGCTTTCTCATGGACCTCCTCCACTCCCTGATATCTGAGCCCCAGGAAGGGGAGAAGGGGCCATGAATGTCCTGGCCGAAGAGAACCCTGCCCTCAGAGGTATCGATATAAACAGAGATGCTTCCGGGAGTGTGTCCTGGGGTATGAAGGAGATTGAAATCCATCTCCCCCAGACGGAGTTGGTTCTGCTCCCCAGAGAGGATGGTGTCCACCTTCACCGGCCGGTAGTTCACCCCGTACATGCTGGCTGCAGTCAGACTATCGTTCTCGCCCTCGATGCCTGCCCGGTCCAGTTCATGGGCGATGATCTTACTGGCATACCTATCCCGCCATAGATGCAGTCCGCCGATATGATCGATATGGCAATGGGTGGCGATGACATACCAGACCTGTGCCGGCTCCAATCCATGGGCTCGAATATTCCTTTCTATCTTATCGTTTCCGTATCCCACGCCGGCATCTATCAGGACCAGACAGCTCTTTGCATCGACAAGATAGACATATGCATCCTCAGGGCGGGAGAGATCCGGTCCCCCCACTGCATAAACCCCATTGCAGATGGTAGTAGCTTTGCTCATTGCACTCTCCTCTTGATTGTAGTCGGATGGTGTGAATCCTTTTTATCGCCTATTCCTCTTCCTTTATCCTCAAGGCTCTCAGCTTTCTGATGCTGAAATAATACTCTATCAGCAGTGCTATTCCTGCCAGGGCGAGAATGGATATGATTATCGTCAGGGCGGCAAGAGCATTCTCCCGGTAGTAGTTTACCTCAATATAGGAGAGCAGGGTGGTGTTATTCCAGGTTAGAGCTTTTTTCCCTTCTACATTTGCACTCATGTCAGGTGGAGGCCAGGCAATTCCCAGCAAGCGGTCTCCAGTGGTATAGCCCTCAGGAAGGATCACCCTCACGGGACCTTTCTCCCTGACCGGGATCACAAACTGTTGGCCCTGCGCACTCAGATTATAGGCCAGCTTTCCCTTGATGTGCCTTTCAAAGTCCAGGCTATAGATGTAGCTGCCCTGCCGGAATCTGTGGCTGCTGTTTAATTTAACCGTTTTCCCGTATTCATCATAAAGTGTGATATTTTCTACTTTTTCCATTAGAGTGAGATTCATCCGACTGGTATTGACCGGCACTGTCACCACAGTTGCCGCCTCCCCCAGGCGGTATACTGTGCCATTGCACTCCTCTTCTACAATGCCGTTTATGGATGCAGTGCCGTTTATGGATGTAGTGCCGTTTATGGATGTAGTGCCGTTTATGGATGTAGTGCCGTTTATGGATGTAGTGCCGTTTATGGATGTAGTGCCGTTTATGGATGTAGTGCCGTTTATGGATGTAGTGCCGTTTATGGATGTAGTGCCGTTTATGGATGTAGTGCCGTTTATGGATGTAGTGCCGTTTATGGATGTAGTGCCGTTTATGGATGTAGTGCCGTTTATGGATGTAGTGCCGTTTATGGATGTAGTGCCGTTTATGGATGTAGTGCCGTTTATGGATGTAGTGCCGTTTATGGATGTAGTGCCGTTTATGGATGTAGTGCCTTTATGCATTGCGGAGGCATTACCCATTGTAGGGAAAATCTCCTCTTCTGTATCATTTGTAGATTCAGAGTTGTTAAGTCCATCAGTGGCGTTATGCATATTAGCGTTATACGTAGTAGCGTTAAACACTTTAGCATTATACACAGTATTGTTATATCCAGAGATGTTATATCCAGAGATGTTATATCCAGAGATGTTATATCCAGAGATGTTATACGCAGTAATATTATACATCTCCTCTGCCGGCCCATTGGGCTCTGAAGAGCAGGCGGCGGGGGAGGGAATAGCCGCCATCAGGGCCATCAGAAACAGTATTCCTTTTCTAATGGATTTCTCGTTCATCTTTTAAGGCTGTGAATGTGCTACCGCTTTATCAAATGCTCGCTTGCTCTATCGGGGAAAAGAGATGAGAGCCTGAACCTTTCCAGCAATAATACCACCATCCGTGACAGGGATGGAGATGATCAGCAAAAGATCGATCGCCACGGTCAAGGATCACAGGATCGAATTGGATGGCTTTTCAGGATAGAGAATTAGGAATGGATGGGAGATGGCCTATCTCCGCCAATTCATGCTTTTGTATTTGGTGGGGAGCGCGGCTTTGGAATGCTGCATGGAAGGCCACAAACGCCCTGCTGAGGATAACAGAGAATGCTTTGCACTCCCTGCTGGAAAAGGGGTACAGATGGTTTCAGGCCCAATCTGACTGCTACATCCGACAGAGGGTGGGAAAAGCGGCCCCGATTGCATTTAGAGCAATTTCATCCGCTCTGGATGTAGACCCCGCTTCCCTGCAGTAAAGAGCCAGGAGCATCTCCAATCCTCCTTTCTTCTCCCCGGCAGCACCAGCCGGGTCAGGCTCTCAGCCTCTTTATTGCGCCGACACTCCGGACAGATCCGGATCCATTCCAGGCCGGCTGCATCCTTCTGAATCTTCTCAGGCAGGACCGACTCAATCCACTCAAGCATGGGCTCTGTAGCATATAGCGATCCGCAGATCTTGCAGGCTGCCAGGTCAAAGGAGAGCTCGCAGGGGGGCTCAGCCTCATCCCCAGACACCAGGGAGAGGGCCTTGCTGGGGCACATCTTCACGCACAGATCGCACTCCTCTTTGCAGCTTTTCCAGTGAACTGTCGCCCTTCCATTAGCTTCGCTTCTGATTATATTCTGGCTGGGACAGACATTAAAGCAAGATCGACAACCCAGGCACAGGCTGCTGTCAACTCTTATCATCTAACCCCTCTGAAGGCAGCAATTGTCCGAGCAGCACGCGAGCGTGCCATGCTCACTGCCCGATCGAAATCATCTGACAGGGCCTGAGCCGGACAGACGTTGATGCAGGCCGGTCCGCCCTCCCGATCCCGGCAGAGATCGCACTTATGAGCGATCCTATCCGTCCAGACCACACCGAAGGGGCAGGCGAGGGTGCACAGGCCGCACCCGGAGCACTTGCTGGCATCAAAGGCGGTGATCTCTCCATCCTTGTACAGAGCTCCGGTGATGCAGGCGGTGGTGCAGTAAGCCTCCTCGCAGTGGCGGCAGAAGATGGGAACGGCTGCCAGGTCCTCCACATAATGGACATTGATGTGCCCCTGGCCGTCATGCTCCATCTGGCAGGCCGCCTCACAGGTGCGGCAGCCAATACACCTATCGATATCAATGTAAACCGACATTTTATTCCAGCAGGATATGATGCGCTTTAAATGTATACCCCTCTCCCAAGATCACCAATATGGTATGGCCCTTTTATCAATATTTAGATCATCCAACAAACAAATCAACGTTTGGGTCAAGAAAATTATTCGGGCAACCCTCTTTTCGATGCTAACCTTCGTATATTGATGGTTTCGGTTCATTCCTAGAAAATTCTTAGCGATATTAAAGAAATCTTCAATATTCGACCTTATTATCTTGAAACTCTCCCATTCATAGATTAGTTTTTTGAAAGCAACTACAGTTCGTTTCCAAATGGCCAAATTATATTTTTTACAAAAAAACAAATCCAAAGGTGGATTTAGGTTATGAATTATCTTCTCTAAATTTGTGTTTTTCCTGGGATATATGATCGGAACGATGTTAAATCTATTGATGATAGTCTGATAATTGTTTTTTGACGTAAAACCCTTATCACAGATGATTATATCTTCCGATTTGATAATTCTAGAGCGATATAGCTTATCGAGGAAAGGAATAAGCATTTTAGAGTCATTGGGCGAGTTTTTGAAAATTTCAAACCCCAGGAGCTCATTATCCTGATTTATTGCCAAAATCAACTTAAATCCGACATAATATCCTATAGATGGACTATATGAATATTTATATTTTTTATCTCCCTTACCAATTCTATGTCGGTTTCTCCACAAATTAAGGTCGATAGCGATAGAACTAGTGTCAATAATTACTGTTTCTACCTTTTTATCCCTCAATCTCTTTCTAGGCTGAAATAATCTTTTAAAAACGTGAAAATCAATTCATAATCGAGATTTGACTGCATCTTGTATATTTCATTTGCTTTTACCTTTGAATTAATCCCTAAAAGCCTCTTTAAGGCAATATTTTCATTTATTTCGGAAACAAGCCTTGAAATATCTCTTTCAAATAGATCCGATAGGATTAAGACTTTGATTGACAATAAAAATTTATCTTTGTCATATATTTTTAATCTGCCCGCGATTTTATTAGCTCTTGGAGAAGCGATAATCTCAAGTAATTTGACGACTATAATCCATTTTGGATGCCTGATATCAGGAATTAAGGGAGACAACATAATATCCAACCTCCTTTGGTTGTGCAACCTGATATTAGGTGTCCAAATTACTTAAAAGTTTTCATAGCTACTTGAATTCGTATTTTGAACATCCCCTTGAGTTTAATCAAAAAAATATTCTAAATTTGTAAGTTAAATTTGAATTCAGCTCGAATGAAGCCCTAAGATAAAATAGATTTTAGGAGAGGGGTATAAATGTATTGATGCAGATCCATCCTCGCCCAGACGCAGATATAAATAGCTATAACCCTAATATCATTTTTGTATGGTCGATGTGCTCATCGTTGGTGCCGGCCCGGCAGGCCTATTTGCTGCGCGGGAGCTCGCCCGGTCAGATGCCAGGGTGCTGGTGATCGATCAGGGTAAGGACATCAAGGATCGCGGCTGCCCAATGAAGGATCGAGGCCACTGCTTGCATTGCTTTCCCTGTCAGATAATGTGCGGCCTGGGGGGGGCGGGCGCCTTCTCTGACGGCCTGCTCAACCTCCATCCCTCCATCGGTGGCGATCTGGAGGGCCTGGCGAAGGGCGAGGCCTGGAGGCTGATAGATGAGGTGGACTCGGCATTCCTCAGTTACGGCGCGCCCGACAAGCTCCTCGAATCGGCTGAGGACGATGAAGAACTGCTCCGGAGAAAAGCAGCAGCCTCAGGTGCTCGTTTTGTGCCCATAAAGCAGCGCCATATGGGGAGCGACAAGACCCCCCAGATCATAGCGGCATTCAAGGAGGATCTGGAGAGGAAGGGGGTTGAATTTCTGCTCGGCTGCCGGGTGGTTGACCTGATAATAGAGGAAGACAGGTGCGCCGGGGTCCGGCTGGCCGATGGCACAGAGAAGAGGGCTTATCGAACTCTGCTCGCCCCGGGCAGGATAGGGGCGCAATGGATCAGCGTTCTTCTGGACAAATACAGTATCAAGGCCAGATTCGGTCCCCTGGATGTGGGGGTCAGGATAGAGGTGCCCTCGATCATAATGGACCCCATCACCCGGATAAATCGGGATCCTAAATTCCATATAGTCACCCGCAGGTACGACGACTTCGTCCGCACCTTCTGCACCAACCCAGGAGGATTTGTGGTCAAGGAGGAGTATCCGGACTTCATCGCCACCAATGGTCACTCCATGATAGTGGAGAAATCTGAGAATACCAACTTCGCCTTTCTGGTACGGCTGGAGCTGACCCATCCAGTGGAGGATACCACTGCTTATGGGATGTCCATAGCCAAGCTGGTCACAACCATCGGCGGGCGCAGGCCGGTTATCCAGAGGCTGGGCGATCTGCATAAGGGCAGGCGGTCGACTGAGGAGAGGATCGCCCGCAATACAGTAGAGAACACCCTTAAGGATGTGACCCCCGGGGACATCTCCATGGCCCTGCCCCACAGGATAGTGATGGATGTCATCGAAGGCCTGGAGATATTAAATCAGATCATCCCCGGCGTCAATGCCGATTCCACCTTGATATATGCCCCGGAGATCAAGTTCTATGCCCGGAGAATCGAGGTGGACGGCAGCTTCCAAAGCTCCCTGAGGGGACTGTATGTAGCTGGAGATGGCGCTGGTCTGTCAAGGGGAATTGTAGCAGCTGCAGCAACGGGAATCCTGGCCGGAAGGGGAATGAAGGAATGATAGCGAGCGGAGAGGAGGATTGGACCGGGCCAGCCAAATCGGTCCCGATCTCCTCCACGCAACTTATCCCGCCCATCAGCCGGAATGCCCGGCCCTCTTCGATCCTGGCAAGGGCCTTATCTGTCTCTTCGTCGAAGCTCCGGCCCCTTAAAGGCTTCCCCAGGCTGTGCAGAAAATCATTAATCCCTTCTAACAGCCAAAAAATATGCCGATCTATGGTGGATTGCATACTTTGCATGGTACATAACCATGGTTTCTGGCATCCTGAGATCCTGAAAACCAGATCTCATTCTCAGGTTTTATCTTCTTTGCCCACTGGCAGCTGGCATAGTGATATTTATTTGATTTTCTAGATCCTACGAACTCTCCTCCTGATGAACTCGAACCCGAGAAGGGTGCCTTCTCCAAGGAAGTCTTGCTTGATGGGGCAGTATTGGGGGGAGTATTCTGGAGCTGAAATATAGAACTGGAAGAGACAGAGTCCTCTATGCCGCTCTGCTGATTTGATTTTATGCAGATGTGAGATGGAATAAACCCACCCCACCACCGGCTGGGGGTGAATTCATTATCAGATGAATCCAGGATACAGGCATTGCCTGCATCCAGCAGCATCCGGTTGAAGTTTTTCGAAGTATTTACCGATCCATCGGAGTTGGCAATATAGATACAGCAATCCAGTGAGCACGCTGATCGGAGCCCGTCCGGTTATCCAGATCGAGGAAGATCTTTCTATCCAAAAGCCACTGAGCGGTAAAATCTCTAGCCTGAATTCCTTCTGCGGTATCAATAGCAGGACATTCGATATCCGCCAACTGAACCCTTCCAAGCTCTGAGACATCTATGGTACATCCATCCACAATATTAGTCACAATGCCTGTGGCCTCATCAGGAAGGGCAAATGCCAGTATGGACAACGTTATTGTCAGTATCAGTGCGAATAAGATTATTCTAATTATTTTTAGTTTCATTGACTCCTATATCCTTTTTTTGCAATTGTTATTTTATATATTCTATATCCAGATAGCTTTCTCTGAAGAGCATTTTAATCAGCAGATATGAGCCCAAAGATACTGCTCTGGGCAGGGATCAGCCCTTATATCCCAACTCCCTCGCCCTGGCTAAAGCAAGCTTTGAATCGGCTTTCTGGCCTGCTTTTTTGAGAATGATTCCTTTGTATTTCCAAGCACGCGGGCTCTCGGGATTTATTTCAATGGCCTGATTTATCGCTCCGATCGCCTCCCCAAACCGGCCCATTTTAGATAACGTTATACTTTTATTGATCCAGGCACATATAAATTTTGGATCGATTCCTATGATTTTATCAAAGGCCTGAATGGCCTCAAGATACAATTTGCAATTGGCGAGATCGGCTCCTTTGCAATTCAATTCTCTTTTGGCCTGATCTAAGGTTTCATCTGCTTCTTTGATTTGACCGAGCGACCTGAGGGCTATGCTTTTGTCATACAAAGAATCTATAATTATGCTTTTGTCAAAAAAAATGTCTTTGTCAAACAAAGCATCTATAATTTTTGAATCATTTTTGATAGCTTTATCATAAGCCAAAATAGCCTCATGGTATTTGCCTTGAGCATAGAGGACCAGGCCTTTATTGTACCAGGTCCTAGCATACTTTGGTTTTACCTTCAAGGCGTTATCATAAGCTACAACAGCTTTATCATATTCACCCTGATCATAAAGAGCCATCCCTTTGTTGTTCCAGGCATCTATAAATTTTGGATCCAGCTCTAAAGCCCTATTAAAAGCTATAATGGCATCGTTGTGCCGATTCTGCAATTTCAAAACTTTGCCTTTTTCATTCCAGGTCGAAGTAGAGTTGGGATTCAGACCGGTGACCTTGTTAAAAGCTTTGATGGCATCATCATATCTACCATTATCACAGAGAAAATGGCCATAACTGAGTAAATCTTTTTCATCTATTAATTCAATGAGCACATCCACAGGAAAAGCTCTTATTCCATTGATCGTTCCCTGGTAATTATACTCTTCCAATTCTTTGAGTTTGTTCTCCGCCCTTGAACTGGATACAAAACTTCCAATACCTGCAAAGATAAAGAAACCGGCTGTGATCACAGCAAATTCATCTTTGAGTATTAAGAACGAAGCGATGCCTATCAACAAAAAAATTAGGAGGAACACAATGCCACCACGGGCTTTGCGTCTTAGTATATCAATGGCGCATTCTATGTGATCGCAGGTCTCATAGGGGTTAGGAGATCTTTTCCATTCCATTCCGCATTTCGTGACATACTTATCAGGGCCATATTCCCCTCCGCCCTCACCACGAACGGTTTCATATGACCTGACCTCGCCATCTATTGTACGCAAGATAACTACCATAGGAATTCCGGCAGGTATAATCTCTAGCTTAATGTATTTAATGTATTGCTCTGCCTTGCCGGTCACAGAACAAATTCTTTTCATCTTTCATCAAAATTGGCGTGCCCATAGGCCTAGTATCGCATCGGCCACTCAGTGTTGCAGAAAGATTGGAGCGCCTTCAGCCACAGCCTTCTGCCTCTGCCAAGTAGGGCCTGTTCTCCTTCAGGCAGCAGGCCATCTGGGAGAAAATGGGCAGGATCTCCCTCTCCTCCTTCAGCCTCTGGGCCATCAGCTCTGCCAGGCTGCCCTGTTCTATCCGCTCTCTTATCAAAGGCAGATATATCAGCTCCTCCCTTGAGGCATTCCTCTCTGCCCGGACATAAAGCCTCTCCAGCTCCGGCCTCATGGCCGCCACGCCCCCGGCGATGCCCTCCTCCAGCATAGAATAGAGGTGGCCATCATCCTCCTCCAGCTCCAGATCAGAGCGAAGGAGGGCCATGATGAAGGCACATACCGCCATATCTGATCGCAGGCACTCCTGCTCATCTATGGCCTTGATCTCCAGGCACCTTCTGGTAAAGCGGACAATCTCCCCTCTGGAGTTGACCCACTCATGGCAGAGGATCTGAGCATTCTGCTCTTTCAGCTCCCGGTAGATATTGCGGTTGATCTGCACATAATCCCGGATTCCCTCCAGCCTCTCGGGAATAATCCCCCTGCAGATCAGTGGGATCCGAGACTGATTCTCCCGATAGTAGGCCAACCGGGCGTCCATATAGGGGCTGAGCCTCCCCTCAACAATGGGAGAGGATGCAGATACAGCCACCAGATAGGGCATGAGGGAGCGGATCTTGTTGAACATCCCCACCAGCTCTCTCTCATTCCCATAGGGGATATTGATCTGCAGAGCCTGGATGTTCAGCCAACCATGCTGCTTGATGTCAAAGAGCCTGTCATATGCCTGGTAGTAGCCCTGCTCATCGTGATCCCAGCAGGTGGTCTGATCCAGTGTCAAAAGGGGATGCATTCCCAGGCCCAGAAATTGATACTCATTCCCCGTCGCCCGGTATAGCTCCTGCAGCCCTCGAAAGAGATTCTCCTCCAACTGGATCAGGCCTCCAGGGCTTGCCGGGATGAGCTCTAAAACATGCTTTTGCAGCTCTTTTGAGAGGCGAATCCCTCCGAAGGATATCTCATTTTCCACCCTGCCGCAAATCCTCTCAATGATCCGGTCGGAGATGGCCAAGGGCCGAAATTGGCTGTCGTTTATGGAGTACTCATGCTCTGTTCCCAGAGGAGATCCTGCCGGCAGGGTCCTGTGAATGATGCCCTGAGAGGCTTGAGGAGAGGTTTGTTGGGTGGTCTGATGTATCGGCATATGCATTCCCTTTCAGCCTCCCAGCGGGATCTCCGCCACCAGATCGGTCTCAGGCTCATCGATCTTCAGGATCTGTGCCATCTCCTCCTGGGGTACAGCCCTCAGCAGATCCATGATCCTCTCCACAGCAGTGGTGAAGAGAGCATCATATGCCCTCCGGTTGGAGCGCAAAATCCGGACCATGGGGCAGATGCTCTCCTTTTTGAGGAATATCTGCAACATACCTCCATTGACATCAAAGGTGAACGGCCCGGCGACGCAGGTCTCCGGCTTGATCTCATGGATGCTGCACCTTCCGTCCCGGAAGAGCACACAGAATCCATCCTCTCCCAGGCGCAGCCTCTTATATCCGGCGAACTCTACTGCATCCGGACTGACGCCGTTTTCCATGAGGATCTCGATCCGTCTCTGGCTCAGGGGGGGCCTGGCCTCAAAGCAGCAACCCCCAGCCAGATGACATTCATCGCAGGCCCGGCTCAAGGACCGCTTAAGCTCCTCGTCCATTTAAATATCATCTCTTCGATAATATGAAATAACCATTTCAGATTCCTCCTCCTCAGGACATCCAGCCATCAGGCCTTCGCCGGGGGCCGTCTCCGGGGAGGGGCTGCAGGTATCGTCTGGAGTCTGGCCAGACATGAGATGGGAGATGATCTGTCCGAACATCTCCGGGTAGTGTTCATCCTCACCACCCTCCAGGGAGGGATTATCGTTCACCTCAATGACATAGAGCTTCCCGTTGCTCTCTTTTATATCCACCCCGTACAGGCCTTTGCCGATAGCTGCTGCGGCCTGCTTTCCCAGATCTATGACCTCTGGGGGCACCTGATCTGCAGGCACACTCTCCACATCGCAATAGACGATATGGCCGTTGACAGAGGCCTGGATCTTGAAGGTCTCTGAGGGTATGATATACCGGCAGGCGTAAAGCAGCTGGCCATTTATCACCCCCACCCGCCAGTCGAACCGGCTCTCGATATACTCCTGAACCACAATCCAATCGGAGAGCTTGAAAAACCTCCTGGCCACCTTCAGGAGCTCTTCTACCTCCGAGACCTTCTCCACCCGCACCGAGAAGGATGTAGAGGGTTCTTTAAGAACCAGAGGGCTTCCCAGCTCCTCGAAGAGCTGCCTGGCCTGCAGCTCATCCAGCTCCTTCTTTCTCAGAAACCTCGTCTTCGGCATGGAGACGCTCTTATTCTGCAGATGCATGTACATGTTTATCTTATCGGCGCAGATCCTGATGGTGGTGGGGTCGTCTATCACCGGCACGCCATACATCTCCGCCATCCTGGCGGCAACGTAGGTGGTGTTCATGGGATCGGTATCGGCACGGATGAAAAGCGCATCCAGCCGGGGAATCTTTTTAATATCCACAGGAAAGATGAACTCAACTGTGTGGCCCATGCTCTCTGCCGTGTCCCGGCACTTCACCAGAGCCATGAGCTGAGAAGAGCTGCTCAATGTCTTCCTATTGACGAAGATTCCAAGTTTACTCAAAGCCTTTCACCTTTTTGTCCAGAAGGTCCTGAAGCATTTCCTTCTCCTCTTTGGATAATCGAGAGTATTTCACCGGCGCCAGAGATGATAGAGTATAGGAGCCGGAACCGTCCTTCACCATGACAATCTCCACCAGCGGCAGCTTGAAGACCTGGTAGATTCTCTCGGCGATCTTTGTTATCTCCTCACAGCAGCCTACGCTCCGTCCGAATATGGAGACACATTTGACAATAGTTGAGCTATCGAGGATCTTCTGGCAGCAGAAAGGATACTTTCCGTGATTGGTGATGTGCTTTACCACCCTCTTTGCCTCTTCATTCTCATTCACCAGGAAGTGGTCTGAGGGAGTGGAAAAGTAGTTCAGACCATAGATTATGGCCGGAAGGGGCACGAACTGGTAGGATATGGTCCAATCGCAGACAGGGATGCCTGCCAGCTTGGCCTTCTCCAGACAGATGGGGACGATATAGGCGTCTAAAACATCCTTGCTGCTGGGAGTGGTCATGATGCCATCATTCTCATTCTTGACGATGGTATAGTACGGCTCAGTCTTATAGAAATAGCTCTCATTGACGATGTACTGAGAGCCATCTTCCAATAAAGTATACATTATATCCTTCTTGGGAATCTGATCCCGTCGTCGGTTCATTAAATGATCACCGCACGATCTGGGTGGAAGAGAATAGCTTTATGCGACTACGGTGCCGCTCTGGATCGGATGCAACTTCAATCTCTGAAATCTGAAATCCCCAAAATGGGTCTAATTGGCATGTAGTATTTAGCTCTGTCGTCCTGCACTCCCCGGGCCGATATCTGGAATCCGCAGTCCAGCTCATAGACCATTTTATTTGCCAGTAAAATGGGAGTTGATCCCCGGAAAAAGGGGGAGCTATTCGCGAGGATATCCTGAAGGCCAACCCTGGTCGCTTCAAGTCTTGTTCTCAAATTTCTCCAATAGATCTATCAGCTCTGCTGCCCCGGTTACTGGCAGCTGGCAGATGTGATCCAAGCAGACATAAGCCGCTGCCTTTCCCTTCACCGGGACCAGCTCTCTGGCAAAGGGAGCCAGCCTGGAGATATCGCTTCCTGAAGCCAAAAGGAGGGCCTTATTGGGCAGGAATCTGCCTCTTATGGCCGCTAGCATCTCCTTCATGCCCCTGTCCTCCAGGCTGCCAGCCAGGGCAATATCATATACCGGGCCCAGAGCATAGTCCAGGGCGCACAGGTGCATGCTGTACCCCAGGGGCTGAGCGGAAATGAGGGGAAGGGCAGAGCGAACTAGGCGGGCGGCCATCTCCTCGAAGCTCTGAAGGCCGGTGAGATGCGAGAGCCGGAGGAGGTTCAGAAGGGCGATGGAGTTTCCAGATGGCAGAGCGCCATCGTAGTACTCCTTCTTCCTGAGCAGCAGCTTCTCGCCATCATCAGCAGTGAAGAAGAAGCCGCCCTCCTCGCCATCCCAGAAATGCTTTTCCAGAACCTCATTCAGGCGAAGGGCTGCATCCAGATACTTGGCATCAAATACTGCCTCATAAAGCTCGATCAATCCCCAGATGAGGAAGGCATAATCATCCAGATTGGCAGGGATATCTGCTCCCTCTCGGTAGCGATGCATCAGGCGTCCATCCGCCGTCTGCATCACCTCCAAGAGGAAGTCAGCACCCCTGCTGGCTGCCAGAGCCAGATCGGGATCCTGTAGGGCTCCTGCTGCCCGCGCCAGGGCGGCGATCATCAGACCGTTCCAATCGGTGAGGATCTTGTCGTCCTTGAGGGGATGAACCCTCCTCTCCCGGGCGGCAAAGAGGCGGGACCTCATCTCCATCGCCCGGCGGTATAGCTCCTCATCAGGGATCTTGAGGGCGGCGGCGGCATCGGCAAAGCCTGACCTCTGTCTGAGGATGTTTCTTCCCTGCTCGAAGTTTCCCCCCTCGTGGACATCAAATAACCGGATCAATAGACTGAAATCCTCCTCGCCCAGGGATTCTTTGAGCTCCTCTGCACTCCAGGTATAGAATTTGCCCTCCACCCCCTCGCTATCAGCATCCTCTGCCGAGTAGAAGCCTCCCAGGGGCGATGTCATATCCCTCAGGATATACTCCAGGATCTCGCGCACTGTACGGGCGTACTCCTCCTCCCCCGTGGCCTGATAGGCCTCAGTATAGGCCATGGCCAAGAGCGCCTGATCGTAGAGCATCTTCTCGAAGTGGGGGACAAACCACTCCGCATCGGTGGAGTACCTGTGAAAGCCGAAGCCCACATGATCGTAGATGCCCCCCATCCTCATGCCCTGAAGGGTGCTCTTGGCCATCTTCAGGGGCAGTGCGTTCCCGGTCCGCCTCCAGCAGCGCAGGAGAAATAGTATGTGGTGCGGAGTGGGAAACTTGGGGGCAGTGCCAAATCCACCATTTTCAGGATCATAGATGGAGGAGAGGGCGCTGTAGCCGCGAGAGAGGAGGGAGGAATCGAATAAAGAGCCCTGGAAGGCATCCTCTGCAGGCCCCCCCCCCTGCCCCTGCTTACTCGCTTTGCCTCTCTGCCTTCCCCTCAGATGATCTACAATGATCTCCGCCGAGGCCAAGAGGCTCTCGCGGTCATTGTCCCACATCTCCTTGATGTGGGGGATAAGCTCCATCAATCCCATCAGTCCTAAGTGCCCTTTCTTTGGGATGTAAGTGGCGGCGAAGAAGGGTTTCTTGTCCGGAGTCATGATGACAGTCAACGGCCATCCCCCCCGGCCGCTGACGGCGATGGCTGCTGCCATGTAAATCTGGTCTATATCCGGCCTCTCCTCCCGGTCGACCTTGATGCAGATGAAAGATCGATTCAGGAGGCGGGCAACGTCCGGATCCTCAAAGGATTCGTGGGCCATGACATGACACCAGTGGCAGGTGGAGTAGCCCACTGAGAGAAAGATCGGTTTATCCTCCCTCACTGCTGCCTCGAATGCCTCCTCCCCCCAGGGGTACCAGTCCACGGGATTGTAGGCATGCTGCAATAGATAGGGGCTCTTCTCCTCATAAAGGCGGTTTGGCTGGCTGTCGGATCTCAACGGATCTATGCCGGTGCGGGAATCTTCACTCATGGCATCCTCAGATTACTATTTGATGCCATCCTGTATATATGCTGAGTATACTGGGTATGCCGGATATGCCGGGTATGCCGGGTATGCCGGGTATGCTGGGTATGCTGGATATGCTGGGCTCGTGCAGGCTCTAACTAATATTGTTTGTATTGTTTGTTATAATTGATTTAGATCTAAATTTTTTTTAACATTAGTACCATTTGCATCCGACTAATTGAGCCCGAATAATACTTAATTTATGCGTTCATTGCTGATAGTACTATCATAATTAATTTTATGAGTATCACTATCATTTCAGCTAATATTAAGATGATATTCCATCCCGATAATCTTCGATATGTTTATATCCTTTTGAGACAAATTGAGCCTTATACTCATTGGAGTATAGGGGTGAATAAGAGATATGAAGGGAGTAACAGTTGCGATAGCTTTAGTCGTAGCTCAATTGCTTTGCTGCATTGCACTGGCCAATCCACCGCTTGTGCCTCCTGTACAGTATGAGCAGTTTTGTGAGAGCCAGAAGGTATCAGGAACTGGTATCATAGATGTCAGCACATCTATTATCGATAAGAAGATCGCTCTCGAATACTACAATACCATGGCAGGAGACGGCGACCTTGAGCTGGACTCTGAGCATGCTTATTCGCAAAATTCCGATAAGCTGAAGAGAAATATAACCTCGGTAAATGGCGGAGACAAGTCCGGACTGAACATGTATGAGAGGACGAAGATGACCTATGCCGGATCCACTCCGCTCATGGGCGCCAAGTTCCTCAACTCAAAGGCGTTCTATGGCGGCATAGGGGCCAATGTCCAGGAGACCTTCGCGGTGACTGAGATGGAGAAGGACCAGACGACATTCTTCTCCTCGACCACGCCATACGATCCCCAGGAGCCGGCAGATCCTCAGTGCGACGACTACTTGAAGCTCCTTCAGGCCTACTATCCTGAGGAGTATGCCAAGTATATGGCCGAATCCAAACACAGCATAACTCCTGAGGAGCTCATAAACCGGTTGAAGAGCGCTGGCAGAAACACCGAGGCCGTCGAGAGGCTGATGACCTCCAAGGATGGGACATATAACCCGGCTCATCTGGTCGGCCTGGAGACCAAGAACTCCTTCAATGGTACCTGGGGCACAGATGCCTCATGGCACAGGATATTCTATAAGGACATCAAGGCCCACGAGCTGTTCTCAGGAACATTCGAGGCTGAGAAGCTCATCAAGTTCCATGAGAATCCCGTGCCAGAGAGGGATGGACAGCCTCCCTGTGAAGGCATAGATTGCTAGGCGCCCCCCTGGCAATCACCCTTTTTTCCATATCTTATTCTGTTCAGTTATGAGATTGCAGCCGGGGATAAGAGAATTCCAGAGCAAAAAATTGTCGGATCGGATAGTATCCCGATCCAATTTCAGCAAGAGCAGACTTTTTTTATACCGGACCCAGGGGCAGGACCGTCTTCCTGTACACCTCATTCAAGACCTGGGCCAATGCAGCATAGATTGCAGAGAGCCCGCAGATGATGCCCTCATATCCAGCCAGCATGCCGATGAAAGCGCTCCCGGAGTAGTCTCTGATCGCCAGCAGGAAGAATAGTATGGTGAGGGTGAAGAATACAACCTGCAGAGCTCTATTGATCCTCAGGGTTCCTATGAACATCACAAAGGTGAACAGCCCCCACATGAAGAAGTAGGCTGCAAAGGCGACCTTGCTGGTTGCTGTGCCAAGGCCCAGATCGGGCATGAGGATCAATCCAACAAGGGTAAGCCAGAAGAGGCCGTATGATGTGAACGCAGTAGTTCCGAAGGTGTTGTTCTTCTTCCACTCCATTATTCCGGCGATGATCTGGGCCATGCCGCCATAGAATATTCCCATGGCCAGGATCATAGTATTGAGCTCATAGTATCCAGCATTGTGAATGTTCAGCAGTACAGTGGTCATGCCGAAGCCCAGCAGGCCTAGAGGAGCTGGGTTGGCTGTGCTATCGATCAGTCGCAGCGAGCTTGCTGCTCCTTTCTTGATATCCTCCGTATTCTTTCCCTCCTGAATTCTTGATTTAGCCATTGACCTATTCCCAAATATGGCTCTTCGCTTACTTTCTATGGACGAGCCTGGGATGCTATTCTCTTTCCTCTTGTGCCTTCGTATCTCTGTGGTGAAATCATATCTTGGGCCTCATCACAAAGGCGTAAGGGCACAGGGGAAAAAGCCTCTCTGCCGCAGATCGCCCATACAATTCAGCGAAGGGCCCAAAATATTAATCTTTTTCCTAAAAAATATCAATTGATAATAGTGCTAAATGATAAATTCCAACCCCACAAAGATATCTTTTTGATAACATAATGATCGATATCAGATCCCGCAGAAGTGGATATTCTATTAAAAGTATTTAATTTACTTAAGAAGACTGTACTTTCCAAGTTTCTCCTAATTTTTTATTATTCAAATTATTCTCCTCGTTAGATTTTCAATCCTAGACCTTTAAGTACATGAAGTAGTCCACCTTTCGGCACAGGTAAATTAAAATACGTCATAATGTATTCAAATGTTTCTCCAAGTGCCTGCATTTTTACTTGATCGATCATCTCGCCCATTGTTCTTGGATTTGAGCCGTCTTTTGCTGATGGATTGTCTATTTCCCAGAAGAGAATTGCAGCCCATACTGAAAGACAAGTTGGATAAATCTCTCAATGGAGTTTTTATCCCTTAATTGATAATCTTTGAACCCCAATTTTTGATTTGTTTCTCGGTGGGCTGTTTCGATATCCCATCTATCCTCGTAAATAGATATGACTTCTTTCGAAGAAAGGGATTTGTCGGTGCTTATGATATACTTTGTTCCTCCGTCTCTCTTTCTTTTAGAGATAACAAGTTTGACCTCTCCGATGCGATCAATTATAACATTTTTTTCAAATGTGTAATAGGTCTTTTTCTTTCCCCGGACATTGATAATTGTCTTGGTGAAATGCTTTTCATCAATTTGGTTTGCCATTTCCTTAACTTGGAATTTCATGATGTTATTTATCCCAACTTTTCTATCGGATTTAATTTGGCACACTACGCTGTGCCCTAAATTTATGCATTTATTAATTAAGTCTTCGGATGACCACCAGCTATCGAAAACTATACAGAGGTTCATCCCTTTTGGGACCTTCAATGGTTCAATTATCTCATCAAAGGCAATTTCCAGCTTTGTCCTGAAATTCACACATTCATCGCTATTTTTGAAGTACATCTTAGCCTTATGTGGAATGAATAATCCTTTTGACTGGATTACAGAGGTAACAAAATTGTTACCCCAAATGTAGGATTCTTTACTATGATCGTAAAATCTACCAACACCATCCGTTTGGATTCCATTCTTTTCGTTATATGTATCATCAATTATTAGCAATATTTTATCATCATCTTTTAAACATAATTTATCGATGAAAAGATCCACTTTACGCTGCGCAACCTCATTCTCATCCCAGTTAGCATCGCTTAAAAACCAATTATATGAAGAACGTGCCTTTTACCTTTACTGCAATCCGCCATAGTATCACATAGGTTGGCGACAGTCTTGGATTTATCACATACGCTCAGAGCCCCGCATAGGTCTCGAAATGAGCAATAGCTCGGTTTGGTAAAGAGATCCTCAAATTTTTTCAAGAACGGCTTTAATTGTAATGGTACCTTTACTATTTTGATCATTCTACTCCCATACGAGTAAAATCAATCCAAGTATAAAAACTTTAAATTTTAAAATCGCGTTTGAGATTTAAATTAATCAAAATATATTATAAATAAAGCTAAAAGTTGGAAAATACAGTAAGAAGACTGCTGCGTGTGAAGATATATTTCCATTTTTATGTTCTAGTATATTTTTATCTCTTATCTTTATCAATTCAGCAGAGAAATCAAAGCTAAAATACTTTAGAATGAAATTCCTGTGGCCATATACAGTAAAATTTATATATGATGCATGATAAGTTATATTAAGGATCCGGGGTTCGGATAAAAAGGACTTTTTAAGTCATCCATCCCCTCAAGATGAATGCCCCCGGATCCTCCCCTCGAATTATCCAGATGTGACCATCATGATCGAGATCGATACAAGCAATCCGACAGAAGCAATAGATATCACATCAAGGGTGCAGGCAGCCCTGCATGAAGAGGGAATCGAGGATGGCATCGCCCTTATCTTCACCCTGCATACCACCACCGGCTTGGCGGTAAATGAGGCCGATCCCTCCCTTATAAGTGACATACTGAACCTTCTGGAGAGGCTGGCCCCAAAGAGGGGGCAGTATCTTCATGATCGTGATGAGGGGAATGCTCATGCCCACCTGCGGGCAATGCTCACCGGCAATAGCGTAACTGTCCCACTCTCAGAGGGCAGGCTGAAATTGGGAACCTGGCAGAGGATTCTCTTCTTCGAGTTTGATGGCCCGAGGAGGGGAAGGAGAATTTATATAAAGACCATCCCCAGCACAGTAAATAAAAAATAAATATTATAAAAATATTCTGGAACAATCGCCCATCAGATAGGTGTCCCCGAGTTCATTGTCAGCTCCTTGAATGCCGCCATGAGCTTCTTTGTTATCGGCCCGGGCTTGCCGCTGCCTATGACCCGGCCATCGATCTTGGTGACGGGAGCAATCTCTGCGGCAGTGCCAGTGACGAAGACCTCATCCCCGGTGTAAAGATCGAAGAGCCCCAGATCGGTCTGGATGACCTCCAGCCCGTTCTTCAATGCCAGCTCTATGGCCGCCTCTCTGGTTATCCCCTTCAGGTTGTTGAGGGTATGGGGGGTGTAGACCTTGCCGTTCTTTATGACAAATATATTGTCTCCGCTCCCCTCTGAGATTCTGCCCTGAGAGTCGAGGATGATGGCCTCATTTCCCCCTTTGACATTGGCCTCGATCTTGGCCAGGATGTTGTTCAGGTAATTGAGGCTCTTGATATTCGGGGGCAGAGCATCAGGGGCATTCCTGCGAACAGAGACGCTGATGGCGGTCAGGCCGACCTCATACAGATTTCCGTACATCGCCCCCCACTCAACAGCAATGATGATAACCGTGGGCTTCTTGCATTTCAGGGGATCCAGCCCGAGGTCACCATATCCTCTGGAGACTATGGGGCGGACGTAAGCATCGCGCAGGTTGTTCTTGCGCAGGGTCTCTCTGATCGCCAGGGCCATCTCCTCCTGGCTCAGAGGAATGGAGAGCATGATCGCCTGAGCAGAATCAAATAACCTCTGGACATGATCCTCCAGCCGGAAGACCCGTCCCCCATAGGCTCTTATGCCCTCGAAGACCCCATCCCCATACAGAAACCCATGATCGAAGACAGAGACCGCAGCCCTTTCCGCCGGAACAAACTCGCCATCAAGATAAATAAGATTCATAGAAGATCTTGTATCAGCACCATTACCAAGGATATATGCATTTTGATCGATGGATTTATTAGAGAAGGAGGGAAGCTAGGTGCCTACTCTTTACTCTTCACGGGGTCGGAAGCTGATGGCAAAACTTGGTTTCGTTGTCTCGGAGTTCAATAGGGACATCACCTATCAGATGGAGCTTTTGGGCAGGGAGCATGCCCAGTTCCTGGGTGCAGATGTCTCGGCGGTGGTTTATGTCCCTGGGGTTTTTGACATGCCGATAGCGGCAAAAAAGATGCTCAGTCGCGAGGATATCGATGCCGTGGTGACAATCGGCTGCGTGATACAGGGGGATACTGCCCATGACGAGGTTGTGGCCAATCATGCCGCTCGCAAGCTGATGGATCTCTCTTTGGAATTCAACAAGCCCGTAACACTGGGCATCACCGGCCCCAAGATGTCCCGGCCGGATGCACAAAAGAGGGTCGACTACTCCAAAAGAGCCGTCGAGGCAGCAGTCAAGCTCCTGCAAAGGCTCGGCGGGGATTAGATCATGGTCTCCGCGCGATTGGCCTCCATTCAGGAGTCAACCACACTGAAGATCTCAGCCATGGCCAAGAAGCTCACTGCCAGCGGCCTGGATATCATTGATATGGGAGTTGGCGAGCCGGACTTCGATACCCCCAAGCATATCGTCGAGGCGGGATGCAACTCCATCCAGATGGGTGAGACCCATTATGCACCAACCGGTGGGATTCCCGAGCTGCGCCAGACGATAGCTGAAAAGCTCTCCCGGGAGAACCGGGTCCCTGCCGGGGCAGAGGATGTGATAGTGACGCCGGGAGCGAAGATGGCCGTCTTTGCCTCCGTCCAGGCCCTCTTGCAGGAGGGCGATGAGTGCATATTGATAGGCCCCTCCTGGGTGAGCTATGAGCCCAGTGTGGCCTTCGCCGGCGGCTCAGTGCTCTGGGGCAAGGTGGATGAGAATTTCATGCCTCAGGATATCGCAGAGGTCATTGGCCCCAGGACCCGGCTGATCATAGTCAACTCTCCCACCAACCCCACCGGAGCGGTCTTTGATCGAGGGGTGCTGGAGGAGATCCGCGACCTGGCAGTGGACCACGATCTGTTTGTGATCTCCGATGAGATATATGAGAAGATAATCTATGACCATGAGCACATAAGCATAGCTTCACTGCCGGGGATGGTGGATCGAACGGTCACCATCAATGGATTCTCCAAGGCCTATGCCATGACCGGCTGGCGTCTGGGCTATCTGACCGGTCCCAAGGAGACGATGAAGTGGGTGATCAGGCTTCTGTCCCATTCAGTATCCCAGGCCACCACATTCGTTCAGCGGGCAGGGGTTGCCGCCCTTCAGGGGCCGCAGGATGATGTTGAGATGATGGTGGCGGAGTTTCGCGCCCGGCGGGATGTTCTGGTCAGAGGCCTTGAGGAGCTGGGAATTCCCTGCAGCAAACCGGGTGGCGCTTTTTATGTGTTCCCGGATCTCTCCGCCTACGGGGGAGGGGATCTGTTCACAGAGAGATTGCTCAAAGAGGCGCTCATCGCCGCCACACCTGGATCTGCCTTCGGTCCGGGGGGAGCAGATTACGTTCGCCTCTCCTATGCCACCAGCCAGAACCGGATCCATCAGGCTCTGGAGAGGATAGAGAAGATCCTGTGAGATAGATGGATTGCTGATCCTCATGTGCCAGGTAGATTGTCAGGTCAATTCAGGGAAGGAGAACGCCTCCACCCAATCATCCTGATCTCCTCAGGACTCCATCCTCTCATATCTCCCTTCCCCTCTATTTCTATATCCTGTTCCTTATCCTTTCTATATCCTGTTCCTTATCCTTTCTATATCCTGTTCCTTATCCTTTCTATATCCTGTTCCTTATCCTGTTCCTTATCCTGTTCCTTATCCTGTTCCTTATCCTGTTCCTTATCCTGTTCCTTATCCTGTTCCTTATCCTGTTCCTATCCTGTTCCCTATCCTGTTCCTTATCCTGTTCCTTATCCTTTCTATATCCTGTTCCCTATCCTTTCTTGATCCGTTTCTTAATCCCGTCCTTTATCCCTGATCCGAGCATTGATCACCCGGTCCGACCTCAGAAGGGCCTCATGGGTCCCGCCGTAATGAAGGGCTGCTTCCCTCATCGTCTGCTTGAAGCCCTCTACATCTCCGGCGTCTGCTTTTTCGCAAAGCCTCATGCTCTCCGCCACAAAGGCCTGCCGGGCGAGAGCCGCTTTTGGATTCATCTGAATGGATGCATAAAGATCCGGGCTCTGGTCCAGTATTCTGCCCACAAAGTCGATCATGATCTCATAGACTGGTGACATGAACCTCTGCGACCTCTGAACATCAAAGTCCAGGGCCTTCAGAGCCGCCCCAATGCTGATATAGGCGAAGTGGGTCAGCGCCTGTACCACTGCCATGATCTCATCATGCTCCTCTGCTTGCAGGATCTCGATCTTCGCTCCGTCCGCCTCGAAGAGGGATCTGATCCTCTCCAGCCACACTCCTGTCTTCTTCTCCACCGGGGTGAGGATGACCGTCTGGCCGGAGAGGGAGGGCATGGTGGGCCCGAACATGGGATGGGTACCCAGCACCTCCACCCCCTGGGGAGCATAGGTCTTCATCGCCCTCACCGGCCCGGATTTGACTGAGGTCACATCCATGATCAGACTGCCTGGGCGCATGCGAGGAGCAACCTGACGGATGACATCCACTGTCTTCTCAATAGGAACGCTGATCAAGAGCACATCGCTCCTCTCAACCTCTGCCATCATATCATGGGCATAGTGCACCCCCAGGCGTTCGGCAACCTCCACCCTCCCGCTCGGCCCCCAGACCGCCACCTCCCATCCCTTTTCTCTGAAATAGCGGGCGAACCAGGAGCCGGTCTCGCCCGTCCCCCCCAGTATCAGTATGCGCACCATCCTGCCATCCCCCCACCCTCAGATCTCATCATCCTCCATTCTCATCCTCCATTCTCATCCCCCGACCTCATCTTCATCCCTGTACTCCATTCCCATCCTCCGAGCCCATCTTGATCCCTGCCCCCCACTGTCATCCCCCACTCTCCTCCCTCCTCCTCTTCTCCAGCCCCTCTCTGACTGCCCTCTCCATCACATCCACCGGAGCCCTCCTGCCCGTCCAGATCTCAAAGGCCTCCGCCCCCTGATAGACCAGCATCATCACTCCATCGATAGCCACCGCCCCCGCGGAGCGGGCATCACTGATCAGCTCCGTCTCCCGGTTATAGACGATATCAAAGACGGCATGATGGCTCTTTAAGAGATGGCCATCGATTATCCTCCCGTCCCCCTCTCTCATCCCCACTGAGGTGGCATTGATGATCACATCAGCCTGGCTGGCCAGGCGGTCCAGATCGCTCAGGCTGAAGCCTGTGCCCCCCACAGAGGCCGCCAGATCATGCGCCCTCTGCACCCTCCGGTTGGCAATGGAGATCTCAACCCCCTCCCTGCCCAGGGAATAGGCCAATGCCCTGGCCGCCCCTCCTGCGCCGATTATGAGAACCCGGCTGCCTCTGACTCTGACCCCCGCCCCCTGCAGAGCCAAAAGAGCCCCCCTGCCATCAGTATTATGGCCCTGGATTCTGATTCTATATCCCGCCCCCCCCCTCCCTCATCTGCGGAGAAGGATATGGTATTGACAGCACCAATCTCCCTGGCCAGGTCATCAACCTCCAAAGACTCCAGGCGCAGTGCCTCCTCCTTGAGAGGGATGGTCAGGTTCAGCCCTCCAAATCCCATAGCAGCCGCGCCGTAGATGGCATCTGCAAGCCTTGGCCGGCTGACACGAAAGGCATGATAGCAGCCTTTTATGCCCAGAGCGCGAAAGGCGGCATTATGCATGGGGGGGGAGAGGCTATGCTCAATTGGATCACCAAAAACCCCAAAGACCCTCATGATCTCACATTTCCTCATGTTTTCATATGTCCTCACAATTCAGACTCATAGACCGAGTTATTGACAGGATGCTCCAATTGGCAGCTGAAGGCTCCAATTGAGAGGATGCTCCAATTGACGACGGGATGGCCAGAAGATCAGCTTTAAAGGACATTCCAAATATGCAGGATATGCAAGAGCACCCCCCCGGCCATGGCTCCGAAGGCAGTCGCCACCAGGTTCACCCCATTGTTGCTCAGTGTGCCCCGGCTCTGCAGGGTCGCCCCCAGGAGGCTGTCGAAATTGGTTCCCAGAAATCCGGCTGCTGTCACAATGATTATTCCGATTGGCTCGATCATCCCGGCGGCCGCCGCCAGGATGGCGATGATGAGAGCGCCCAGGAGAGATGCCCCCTCGCCAAGCAGCGTCACCCCCCCATCCACACCATGCTCTGTCTCCTTCAGAGTGGTTATCATCCTCGGCTTGGAGCGACTGGTCTCCCCGATCTCGCTGGCCAGGGTATCACCGTTGGCAGTTGCCACAGAGCCCACGAAAGCATATAAGAGCAGCTCGTATCCATATATCCCGTAGAGGACTGCCATGGCCAGTGGAACTAGGCTGTTGCTGAAGACATTCTTGTAGCCGCGCACTCCCCCATGGGATTGGGCTATCCCCAGCTTCTGCTTTTTAGCATATCCATAACGGGTGAATCCCCCACCCATCAGATAGAAGACCAAAAGGAGCATGAACCAGCTCAGGCCGGCGAAGATTATCACCAGGAAGCCGACTATGGTCTCGCTGATCACAGCCGCTGTGTCCGCTGCTTTGGCCCAGTAGGCACCCACCCCCAAGAGGAGGGCGAAGAGGCAGATGATGAGGATGACCTCCAGCTCGGGGAATGGATAATGGAAGGAGAAGAGCCACATGACCATGGCAGTGCCGAATGGAACGGCAAAGTCCCTCATCCTGGAGGCCTGATTGAGAAACGTGCCGGAAAGCCCGCCCAAGACCGCCAGGAACATGGCGCTCTCTATGGGAATGGTGCCTGCAGAGATCCAGGTCGCGAGGGGATAGCCAAGGGCCACAGTGATGAAAAGATGGACTATGCCGCCTGCCAGGGAGTCAAACCTGCGGTAGCCCAGTTGGGCAAAGGTGGATGCTACAAAGGATATGGCTATAACATACAGAGGAAGATCAACATCCAGTTGGGAGAGGAGGGGTCTGGCGATCAGGAGCAGTCCCAAAGTGGCGGCAAGCAGTCGCACCCCTCTCTCCAGCAGAGCTGCTGCTGCCAGAGGAATCAACGTCAGAGCCCCAGCATAGGGAAGGAGCAGTGTCATAAGCCCTATGGCCAGCCTGACGGCGTCCTTGCGGTGCATGCAATACAGACCAGTCTCATCGCAAAAATACTTTGCCTATGGAGAACCAGGAGTGGAATTGATATGATCTCTCGCCTTTATGAGCAGCTTTTGGAGATGCGCATATCCAAGGGCACTCTTCCCAGCTGCATCGCCATCGTCCTCAGCTCCGGGGACCTCATCGAGGAGGGGCTCTGCAGGCTCAAGGAGATGATCGAGTGGAGCGGATCTATCGGCCTCTCCTCCCTCGTCCTTTATATAAATGACACAGAGCCATCGCTCTGCCAGAAGATTGCTGATTCTCTACACAGTTCTCCTGCTCAGATCTCTTTGCATACAGCAGATGAGGATCTGCTCACAGGCCTGGGGGGAAGCTTGAAGGTGGCCGTCTCCCTGGGCTATGGGGGGAAAAGAGAGGTGACAGAGGCATTTCGAGATCTGCTCAGAGAGGTGGAGGAGGGGAGGCTGGATCCTGAGCATATCAATGAGGAGGCGATAGAGTCCCGCCTCCGCTTCTCTCAAAAACCTGATCTGGTGATAAGGGCGGGAGGAAAACAGTTGAGCGATTTCATGATCTGGCAGGCGGCCTACTCGGAGCTGTATTTTACCGATGTAAACTGGCCCAAGCTGCGCAAGATCGATTTTCTCCGTGCCATTAGAGATTATCAGGGACGGGAGAGGCGTTTTGGCCGCTGATAAATCCGATCAATCCGATCAAACCGATCAATCCGACCAAACCGATCAATTCGACCAAACCGATCAATCTTGTCGATTCTCCACCGGGCGGAGGATATCCCTTGTGGAGAGGATGCAGAGAAACTGGGCTGGTACCTTCTCCGATATGACGATATCATCGTTTACGGTCATCATCTTCACTCCCTCCCCTCTGGCCAGATCAGCGTCCACCTGAATCACCCGGGGATTTCCCGTGCGATAGCCTGCTACCTCCCAGGCCTTCCCTGGGGTGGTGGAGAGGTGGACATATCTCTGTGAGGCGGACTTAAGACCGATCTCCAGGATTCTGTCCGCCTCCTCTTCGCTCGCTCCATAATAGAGCAGGGAATGATGGCTTTCTGGGTGGTCCAGCTCTATATCTATCGAATGGCCGTATCTGGCTCTGATCCTCTGGTTTGAGATCTCGTATCTCTGCTTGGGATCGGATTGAACAAGGGCGAGCACATGATCTCTGCTGGCCCAACGATGTCTTCTCTGCACCACATCCCCCAGTTTTGGGAGATCAACCCAGCCCAGGGAGTCCATCTCCAGCCCCAGATCATGGGGAAAATGCCTCAGGCCCCCAGCTACCAGCCTGCCCAACTGCTCTGTCTTGGCCTCATCCAGGATGAGCTGGCCAGCCAGGCCGCACTCACAATGCTCTCCCCTGAAAAATCCATGCTGAGGGCAACGTTTGATCATCAATAGACCTTCTCTGTCAGAATGAAAAGCCTTTCGCTTAAGCAAAGACTCAAATATACCCGTTTGAGATGAAATACTATGCCCGGTTCGAAGGACATTGAGAGGAGAATATGCCGGATGCTCGATATGGATGAAGAGGAGTTGATGGCCGAGCTGGTTAGGTCTTTTAATTTGGCTGATGACTGCGATGAGAGGATCACAGGCAGCCTGAAGGAGATGATGCAGGAATTGGACAGGCTCATATTGAAGATCGATCGGCTGGAAGAGGAAGAGCCCGATATCAATGGCTGGGAGCTGTATAAGGAGTGAATGGGCTTGGACGTCCTTCCTGATATTCAAGCCTGTGTGCCAGATTTTCCCTTCAATCTGACCAGAGTGGGCGTTACCGGCGTCAAGAAGCTTATCAAGATCGAGAGGGGAGGCGACGAGAGGCCAGTGGTCCTTATATCCGATTTCGAGGTCTTCGTCGACCTTCCATCCGATCGCAAGGGCGCCAACCTCTCCCGGAACTTCGAGGCCATAGATGAGGTCTTAGAGGATGCCATAAACCGGCCGGTCTATGTGATCGAGGAGCTATGCGGCGAGATCGCCAAGAGGCTCCTTGCCCGGCATGAGTATGCCACCCGGGCAGAGGTGAAGATGAAAAGCGAGTATATCGTCCGCAGACAGACCCCCTTCACCAGGGCCACCTGCCAGGAGGTGGTGGACATATTCGCCGAGGCTGTGGCAAGGGCAGGGCCCGCTGGCTACCTGAGAAAGACTGTGGGGGCAGAGGTCATGGGGATGACTGCCTGTCCCTGTGCGCAGGAGATCATGAAAGAGCAGGCTAAAAGCGAGCTGCTGAAGGCCGGCCTCTCTGAAGATGCCGCTTTGGACCTCTTGACCCGGCTGCCCATGGCCACCCATAACCAGCGGGGCAGGGGCAGCATCTCAATAGAGGTGCGTGACCGGCGCTGCGTCTCCATCGACAGGATCATAAATATCATCGAGGAGTCCATGAGCTCCAAGGTCTATGGCCTGCTCAAAAGACCGGATGAGGCACTGGTGGTCAGCCGGGCGCACAGCAATCCCAGGTTCGTAGAGGACTGTGTCAGGACCATGGCACAAAAGACAGTGGAGGCCTTCTGCGATCTGCCCGATGATGCCGCAGTGACCCTCAAGCAGATCAATGAGGAGAGCATCCATCAACATAATGCCTTCGCAGAGAGGACTGCCACCATGGGCGAGCTGCGCGCAGAGCTGGCCAGTCTGAAGGTTTAAATGCCCATAAGTTGCTCTAGATCAGAGATTATATCGATGGATAAATCGATGATAGATAATTCGATGGTTTCAGTTGATTGATATGGATATTGACAAGATCGCCGGTCCTCTCCGCAAGGTTCTATGGGAGAGGGAGATCATCGCCCGCTGCGAGCTATTGCTTCGCACCTATGATATTGTCAGGGCAGCGGATTTGAGCGAGGAGGAGCAAGAGGAGCTGCATAAGATAGTGGGCGAGAGGATAGCTCCTGGAATCTTCGCCAGCATCATGAGCAAAGAGCCAGTGTTCTTCGATCTGCCCCGGCTTGACACCTTCACCCAGATGGATGGACGGATATTCCATTTCCTGCACACCAAAAAGTACAGCAAGCAGGACTTCGCCAATGCCAATCGCAGATTCCACAACTCGATTCCCGAGCTGAGGAGGATCATGTGCCAGAGCCTGAAGGATCTCCTGGCGGAGTTCATGAGGGAGGCAGGATATACCTTG
This sequence comes from Methanothrix sp., assembly GCF_016706325.1. Taxonomy (NCBI): domain Archaea; kingdom Methanobacteriati; phylum Methanobacteriota; class Methanomicrobia; order Methanotrichales; family Methanotrichaceae; genus Methanothrix; species Methanothrix sp. The sequence goes on along the minus strand of NZ_JADJJX010000001.1, from coordinate 1,760,020 downwards.
ATCTCAGAGGGAGCAGATCAGATGCTCTTCAGTGCGCCCAAGAGAGAGGTCAGGGCCTTTATAACACCGAGCGTGAGGTCGCTGGATATAGATAAGTGCCAGGGAGGAGAGGGAGAGGAGGTGGTGGCCCTGGTGCCCAGCGGCGAGAGCCTGGAGCCCTTCATGAAGTTCTACCGGGAGAGAGGCGCAGCTGCAGAGGAGAGAGATCTTCAGATCTGGGTGACCAATATGGAGAAGGGCAGCATAGACCCATTTGTCGGTTATACCACTGACCTGGACATCTACAACCAGTTTGAAAACCCACGCCTGGCTGAGATGGTGAGGAGCAACTGGCGCCTGAGGTAGCAGACGGCCTTCTGTGGTATTGCCGACCTCCTGTGGTATTATCAGCCGCTATGGCAGCAGGGGCCCGGTGGGCAGGGCATATCCTGTCCCGGCCAGTGCATTGAAGAGACGGCTGGTTCACCGGAAATGCTGATTGCTCTTTGGATCAGCTCAAGGTCATACAAGGCCAACAAGGCCATACAAGATCATACAAATTATTTTCAGATTGGCGGACTGAATATTATTATTATAAACTAAATGCTTTCTAGATACCCATCCCAAAGCAAGTATTAAATAGATTGAACGCCTAAATCGCTCCAGCAACAGATCTAAAGTTGATCGGGAGTGGGGTACATATGAAGAGAACTATAAAGCATTATCTATATGCATTGACAGTCTTTCTGATCATCACGAGCACTGCCCTTTCCCTTGTTGGAGATGTGGGCGGCGCTGATCTTTACATCCAACCGGACCGCAGCCTCTCTGGCGGCGATCAGAAGGGCTATGCGGAAGCACTTGAATCTTCACCATCCTCATCATCAACATCGAAATCGATGTTATATCGGGCACCCTCGATATCAGGGCCTGTCGAGGACGGACTGACTGCTGAACAGCTCGGGCTCTCGATCCCTCAGGCGGAGAGCTATGCTCCTGATGAGAGCTTGAGCTTCATATCATATCCGATGCTTATGCCAGCCGCAAGCGGATCTTATGATGAGCAGGATTTGGCACTGTCCGACTTTCAGGCCGGCTCGAGCCTGGGCAAGATCACCAGCCCAGACCCTCTCCCAGCAGCTTCCTCAGCAAGCTTCGCCGATTGGTATTACCCAGGCCAGGTCAGCTCCTCGAACCGGTTCTATGTTCAGACCCTATCAGGCCTTGGCACAGTCGCTGGATGCAACTACAGAGGATACCTGCCCCTCTGGGCGGATATAAAATCAAAAGGCAATTTCTTCGTTTATGAGTGGTATCCTGGTGAGTCCGCTCCACTTATCAGATCCTGGGGCTGGTCAGGGCCGGGCTACAAGAAGGGCTGGTTTACGGGAGATGTTCCCGGATGGCATACAATCTGTTATTATTGCGGCCACTGGTCCAACTATGTCTACATCTATGTCCATCCACCTAGGCTTTCTTCTGCCCCCTCTTCTGCATCACCCACCTATCTGGCAGGAGAAAAGACGGCAATTGAGCCCTCAATCCCATCCACAGCCTCATCCACAATACCGCCCACCCTTCCGTCTGCGGTTCCATCTACAGCCCCATCAACGATCCCGCCCACAGGACCATCCACAGTTCCGTCTATGGCTGCGCCCTCGACGGCATCCTCATCTCCTTCCGGGCAGCCCGCTATGCAACCACCCTTGGCCGTCTCCCTGCCTGCCGGGGCTCCCACACCGCCTGACATCTATTCTGAGCAGCTTTCCCTTCCCAATTTCAACTTATATCCTCCAGCCAGCAGCCAGACGGGAGAAAGGGGCCCTATCGACAGCTCAGCTCAGGGAAGCCACTCTCCTATCACCTTCGCCGCATATCCCGTCCAGGGCTATCCGGTGAGATCGGAGGGAAAGGCCTCTTCCGCCATGACCAAGACCACCTTCACTACATCCACTCTGGTCACTGATGGGGTCTATCCCAACTGCCCCTATGTCGATGAGAGCGGCTCCTGTCAGAGTGGCGAATTCCCAAAGGGACATGCGACCCCCCATGGATATGCGTCCAAGGGCAGCAAAGCCGTATTCCCAAAACCGTCTCAATGCAGGTGCAATGAGTACTACGTCCTCTCCTGCCAGGGGGTTACAGATACTGTAGCTGGCGTCTACTGCGGCGAGTGGATCCCGCTCTGGTCCAAGATAAGCCGACCGGGAGAGTACTGGTCCTATGAATGGAAGATCCGCCACAATCCTGCTGGCAAGGGCTGCAATCCCGAGGTGAGAAACTTCGGCTATAAGAATGCCGGCTGGTATCAGACCTGGTTTATGGGAAGCGAGCCGGGCTGGCATATCCTGAGCTACTACTCTAAAGACTGGTCCAATTACATCTACATCTATGTCTGGCCGTGACTCAAAGAGGGAAAGAAGCTCATTTTTCTTTTTGGGCTGAAAAGCAGCAAAGAAAAGATAAATGCCACCCGGAAGGAATGGGCCTCTTTCTGCTCGCGGTGGCACGGGAGCGAGAATGCTGATCGAAATGCCTGATGGAAGCAGATTGGAATTGGAAGTGAAAGATCATCGCATCGAGGATATTCTGAGGGAGCTACAGATAAACTCAGAGGAGGTAATCGTGGCTAAGAACGGCCAGATAGTGGTGGAGGAGGAGACTGCAGGTGGCCTGGATGTGCTGAAGATAGTGCGAATAGTGCATGGCGGCTAGATTCCCCGGAACCCTCGGGAAATCCTTAATTAATCCGAGCGATAAAAACCGGGGCGATCTGATGCTGAGCGATGTCGAGAGGGAGAGGTACTCCCGCCAGATCCGCCTCTTTGCTGAGGAAGGTCAGGAGAGGCTCAAGAAAAAAAGGGTCTTCGTAGCAGGAGCAGGCGGATTGGGCTCGATCGTCTCACTGTATCTGGCGGCCCTGGGCTTTGGCAGGATTCGCATAGCGGACTGCGACTCTGTTGAACTGAGCAACCTCAACCGGCAGATCCTTCATAGCAGCTCGGGCCTGGGTCAGAGCAAGGCTCAGTCAGCTCTCAAGACCCTGAGCGATATCAATCCGGAGGTGGAGGTGGAGGTCTTGCAGGAGAGGATATCAGAGGGGAGCGTCGACCGGCTCTTGCAGGGCTGTGACATGATCATGGATGCCATGGACAACTTCCCCACCAGGTATCTGCTGAACTGCGCGGCACTGAAGAGAGATATACCCCTGTTCCACGGCGCTATCAGCGGATTTCAGGGCCAGGCGACGACCATTGTGCCGGGAAGAACGGCCTGCTTGCGCTGCATCTTCCCCCGCGCTCCGCCGGCACAGACATCCCCCTCCCTGGGCCCGACCTGCGGGATCATCGGCTCCATTCAGGTTAATGAGGCCCTCAAGTTCGCCCTGGGCAGAGGAGAGCTTCTGGAGGACCGCCTCGTTCTCTGGGATGGCCTCTCCTCCTCCCTGGATGAGATCTCCTGTGAGAGGAATTTGAGCTGCCCGGACTGCGGCCACCTCCAAAGGATTGAGCGCGGCGATCGATGAGCATATCGATGAGCATATCATTGAGTATATTGTTGTACGCATTGTTGTGCGCGTTGTCGCCGCATATCGTATACATTGTCGTCGCATTGTCATGTGCATTGCCGTCGCACATCGTATACATTGTCGTCGCAAATCATGGACATCATTGTGCATAACATAGTCTATCAGAAGAGATGAGAGTATGACTGAAGGCAAAAAGGCGCTGTTGGTGATGGGCTGCCCGGAGGTGCCGGTGCAGATCAGCATTGTGATCTACCTCGCTCATAGGCTGGAAAGAGCAGGCTGGGATGTGACAGTGGCAGGAACGAATGCCCCGATCAGACAGCTGAGAGCCGCCGACCCGGAGAAGTATTATGTGAAAAAGAGTGTAGACCTGGATTGGATCATACAGGAGATCGTGGAGAAGAGGATGGACTACGACGCCTGCTTTGCTTTCATGCATAGCGATGCCGGCATGGCCTATGGGGCCACATTCAGCGCCATATCCAAGGCCAAGCATTATGCAGTGGTCTTCGGCAGGAATGCCGAGGCACTGGGGGAGAGCATAGAGTATCCAGCAGAGAAGATCGTGGCTGTAGCGACTCACAATCCTGGGCCCCTGATGAGAAAGATAGACAAGGTGGTAATTTGAGCTGTATTGAGCAGTTGAAGTACAGGCTGTATCTGGAGAGGACATCATTCAAAGAGGCGCGCGACTTCATTGAGAAGAACTCAGAGGAGGTCTATTATGTCGACCCGGGATACAAGATCTTCAAAGATTATTATATCATCGGCGTCCCCCCGGTGGCATTGGGAGTGAGAGGCGAGGAGGTGCTCTTCACCTATGTCAAACCCTGTCACGGCACATTCGTCATGGGCGTTGACTCACCAGAGGAGATCGCCCGGCTGAGGGAGAGCGAGGCCAGGAAGATCAAAGAGACGCTGAAAGAGGGTCAGAAGAGGGTTTCAGCCGGTGAGGGGGCAGAGACTAAGAGAGCCATCATCAGCTTCGGCGATCTATATAAAAAATAAAAAGTAGACAAAAAAAATAGAAAACAGGGAATAAGAGAAGAAGAGAAGAAAAACAGGAAATAGAGAAAAGGAAAGAGAAGAAGCAGAGAAAAGGAAAACAAAGGAATAGAAAAAGGGAAAAAGAAGGGTTCGGGCAAATGATGGTGAAGGTCAGGGCATTCGCCCTATTTCGAGAGATACTGGGGAAGGAGAGGGATATGGAGATCCCGGAGGGTTCGACTGTTCTCTCCCTCCTGGAGGCCATTGGATCGATATCCCCTGCCTTCAAAGAGCAGGCTTTCGATCATTCAGGGGGGCTTGAGGATTATGTCCTGCTCATGATCAATAAGAAGAGGATTGATCCTGTGAATGATCTCTCCATCCCCTTGGCCGAGGGCGATGAGCTGGCTATCTTCCCCCCAGTGGCAGGAGGCTGAGGGCGTTGATTGAGATCACAGAGAGGGAGATCTCTTTGGAGGAGATGGTCCAGAGGGCGAAGGGAGAGGGCTCCGGCGCCATTGTCACCTTCCTGGGTACGGTCAGAGATGACGGCATCCAGATGATGGAGGTGGAGGCCTTCCATGAGGCAGCGGAGGCAGAGATCGATCTGATCCGCTCCGAGGCCATGCGCAGCTTCGGCCTGCTCTCGGCCCAGGTGGTCCACCGCACCGGCCGGCTGGCAGTGGGGGAGAGCATAGTGGCCATCGTCTGCTCTGCTCCTCACAGGGCTGAGGCCTTCGAGGGGTGCAGATACATCATCGATGAGCTGAAGAGGAGGGCTCCCATCTGGAAGAAGGAGAGGGGAGAGAATGGCGAGCGCTGGGTGGAAGCGAGCAGCGGAAATCGATATGGAGATGTTGAGAATGCCAGGCCCCAAGAGATGAATATCGAGAGCGGTCCGTACAGGGTGGTGCTCTGCACTGCCTCTCCCCAGAACGGAGAGGAGATAGCAAAATCGCTGGTAGAGGAGCATCTGGCTGCATGCGTTAACATCTCAAGAGTCAAATCCTGTTATCTTTGGGACAGCAAGCTCAATTTGGAGCATGAGGAGCTCTTGATCATAAAGACAAAACAGAGCAGCATTGAGAGGATTATATCGAGGATCAGAGAGCTGCACAGCTATGAGCTTCCCGAGATCATCGTTCTCCCGATAACCAGCGGCTATGGGCCATATCTTGACTGGATATCGCAATCCGTGAGATAGTGCCAGATATCACATGTCAAATAGCACATGTCAAATAGCACATGTCAAATAACATAGGATAACGATATATTTTTGCAGTGCATACAGTTCTCTATGGCCCGAGATCTGAACGAGCGCGATTTGGAGATTCTACGAAAGCTGGCACCAGAAATTGTGGAGATGGAGCGGCATGGATACCAGATCGAGTATCTGAACATTCTCCCTCCGCTGGCCAACCATCACTCTCGAGGGCTGGCGGACTTTGAAGCCCGGCTGAAGAAGCTATCCGCCGATGATTTCCGCTATCTGGTAGATGTGATATTCCAGGGAAGTGAGAGTCTGAGCCGTCTTGAGCCCGATTATGCCGAGGCCTTCTCCACCATTGCCGGGCAGAAGTTATCCAGCAGCGAAATTGCGGATAAGCTTCGCGAGGCTTATGACTCGGAGTTCAACCGGGCATGACGGACTTCGGCATAATCGGCACCGGCCACCTGGGGAGCATGCTGGCAGAAGCATCCATCCGCAGGGGAGCGATAGAAAAAGAGAGGCTCTGGGTGAGCAATCGCAGTCAAAAGAAGGCCTTGAGACTGGCAGAGGAGCTGGGGGTGAGGGCAGCAAATAATCATGAGGTGGCGAAGAGGTCGGATATCATATTTCTCTGCGTGCGGCCTATGGATCTGGAGGAGGTGATATCTGAGATCCATGAGCATCTCACCCCAGATAAGCTGGTGGTCTCGATGGCGATGGACTTTCCCCTCTCCCGGATACAAGGGCTATGCCAGGCCAGGACCGCCCGCGCCATTCCCAGCATCACCAGCAGCAAGGGGCTGGGAGTTACCCTTCTGGTCCTGAGCGATGATGCTTCAGAGGATGACAGATCTCAGCTATTCAGACTCTTCCGGGCTATCGGCTGGCCGGCGGAGGTGACAGAAGAGCAGCTCGATGTGCTATCCGATCTCACCAGTTGCGGGCCGGCATATATCTGTGCCCTCCTCAGGGAGTTCGCCCTTGAAGCCTCCCGGAGGGATGAGAAGTTAGATAGAGATCAGGCTGAGAAGCTGATCAGGAAGACCCTGATCGGGACGGCAGCTCTCCTGGAGGATATGAGCTTTGATGAGCTGATCTTCATGGTGGCGACAGAGGGAGGGATAACCGAGGAGGGGGTAAGAGTGATCAAAGCCCATTCACAAGAGCTGTTCCGATCGCTCTTCTTGGCGACCTCTGCCAGGCACCGGCAGGTGAAAGATGAAATAGGCGATCTGAAGGGATAAACAATCCAAAGGGATAGCGTTGCAGGCACCTTGCGGTATCTGGCTCTTCGTCGAATCACGTGGGCGATGTGCTGCAGAGAGTCTTCCCCTGTGCTTGCTGTCTTTTTGATGAGGCCCATAAAATCTGATTTCACCAAAGAGTCACAGAAGCACCGCAAAGTTTAAATAGCCATCTGTACACTAACTAAAGGTTAGTAATATCAGGTATCAAGGATGATGATCAGATAAAAGGGAATGACGATCAGATAAAACTCATTTGGATGACGATTAAACGACCAGAACAAAAAAAAAGAGCAATGATGAAATAACCACGAACGGAGGATTCTGATGGCAGAAGAAGTCACACTTAAGATCATTGAAGCCCGCCCCACTGATGTGGGAAGGGGCATTGCCAGGGTTGACCCGCAGATATTGAATGAGATGGGCTGGCAGGCGGGAGATGTTGTAAGCATCCTGGGAAAGAAGAAGACTGCAGCAATGGTCTGGCCGGGCTATCCCGAGGATACAGGCACAGGCGTAGTCCGGCTGGACGGAAACACCCGCAGGAACGCCGGTGTAAGCATAGACGACCGGGTTCCACTCAAGATCGCACAGGCCGTACCGGCTGAGACTGTGCTCTTCGCTCCTACTGTTCCCCTTCGCATCACCGGCGGGGAGGAGTACCTGAAGAGATACATGGAAGGCCGGGTAATAACCCGGGGCGACATAATCGAGATCTCTGTGATGGGCAGAAAGATCGAGCTCATGGCCACCCGCGTCTCTCCCACCAAGGAGGGGACGGTGATCGGCGAGCGGACAAAGATCAATATCTCTGATAAGCCGGCCAAAGAGGAGAAGATCGGACCTCTCATCACTTATGAGGACATAGGCGGCCTCTCTGCGGAGATCAAGAAGGTCAGGGAGATGATTGAGCTTCCCATGAAGCACCCAGAGCTGTTCGAGCGGCTGGGGGTTGAGGCACCCAAGGGGGTTCTGCTCTACGGTCCGCCTGGCACGGGCAAGACTCTGCTGGCCAAGGCTCTGGCCTCTGAGACCCATGCTCACTTCGAGACCTTGAGCGGTCCGGAGATCATGTCCAAGTACTATGGCGAATCCGAGGAGAAGCTCAGACAGCTATTCAAGACTGCCGAGGAGCATGCACCTTCCATCATCCTCATCGATGAGATCGACTCCATCGCTCCCAAGAGAGAGGAGGTAACAGGGGAGGTGGAACGCCGGGTGGTAGCTCAGCTCTTAGCCCTGATGGACGGCATGGAGACCCGGGGCAAGGTGGTGGTCATCGCTGCCACCAACCGGCCGGACTCCATCGATCCAGCCCTGCGCAGGCCGGGAAGGTTCGACAGGGAGATTGAGATCGGAGTTCCCAACAGGAACTCCCGTCTGGAGATCCTGCAGATCCATACCAGAGGAATGCCCCTGGCCAAGGACGTGAACCAGGAGAAGCTCGCCGATGTGACCCATGGCTTCGTGGGAGCAGATCTCGCTGCCCTGGCCAGGGAGGCGGCCATGCGCGCCATCCGCCGGGTGCTGCCGGAGATCGATCTGGAGGTCGAGTCCATACCAGCAGAGACCCTCAACAAGATCGAGGTCAACAACGAGGACTTCCATTCAGCCCTGCGGGAGATGGAGCCCTCTGCCATGCGCGAGGTGATGATCGAATCACCCAATGTGCACTGGAATGAGATCGGCGGACTGGATGATGTCAAGCAGCAGCTGATAGAGTCTGTGGAATGGCCCTTGACCTATGCCAAGCTCTTCGAGCATATGGATGCCAAGCCGCCGCGAGGAATTCTGCTCTACGGCCCCCCTGGAACGGGCAAGACCATGCTCGCCAAAGCTGTGGCTACGGAGAGCCAGGCCAACTTCATCAGCATCAAGGGCCCGGAGTTCCTGAGCAAATGGGTGGGCGAATCGGAGAAGGCGGTGAGAGAGACCTTCCGCAAGGCCAGACAGGCAGCACCATCGGTGGTCTTCCTGGATGAGATCGACTCCATCGCTCCCACCAGGGGGGGCATGAGCAGCGACTCTCATGTCACAGAGAGGGTGATCTCTCAGATCCTCACTGAGCTGGACGGCCTGGAGTCGCTGAACGATGTGATGGTGATCGCCGCCACCAACCGGCCGGATATCATCGATGCCGCCCTGCTCCGTCCGGGCAGGTTCGACAGGCTGATCGAGATCGGTATGCCAGATGAGGAGGCCCGCCTGGAGATCCTGAAGATCCACACCGCCAAGAAGCCCCTGGCTGAGGACGTGGATTTAGAGGACATGGCCAAGAGAACGGACAAGTTCTCCGGCGCCGACCTGGGTGCAGTGGTCAATGAGTCAGTGATGCTGGCCATCCGGGAGTATGTCCTCGCCGGCCAATGCAAGGCAGATGATGAGATCTGCGAGTACAAGGTCTCTAAAAAACACTTTGAGGAGGCACTGAAGAAGGTCCAGCCTACTGCTTCGGAGTTCGAGCTGTACAAGAAGTTCTCCAAAGCCAAGGCAGCATAGATGCCCTGGCGAATAAGGGGATGAGGCCAGAGGGATTCTGGCCTCACTATTTTATTTATATGGCTGTCGTGCTTCTTCGGCCCAGCATGCAATCATCAGGGCCGTGAAAGGCGCATATCCGGGATATCCTTTTCAGCTTCTCTTCTCTGCCGGTGAGGGCCTGTGTGGGATAGATATCGATCATCCCCTCAGCCTGCCCAATAGCTCGCAGGCCTTGCATCTCTCTCCCACACAGGGCTCACCGCACTCCCTGCACTCTGCCAGCTCCATCTGCCCCCAGCCCTCTTTGCAGAGAGCCTCGATCCTCTCGAATCCCCTCAATGTCCTCTGCCGGGTTCCGGGAAAGAGGCTCTCCATCCGATTCATCATATCCCGCACATCTGCTCTCAGAGCCAGCTGAGCATAAGGGCATTCCCTCGACTCGAAATAGATGCCATTGAGAATGGAATAAAGGGCGATCTCCTTCTCAGGAAGGTCTCGCAGGGGCTTGATCCTGGGCACCAACCCCGGCTGCTCTCTGCGGGGGCGGAAGCGCATCAATCGCTCTATGTCCCCTTTCAGATAGTTCATCATCACCGACTGAGCCTCATCATCCTGATTGTGCCCGGTGGCAAGCTTTGCTGCGCCCAGGCGTTTCGCCGCCCGGTTCAATGAGCTCTTGCGGAAGACACCGCAGTGGGTGCAGGGGGCAACCTCAGATCCCACCACCATCTCGTCCAGATCATAGCCGTACTCCTCCCGGAAAGAGACGATCACCTGCTCGATCCCCAACTGCCGGGCGATCCTCTCTGCAGCCAGGATGGTATCATCCCGGTAGCCGGCGATGCCCTCATCCACAGTAACCGCCACCAGCTCCACCTCCCTTTCGGCGAAGGCCCTGGACAGGGCAAAGAGAAGGGCGGTGCTATCCTTCCCCCCGCTTACCGCCACAGCAATCCTCTCCCCCTCCTCGATCATCCTGCTTCTCTCAATGCTCTGGACCATCCGCCCCTCGAAATCCCGGACGAAATGATCCTGGCAGAGCTGCCGGCCGAGGTAGCGCTGGGAGATTACCGCCCGTTTCCGGCACAGAGAGCAGAGCATTCCCTCCTCAGCCAATCTCAAACCTCTCTGGATTACTGTAAACGGTCAGCCTCTTGCCCCGCAGGAAACCGATGATACCAAGGCCCGTCCTCTGGGCAATGGATATGGCAAGGCCTGTCGTCGCACCGCGGGAGACAACTATTGGTATGCCTGCCACAGAGCACTTCAGGGCCATATCAGAGGAGACCCGGCCGGTGCAGGCAGCAAACATCCGCCCAAAGTCGAATTCCTCCCCCTTGAGGATCTGAATCCCTATGGCCTTGTCCAATGCGTTATGGCGGCTGATATCCTCAACAATGGTGAGAGGGCCGGACTGATCGAATAAACCCACAGAATGCACCCCGCCCGTAGCTATGTGCGTCTTGGAGAGGGATATGGCCTTCATCGCCTCCCTCGCCTGCTCCATGCTTATAGTCAGACCGGATCGTATCCTGGGAAGCCTGGCCTCATCCAGAAAGGAGGCAATTCCCCCGCAGCCGCTCACAATCGGCCTCCTGGGAACTACCGCCCGGATGGGGTTGGTGACGATGACCCGGGCCACATCCCCCTCCACCTCCAAAGACTCGATCTCCTGCACCTGGGAGACAATCCTCTCAGAATAAAGATGCCCGGCCACAAACTCCCGTCTCATCTGGGGGCTGATCATGGCAGTGGTAAAATGGCGGCCGTTAATGAAAATGGAGAGGGGCACCTCCTCTACCACTGGGCAGGCGGCCCTGTGGACCACATCACCATCCACCCTCAAACACTCAAAGTCCTCAATCACCTTCTCTGACCTCCCCTGTGCCTCCAGCCCTCCCAGACCACCGGCTCTAGGCCATCCTGGCGATCTGCTCCAACGTCCCCAAGAGCTTCTCGACCTCCACCTCGGTATTGTAAAGATAGAGCGATGCCCGGGCGGTGCCATTCTTAAGCCCCAGATGCCTCATCAGAGGAAGGCAGCAGTGATGCCCGGAGCGAATACAGATGTTTGAGGCCTGGTCAAGCATCAGAGCGATCTCATGGGGCAATAGACCCTCAATCCCGAAGGAGACCACCCCTCCCCGCATCTTCAGGCTATCACTCCCCGGTCCGTAGACCTGCAGGCCTTCTATGCCCTCCAGCCCGTTTAGAAGCTTCCTGGTGAGCATCATCTCATGCTCATGGATCTTTTCCATCCCTGTTCGGGCCAGATAGTCCACTGCAGCCCCAAGGCCAATGCCAGCGGAGATGTCAGGCGTTCCCGCCTCATAGCCCTCATAGCCCTGTTTGATGGTGAAGCTGTCCTCGAAGACATCCTCCACCATCCCTCCTCCCACCAGCAGGGGCTCAAGTGCACTGCCGCCCGCCTTCTTCCCGCTCTCCTGCTCCTGCCCTTTGCCCGCAAGGCAGCCTGCCCTGGCCCAGAGAACCCCAGAGCCGGTGGGGGCGAGCATCTTGTGGCCGGAGAAACAGAGAAAATCGCAATCTATGTCCCTGACACTCACCTGCATATGGGGCAGGGACTGAGCAGCATCCAGTAGAAAGAGGGCTCCTCTCTCCCGGCAGATCCGGCCAACCTCTCTTGCAGGCTGAATGCTGCCCAGGGAATTGGATAGATGGCTCATGGCCACAAGCCTGGTCTTCCTGTTTATGGCCCTCTCCAAATCGGCCAGATCGATCCTTCCTGCTCTGTCCGGAGCTATGACCTCCAGATCGATCCCCTTCTGCTTCAGCCTCATCCAGGGCAGGAGGTTGGAGTGGTGCTCGAGCAATGTGGTGACGATCCTGTCCCCCCTCTTCCAGTCCAGGCCACGGGCGACCATATTGATGGACTCGGTAGCATTCCTGGTGAAGATTGCCGTTCCATCCTCGCCACCCACAAAGGCTGCCACCTTCTGGTGAGCGTCTCTGTATCTCTGGTCGGCCATCTGAGCCTGGCGGTAGACCCCTCGCCCCACATTGGCCCTGTAATGGCGGTAGTAGCCCAAGAGCACCTCTAAGACTGGTTCCGGGGTGAGGCTGGTGGCGGCATTATCCAGGTATATGAGATCGATGAGATCGCCGAGGATGGGAAAATCGGATCTTATCTCTTGAACATTCAGATAATTCACAATACCTCGTTTGAGCTGCCGCTTCTGTAGCCCTCTAAATCCAGGGTCACATATTCAAAGCCAATGCCCTTCAGCCTCATGGCGATCTCCTCCCGCTGGAGTAATGCCCGTTCCATATCCCGGTCCTCCAGCTCGATTCGTGCCGTTCTTCCCTGCATCCTCACTCGCAGCTGTCCAAAGCCCAGGCCCTTCAGGTACTCCTCCCCCTCCTCCACCATCCTCAAGCCCTCCTCTGTGATCCTCTCATTATAGGGAATGCGCGAGGCCAGACAGGCGGATGAGGGTTTGTCCCAGACTGGCAGTCCCAGATCTCTGACCAGGGAGCGGATATCCTTTTTGGTTAACCCTGAGTCGATGAATGGATGCCAGATCCCCTCCTCGCTGCAGGCGGCGATGCCAGGCCTGTAATCATCGAGATCGTCGGCGTTCACCCCATCGGCGATGCAGTCAATGCCCTCTTCAAGTGCTACCCTCTTGAGAATGGCGATGCCCTTTTTTTTGCAGATATAGCAGCGTGTGGCTGGGTTCAGGGCGAAATCCCGGTCATCGAGGATGGAGAACCTCTCCACCCTCAGCCTGAGGCCGATGGCTTCTGCCAGGGCAACAGCTTTCTCCAGCTCGCCTCTGGGATAGGTCTCGCTGTCCAAGATCACTGCCATAGCCCTCTCACCCAGGACATCATGAGCCAGCCTGGCCAGGAGGCTGCTGTCCACTCCTCCAGAATAAGAGACAAGAAGACTCCTCCTCTCTCCAATCCGGCGTTTCAGATCCATTAGCTTTCGCTCAAGTTCGCCATTCAGGTCCATTTTTAATATCCCAAAGACACCCTTTCACCGATGAGGCAATCAGAAGATGTGAGAGATGATGCTGCTCGATGGGAGATGATAGCGCTCGATGGGGGATGATGATGCTCGATGGGAGATGATGCTGCTCGATGGGAGATGATAACGCTCGATGGGAGGTGGTAACGCTCGATGGGAGGTGGTAACGCTCGATGGGAGGTGGTAACGCCTGGGGGGTAGGTGGGTGGTAACGCTCGATGGGAGGTGGTAACGCTCGATGGGAGGTGGTAACGCTCGATGGGAGGTGGTAACGCTCGATGGGAGATGTTTTTGACGGCTACTATTTCCCTTTGCATCTTGTAGGGATACAAGCACTCTCATCCTCTTGAAGCATGCGGCAAATCCCACAAATCCTCTTTACCAGATCATCGACCTTTCCCTCGATGAGATCCTCAGCCAACTCTCCTATAGCTTCCCTGATATCCTCTCTGAATTCAATATTATAGCCCCTCTTCTTTGAGACATACTGGGATACAGCGGGCGGGGTGATTCCCAGCATCCTGGATACATCCTTCTGAGATATTCCTCTCTTGATCAGCTCTTCGGCAATAGCCGCTCTGATGCTGGGAAGCACATCCCAGACGATCTCCTCACATGGCGACTTCATCTATAATGAACCTCGAATCGATGTTTGTTCGATCATTATCTCCGCTTCGATAATGCTTATACCCATATAAATGTTATACAAGTCTGTGGACGGCGGCGGACGATGCATCTTTCCTGGATGAAGGCATAGGCAGCAGCATAGAGCGGTGCCCGCTTGACTGCCGCAGGCCCAAAGGTTATCAGCCGGAAGGGACGGAATTGACAATGGAACAGATAATCGGATAGATTAGGCGGAGGTTTTCATGCATCAGACTCATATGATAATCGATGGGGAGCAGCTTTCCATCTCATCCCATAATGCGAAGACGATCTACAATCCGGCAGACCAGGAGGCAGTAGCTGTTGTATCATCTGGAACCCGCCAGCATGCCCGATTGGCCCTGGAGGCGGCGAAGAGGGCATTTGCAGTCTGGTCTGAAACCTCCAGCGAAAAGAGAGCGGAGATACTGCATTCTGCCGCTGAGCTGGTGCGGGAGAGATCTGAGACCATGGCCCGCCTGCTGACCCAGGAGCAGGGAAAGCCTCTGAAGAATGCCCGGGCTGAGATCCTCTCCTCTGCCGATATCCTGGACTACTATGCTGAAGAGGGCAGAAGGAACGTCGGAGAGTGGTTGGCAACCCACCGGGGCAGGAGCATCGTCATCCGCCAGCCGGTGGGAGTCGCTGCCCTCATCACTCCCTGGAACTATCCGGTGGACCTTCTCTCCTGGAAGGTGGGGCCGTGCCTGGCTGCAGGTTGCACATTTGTGGCCAAACCACCCAGCCGTGCCCCCGTCGCCGCCACAGAGTTCTTGCGAGCAGTCCATGAGGCCGGCCTTCCCGCAGGGGCAGTCAATGTGGTCCACGGCCCGGGCGAAGAGGTGGGCGCAGAACTGGTGGAAAACCCCATCTCCAGGAAGATCGCCTTCACCGGCCAGACTGAGACCGGAAGATGGATAATGGCCCATGCAGCCGATCGGATCAAGCGCGTCTCCCTGGAGCTGGGGGGGAACTCGCCCTTCATCGTCTGTGCTGATACCGATATCGAAAAAGCGGCTGCTGCCTGCGCCCAGAGGGCCTTCTCCAACATGGGACAGATCTGCATCAGCGTCAACCGGGTCTATGTAGCAGAGGAGATAGCAGAGGAGTTTGGCGAGCTACTGGTCCGCCAGGCTGAGCGGCTGAGGATCGGCAACGGCCTGGAGGAGAATGTGGACCTGGGACCGATGTTCAGCAGAGAGCAGAGATCCAGGACCAAAGAGCATGTGGCCGATGCCCTGAACAAGGGAGCTGAGCTGCTCTCCGGCGGCCGGGAGCCTGAGGGGGAGGCCTTCGATAAGGGCTACTTCTTCCTGCCCACCGTCCTGGGCGGGGCCGACCACAGCATGAGGATCATGAGGGAGGAGACCTTCGGGCCGGTAGCTCCGGTCATGAGATTCAAGACCCTGGATGAGGCCATAAGGCTGGCAAACGACTCGAATTACGGCCTTGCAGCATACATCTACACCAGCGACATCACCACAGGCATTCGGGCAGCAGAGAGGCTGGAGGCAGGAGGGGTAGGGGTCAACATCAACAATGTCATGGACCATCAGATGCCCTTTGGAGGCTGGAAGGAGAGCGGCATCGGCCGGGAGTTGGGGCTCTACGGCCTGCAGTCATTCCTGGAGATAAAGCATATCCGTCTGGGGCTATGATCTGCAGTTGAGAAGACCGGCTCTTTGCCGGATTATGAGGATGATGTGGGCAGAGAATTCTCTTAAGTACCTCTGTGGCCGATCCCAAATATTGCGATTTCACCGTGGAGATACAAAGAACAAAAAAACCTGCCCCATCCTTCAACCCCTGACCCATCCTTCAGGCTATGCTATTTGGTCCAGTGTGCACTCCTCGGGCTCCTTGTCATCCCTCAGGCGCAAGAATACCGGAGCCCTCAGGCCGCCCTCAGCAGTTATCTCCAGTGCAGTGACCTGTACCACCATCCTCGGCTCAAGCCATCTTGCCTGTGGCGTCGCCGGCGGATCGGAGAACGGAGGCTCTTCCCTGGGCAAAAAACGGCGGCTGATATCCCGCAGCTCCTCATCAGTGAAGCCGGATCCCACTCTGCTGATATAGGTCAGCTTGCCCTGGCTGTAGGCTCCGAGGAGGAGTCCGCCAAAATAGGGTCTTCGATCCCCTTTGCCGGGAATGTAGCCGCCCACAACCAAATCCAGCTTGAGGCTCTTTTTGATCTTCACCCAGTCCTGGCTCCTCGTACCGGGAAGATAGGGCGAATCAAGCCTCTTGCCCACCACTCCCTCGATCCCCATCTTGAGGGCGGCCTGGAAATAGTCCTCCCCTCTCCGGAAAAGAGTCGATGAGGCTCATACTCTCGCTATTCTCCAGATCCTGCTCCAGTTCCTGGAATAAAATCCTCTTTCTCTCCCGGAGGGGCAGATGCATCAGGCTCCTGCCATTCAGATGAAGGATATCGAATACCACATAGCTTGCCGGCATGCTTTGAGAGAGGTAGTCTATCTTGATTGGATCGTTCTGATGGTCCCGCTCCGCTAAAGAGCGGAAACTCGGGATGCCCTTCTTGAAGACTGTGATCTCGCCGTCCACGACGGCCTCGCCCTTCAGGCTGCTCAGGACATCTACCAGCTCCGGATAGCGATAGCTGATATCCGCCAGCCTGCGATTTGTGAGCTGGGCCCTTTTCCGGGTCGAGGCTATGCAGCGGGTCCCATCTATCTTCGGCTCGAAGATCCAGCCCTCTCTGCTGAAGGGCTGGCCGGATACAGCCAGCATCGGCTTGATGAGATTCATTTCAGTGAATCGGCCGTTGCCCGGAGGGCCTCCATCAGGCTCCGGGCAGGGGGCTTCTCCCTCTTCTTCTCCGGCACAATCACCATCCCCTCCATCTTGGATCTGACCAGGGCCTCGATTCTCTTCCTGTACTCATCCTCATAGTCGCTGAAATCCAGCTGGCCGGTCAGGCTGCGAACGATCTCCAGGGCCAGCTCCATCTCCTTTTCCGATGGCGAAGGAAGCTCTCTGAGCACACTATATCCCGCCGGATCCAAGATCTCCTCCGGATATCTCATAGTGGTGGCGGCTATTGCCTGGCGGTAGTAGTGGACCAGGACGGGCCTCTCCCGGGAGTGTATGGTGATCCTGCCGATGGCCGCTTTGCCCGTCTTCTCCATCACCGCCCTCAATAGAGAGTAGGCCTCCTCAGAGCGGTCGGGCAGGAGCAGATAGGTCTTCTCAAAATAATGTGGGTCGACCTCAAAGAAGTTGACGAAGCGGTCCAGGGCGATGGTCCTCCTGGATTCGGGCTTCGCCTTATCGATCTCCTCTTTCCCCAAAATCACATACTTATCTCTTCCCAGGGGATAACCATAAACGATATCAGCGAGCGAGACCTCTTCCCCTTCCTGGCAGTAGCGCTTGAAGGAGATGGGAGTCTGGCAAGTTCTGTGAAGCATGCGAAAGCTGATGCGGGTGTTCCTGGTCATGGAGAAGGCCTTGACCGGGATGTTGATCAGGCCTATTCGCAGGCTCCCCGACCAGATGGTCCTGGGAGGGGCAGAGGTAGTTGAGGCCTCATCCTCCTCTCCGTCTCCATCCTTACCTCCGGTCTCCTCTGTGAGCTGCGCTACATCGGCCATAGAGTATTATTATGCCCAGGATTGTACAAATGCTTTTGCCTCAGCAGGCCGCCTTGACTGCCCGCAAGAGGCATATGCGGGCAGTACAATCTGGATGGGGTGAATTCAGGCGGGAGGAGGTATGGAGAGAATGAGAGAGATCCCAGGCTGGGAAGGGCCCGTATGTCTGGCTGAGGGAGCCTACCGTTACTCGAAATACATCAGCTGGATAAGGTTGTTCATCGATGTGCAGATCGATGAGCGGATCGATGGGCAAATCGATGAGCAGATCGATGAAAAAAAAGAGGGGAGAGGAATGGTCTTTTCTGGTGGGGCCACCGGGGCCTGCCAGAACTTCGAGCTAAGGCAGGAGGGTGGCCAGTGGATGCGTTATGAGATGGAGATCGCCTGGACGGCAAAGGGGGAGCCTGTCCTCAGGCTGATGAGGGACTACTCCTCCTGGGATCTGGTGTACAACTGCGTATCGAATGGCAGGCCGGTTGATGAGCGGATCGACTCTATAGAAGAGCTGGCAGAATATCTGGAGAGGTGCCTCATCTGAGGGAAGGCTTTGATGTAGCCATCATCGGCGCCGGCCCGGCGGGCTCCATGGCCGCCAGATATGCCGCCAAGGCCAAAGCCAGAACCCTCCTCTTAGAGGAGCATTCGGCAGTGGGCTGGCCGGTGCAGTGTGCCGGCCTGCTCGGCTTGGGGGCTATGGCGGAGTCGGAGCTTCCAGGCAGATCCTCTGTCCTGCAGGAGATGAGAGGGGCGGCGATATTCTCTCCTGGTGGCAGCCGGCTGGACTTCAAAGCTCGGGCTCCAAGGGCCAGCGTCGTTGACAGGAGGCTCTTTGACCGGGAACTGGCCTGCGAGGCCCTGAGGGCGGGGGGCGGAGATGAGGCTCTGCTCGACGGTTAGAGGAATAAGGCGAGAGGGAGAAGAGAGCGTTCTCCACCTGGCCGGTGGGGAAGAGATCCGGGCCTCGATTGTCATCAGTGCAGAAGGTGTGAGGGGCAGATTGGCCCGCCAGGCGGGGATCATGCCTCCGGAGGTGATTCTCTCCGGAGCGCAGGTGGAGGTTCCCTTTTCAGTAGAGGATCCCGAGTCAGTGGAGCTGCACCTGGGAGCAGCACCGGGCCTCTTCGCCTGGGTGATACCTACAGGGGAGGAGGCCGCCCGCATAGGTCTTTGCGCCAGGAGCAGGGGATGGCAGCATCTACAGAGATTCCTGGGGCAGGAGGGGATAAGAGAGAGGATCCTGGGATCGGCAACAGCGATAAATGTGGGCGGCCTGCCCCTGGGCCCGCCCGCCCGGACGGTGGCAGAGGGCCTTTTGGTGGTGGGAGATGCTGCCGGCCAGGTCAAGCCCACCTCGGGGGGAGGGATCTATCCTGCACTGGTGGCGGCCAAGGTCGCCGGCCGCGTGGCTGCTGCAGCCGCCCTGGAGGAGGATTGCTCTGCCCGGAGGCTGCAGGAGTACGATCACACCTGGCGGGCAATTCTGGGCCGGGAGCTGGAGATAGGCATGAGGGCCAACCGGATGCTGAACCGGATGAGCGCTGCAGAGCTGGACGATGTGCTGGGCTATCTGGCTGCAAGGCCCGGGCTGATAAAGAGCATAGAGGAGCACGGGGATATCGACCGGCCCAGCCGGCTGATGGTGAGGATGCTTCGCCGCCTGGACTGGGATGGCTTGAAGCTGGCGGGGCTGCTGCGCTATGCTCTGGGGTGAAGCATGCTGAGCGGAGAAATCCAGGCAAACGGTTCTAAGCTGGCTTCTATGTTGAAATGGATAAGATCGCCCTCAGACAGCCTCTAAAGGCCCGAAAGATGAAGGGCTGAGGGTCTAGAGCTATCTTAATTATTTTTGAAGTTTAATGCCCGCTTTTCTGCAAAACTCCTCAAAAGGCATAGGCTCCTTCATCGGCGTTCAACTCATCAATCTCTTTGTCGGTCAAGGAGTCTATTAAGGCATCAAGCGACGTCTTGGGATCATTTTTTAGCTCAAATATATCCATTACTATTTCTGATGCTGCATCCGGATTTTTCTTTCTTAGCTTCTTAAGGAACCGCTGTGCTCTCGGCTGGATGATGAGTTGATAGATCAAATCGCCTCCACCCTGCTGTTCCCCAGCTCGTCCTCCACCACCTGCAGCGTATTATCGAACTGCCCCTGCACGTCGCTTATGTGGCTGATGGCGATGACCTGGGGAAAACGCTCTTCTAAGCTCCTCAGCATCTGGATCATCTTCTCCCGGTGCTCGATATCCTGGCTGCCGAAGACCTCATCCAGGATCAGGAAGGAGTAGCTCTCACCATCCGGTCCGAAGCGCATCAGGTACTCGCTTATGGCCACCCGCACCGATACAGCGATCATATCGATCTCTCCCCCGGAGTAGCGGGAGATGGGATAGTAGTTGCCGCCGTCCTCCACCTGAATGTTGAAGTCCTCATCGATCTTAAGCAGACTGTATTTTCCCGAAACCTCCTCCAGGATTTCGCTGGCCGCCTTGGCGATGTCGTTTTTCACCCGGATCAGAACCTGATCCATGAAATCATTGATCAGGTTGCGGGTGACCTCCACCACCTCCAGCATCCTGGTGCTCTCGTCCAGCCTCTTTTGGTGCTCCTCCTTTCTCTTCTCCTCCCCTTTCAGCCTCTCTTTTTCTGCCTTCAGGACCCCCAGACGAATCCTCCTGTCAGATAGATCCCTCTGTGCGGCCGCCAGATCCCTCTCCGCCCCGGCCAGGGCGAGCTTTGCCTGCTCATGGGCCGCCTGGCTGTAGGCCAAAGCCTCCGCCTCTGCCCTTATCCGGGCGATATCCAGCTGCCGCGCCCTTTGAGCCTCCCTCGCCTCCGCCAGTCTGCCGGTCACCTCTGGCTCCAAAGCCAGATGGATCCTTATTCTGCTCGCCTCCTCCCCAGCCGGGGCGAGAAGCTTTCTGTTCTCCTGCAAGGAGCGATACTCCTCTGGATCAAAGCCGACCTCCTTTCCCGATCTTTTCAGCTCCTCCAGCTGCTGGGAGGCTCTCTCTATCTCCCCCCTCTGAAATTCAGTCTTCTCCTGCAGAGCAGGGATCTCCTTTGTCCTCTCCAGGAGGGTGATATACTGCTCGTGCAGAGGCTTGATGCTCTCCCACCTTCTCTTAGCCTCGGTATATTGAGGCTCCGAGTAGCCCAGCTCCCTGAGCTTCTCCGCCAGACGCTGCCCCCTCTCCACCAGGGCACCTATCTCCTCTTCCAGAGCCTCCCTTTCCATGATCCTGCGGGGCAGCTCCTCCTTTCGCACCGCCAGGCTCTGCCACTCAGAAACCAGCGGGGCGAGATCGGCCAGATCGGCCTCAACTGCTGTGAGCCTGGCCGGATCAAAGGCCACATCGGCAAGAGGTAGGAGCCTGCTGTCGACCTCCTCCAGCCCTCCATCTGCCTCCCGGATCCGCAGATCGAGATTTTTCAGATCGGCCTGCAGAGCAGAAAGCCGGCTCCTTTTGGCATTCAGATCATCAAAGGCCCGGGCCAGCCGGCTGCGAGAGCCTGCCACCCCCTCAATCCTCTCAGTGAGTGAGCCTGCCAGACCCATCAGCCTCTCCCTCTCCCCTCGCGCCCGGGCCAGAGCGGACTGATACTTCTCCAAGAGCATCTCCCTCTGCCCCTCCAAAGGCCTCTCGCAGGTGGGACAGAGCCCCCCTTCTCCCAAAGATCTGACCTTTTTTATGGCCCTCTCGTTCTCCTGATATGCCGTCTCCTGAACCTTCAGACTGCCCCTGAGATCGGCCAGGGCATTGTTCAGTTCGGATCCGAGAGAATCAAGATCCCTGTCCTGGCGGCGCAGTTCAGCCTCTCTCTCTTCCAGGTCACCCAGCCCCTCAATGCTCTCTTGAACCTCTGCTCTCCCGGACTGCAAGATGGCAATCCTCTCCGCCAGGGCCCTCCTCTGGCTTTGCAGGAGCTCTTTTTCCTTCTGCCCTTCCCTCTCCAGTGCCAGCTCTGCCTGCACTGACCTCAGCCTCCTCTCCTCTTCTGCCGCTGGCTGAAGCTCTTCGTACCTGGCTGCCACCCCCTGCAGCTCCTCTATTGCCCTCTCTGCCCGGAGCAGGTTTGACCTCGCCCCCTCCAGCCGAATGATATCCTCCTTTTGGGAGAGGCTGATCTTTGCATGCCTCTCCCGCAACCCTTCCAGCCGGGCCAGGAGAATTTGAAGCTCCTCATACTCCTTCTCATGGGGAAAAAGCTCTTCCAGCCGGGCTCTATCCTCTAAAAGCTGCATGAGCCTCTTCTCATCCCTCTCCAGCCCCGATCTCTCCCCCTCCAGCCTGGCCTTTGCCACTGCCGTCTTCCGGGAGATCTCCTCGTAGCGGGTCCTCCTGGGCTCGAGCATCTCCAGCCTCGCCTGAATCCCGGCCAGCCTCTCCAGAGCGGGGCCGATCTCATTCCAAAGCCTCTTTGATCCCTCGATCTCCTGCAGGCGCCCTTCATCGCTGGCGATGAGAGCTGCCAGGCGCCTCAGCTCCTCCTCCAGCCGGGAGGCCCTCTCCGCCAGAATGCCAGAGTAGTTCATCTTCTCGTTCAGAAGATCAAGCTCTTCAAGCCTCTTCTGCCTCTCTTCCCGCAAAAAGGCCTCGTGCTCTTCCGCCCCGTCAAGCCCCCTTCTGACCAGGTCTATCTCCAGTGATGCCTCCTCCAGCCGGGCCTGGACATCCCCGATCTCCGCCAGGGCTCCAGCCAGCCTGCTCCTCTGCTCTTCAAGCCTCGATCGATCAGTTTTTATCTCCTCCAGGGCGCCCTCCTTTATGTCCTCCAGGCCCAGGAGCTTGAGCAGATACTCCCTCTTGCCCATCCCCCCCTCCTTGAGCAGGTTGTCCAGATCCTTCTGCCGGGCATAGAAGGTCTTCATGAAATCCTGATAGCTGATCTTCAGTATATCCTCCAGCCTCTGGTCGACCTCCTTTGTGCCGGCTGCAATCCTCTGCCCGTCCAGGAGGAGAGAGGCCTCCGGTATCATGTTCTTCCCTTTCATGGAGCGGTAGATCTCCAGCTCCCTCTTTCCCAGGGATAAGGAGAGCTTGACCTCCACCGGGTCCCCCTCTCCAGCGAGGGAGTTTCTGATGAAATCCTTCTTTATGCTCGATGCCCGGCTTCCATAAAGGGACCAGGCAATGGCCTCGACGATGGTGCTCTTTCCAGAGCCATTGCCCCCCACAATGCCAGTGAGCCCATCCTGAAACTCCACCTCTGCCCGGCGGAACTTCTTGAAGTTGCGCATGAAAAGCTTGTTAAGATGCATCTATGCTCTCTTTCTGCCTGGCCAGTACTGCCTTTTTCATAACCTCTATCCCGTAACCCATGACCTCTTCCCTGATCGACTCCGGTATCTGATTCGCTAAACGCCTCTCCTCCATGAAACCGCCGAACTCCACATGGAGCATCCTCCTGTCCACCGGCCGCTCTATTCGATCCTCTTCATCAGAAAAATCCGCCCGGATCTTGAAGTATATTGCCGATGCCCCCAGGCGGTTGAGCTTTCCCTGGTCTATGCTCCTGTAGGCTGACCGGTTGACGTTCTTCAGATTTATCCGAACCATCCGATCAAGAATATCGTCCTCATGGGATAGCTCCATGATGCACTCTGCTATCTCATCTGATCTCATGCCAGTGCAGTCCACCGGGGGGTGATCTATCATATATTTGGGCTTTACCTGGATGCTTGATACCTCTCCCCGCTCCAGGTCGACGAGGAGCATGCCCTTCACATCCTCTGCCTCTCCGAAGTTGAAGTACTCCACCGAGCCGCTGTAATAGGCATTGGCCGAGACCTGGGCCTGGCAGTGAAAGTGGCCCAGAGCGATATAGTCGAAGTCGCTCTTCAGAAGGCTGTCATTCAGCTCGTGCTCCCCCACGCTCTTCATCTTCTGGTTCTTGAGAGACTCCACCATGCCATGCATCACCAGTACATCCCTGCCCGAGCGCCTGATCTTCTCGAACTCAACCAGATAGTCCTGCGGCTCAAGGCAGAAGGGGATACAATGAAAAGAGCAATCATCCACCTCGAAGCACTCATATCTGTAGCGCTGGGCGATATGCACATCCTTGATGCCCTCGAAGAGGCGGAAGGGGCTGGTCTGGTTGAAGCTCTTGGGGGCGTCATGGTTGCCGCTGATTATTATCACTGGGATCCCTGCCTGGACCAGCCGCTGCAGACCCCTCTGAAAGATGAACAGAGGCTTTATCTTGGGCCGGACATGATGGAAGACATCACCGGCATGGACCACAGCATCGGGATGAGCCTCGATGATCTTATCGATGGCCTTTTCAAATCCGGAGTAGACCATCTCCTCGACCCTGTTCCGGCCGTGCTCGTCCAGACGGCTGTAGCTGGAAAAGCCCAGGTGAGAGTCCGCCAGATGGATTATCTTCATGAGTATCCTTCTCCCTATATCATTCCCTCTTGTCTGTGCCCCCTCATTCCAGGAAGGGCTTGAAGCCTCCCTTTTTTATCAGGCCTTCCTCCCTCTCCTCCTGATTCAGGCGGTGCAGGTAATCCTCAAAGCGGTGGATCCTGGCGGGAACGGGGAAGGGGATGCTCAGTGTGGAGACCACTGCCTCGCCCTTCTCCAGGGTCTGGATCTCTATGTCCATGGAGGATAGATCCTGCTTGGCCGACTCCTCCAGTTGCTTGCGGTCGTTCCTGTCTCCCAGCCCCATCACCACCAGGGTGTTGAACTGGGAGAGAAGCTGCCTGTCTATCAGCTTGGGCTGCTGGGTGATGGCACACAGACCCACACCGAACTTCCTCCCCTCCCGGGCAATGCTCTCGAAGCGAGAGGTATTGCTCCCTGCCCCCAGAACCCTCTGTGCCTCCTCGATGGTGATCAGGCAGTTCTTTCTCTCCTCTGCCGGATCCTTCTTATACTCCTCTAGGATGTGCCGGGAGAGGACGGAGAGCAAAAAAAGCTCTGAGCGATCGTTCAATCTTGGTATATCCACCAGGACCACATCACCTTTCTGCAGCCGGGCAAGGATATTGGCCAGACTCGACCTGCTCTTGATATATTTATTTCTCTCCAGCTCATTTTTGATCCGCCGCACCAGGACCATGATGGTGGTATCCTTGAATCCATCCTGCACCATCCTAGCCAGGCCCTCTGGACTCTGGATCTCCTGCAGCCAGTTGTTTGAGTCCAGTAGTCTGGAAATGGCATCCAGGGCATCCCTCTGAGGCGGCGACCACTCATAGAGCAGAGCAATATCCTCGGGCCGGACATCGCTCTCAGATATGGCCAGCTCCTCGACCCCTGGATCAGATGAGTTCTCCTTGTTGGTAGAAAAGCAGGCGAGGCCCTCTCTATATCTATTCAAGTGAAGAAGGCCCTTGACCGATCCGGATGGGTGCCTCTTTCCCTTCAAATACTCTCCATGAGGATCGACTATCAACAGGCCGAACTTGGACTCGCCCCGAGCAGCCAGGCGCATGCAGGAGGCGGCAAATACCTTCATAAAATTGGATTTGCCCATGCCGGTGGTGGCGAAGACCCCCATATGGTGGTCCATGGCCAGGCTATGCAAAGAGACGGGGATCTCCTCGACAAGCCGTGAGCCGTTTCTCAGGTATCCCACCTCTATATCTCCCATTCTTATCTTGAGAAAGCCAAACTCCTCCTTCTCCGCCCGTTCCACAGGCGAGAACTTCGTGGGCAGTGTTCTGGCCTTTCTGAAGGCTCCATCCGGGAATGCGCAGCCCAAGGGCTCAGCGATCACCCGGTT
The DNA here is from genome assembly GCF_016706325.1 of Methanothrix sp. NCBI lineage: Archaea > Methanobacteriati > Methanobacteriota > Methanomicrobia > Methanotrichales > Methanotrichaceae > Methanothrix > Methanothrix sp. Next base: position 1,734,594 of record NZ_JADJJX010000001.1, on the reverse strand, counting down.
GAATATCTGATCGTGGTCATAAAACTGGGTGCCCCTCATGGTGGTATCCCAGTGGCCGTCATAGTTGGAGCTGTGCTCGATGTTCAGGACCCTTGCCAGGAAGGTGAGGTCCTGATCCTTGATGGAGAATATCTGCCCCACCTCCACCCGGTCCTGGCGGGAGTTGTAGGGGACGGTGAAATGATACTCTCTGACGCTCTTGGAGAGAATGCGGTAGGTGGTTCTCTCATCTTCTATCACCAGCCGCCCCTCATCCCCTGTGACAATTCGATCTTCATCTCCCCCTTCTGCCCCTTTCAGGATGGAATCGATATCCGGCTTCGGCATCACTATAGATTCTCCTTCTCTTGACTCATCATTCCCGCTCATTCTGCCCCGCTAGATCCCCTGCCGCATCTCCAGGATGTCATGATAATCCTGCATGAGCACTGCTATCTGGCGGGGGCTCAGACCATCCCGGTAGAGCTTATCCTTCAGCCTCATCCTCACAGAGGCTCCCTCATTATCTGTGATCTTGATATCCCGGTGGGCGCGGAAGAGGGCATGGGGATAGCCTGGGCACTCCGCAGAGGTCGAGCAGGATGATATCCCGGCCAGCGCCTCCTCAACCTGTCCGGCAAGATAACCCGGGACATCCACCCGGAAGGCATGATCGCTCCTCCCGGTGAAGCGGACGATGAAGCTCTCCCCTCCCCATTTGCCCGGGCCCCGGTTCACCCTCTTGTCCTTCAGGTTCAGGTACCAAGGAGAGTTGGGCAGGAGCATGCTCCCTGCCTGGTTTGTATGGTACATAAATGGAAGGGATATCCCCTCCCCCCAATAAAGGGAGCTGGACTTGGCCACAGCCAGGAGGGCGACCCCCCTCTCCTCTGCCCGGCGGAAGACACTGGAGAGGGCGGCTCGCAGGGGCTCGAAGACATCGAAGCTGCCATCATAGAGGATGATGTCGCCGGGCTTCGCCACACTGATGGCATCATTCAGAGAGGCATACTCCTGCAGCTCCCGGAAGTAGGTGGAGAGCCTCTCCAGATCCTCCTCCTTGAGATCGATCTGATCTTGGCCCAGCCGCTTCAGAGGGGGGGCGAACTGATCGGCATAGATTGCAGGATCGGCAAAGAAGATATCATCGAAGGTTATCACCGTCCTTTTCCACTTCTGTCCCTGATAGACCACATAGCCTGAACGGATCAGATTGATGGCGGCCACAGACCAGCCGCAGACAGAGACGTTAGAGCCGTCTGCTGCCAGGATATCTCCCTCAAACTCGATGGGCTCAAAGGGGATGAAATCGCTGCTTTTCACCCCCGTCTCCTGGCAGTACCGATCGATCCCGTCCAGGAGGATGTGATCCCTTATCAGCTCTGCCACCAGGGAGAGGCGCAGGTCGCTCAACATTCAGATCAAGTTAAAAACGGCAAGGTATATACGGATTGCTGTCTTGAGGCAGCAATGATCAAAAATTGACAGATGATGAGAGGAGTCTGGCAGGAGAGGTAGGGGTGATAAGGAGGGAGGCAAAAGTCGTGATGTAGGAGGGAAAAATAGAATTTGACTTTTGCCAATCTTACTATACTGCAATTAACGAAATAAATAGTTTTCGGTATTCGTTCATCAACGAGAGACAGAAGTATTGATGGCTGGCTGAATTCCTCCGCTCTCCCCCTGCATCTCCTCCTGCATCCTCCTCTGCATCTCTCTTTGCATCTCCTCCTTCAGCCCGCCCAGCTCTTTTTTTAGCAGTTGAAAGATGGCTGAGATCACTCCCAGCATGGCGGGAGCGAGAAAGAATCCGAAGATTCCGGCCACAAGCCCCCCGCCAAGGAATGCAAGCAGGACCAGCATGGGATGGATCGAGGACCTGGCATAGACGATATAGGGCCGTATGATCAGCTCCGCTGCCAGCACCAGAATCGAGGCTGCAATGAAGAATACTATCGCCTCCATCGGTCCCACATCGATATATCTGGATATGGCAGTCAAGAGGAAGATGAGCCAGGTTAGAAATGGTACCACACCTGCCAGAAGGATTATGCTGGCCATGGCCAGGGGCCTGGGGATCTCAAAGAGGTAGAAGATGGGAATAGAGGCTATGCCATAGACCATAGCAGTGAATATGCTGCCCGTGTAGATGCCGCTCAATATGCCGTCAATCCTGATCAGGCATCGCAGCTCAAAATCCCCGTTCTTCTGCTTCAAGAAGGAGACTGCTGCCTCATGCAGCCTGTCGCCATCCGCCAGCAGATAGTAGCTCACACAAAAAGCGATCAAGAGGTTCAGAAGACCCATGGTCAGACTGGTCCCCAGATTGGAGACCGGCAGGCTGGTGAGCAGAGAGAGGCCAACCCCTATCAGGTTATTCATTCCTCTGGCGGTCTCATCGAAGATGAATTGCGGTATATAAATGCGGGATATGAACTCCTGGCCGGTGGCTGCGATAGCTCCCCGATGGCTCTGCAGCCAGTTAAGCTGGCTTGCAGCCTCGATAACCCCGGCTGCAAATATGATGCATAGCGGGCCGATAATGCAGATGATGGCCACAAGTGAGCCTATCCATCTTCTCTTTCCAAATAGATCCCTCACCGGCCGACCAAGATAGGCGAAGACAAACCCAAGGATGATGCCATCCTGGAGCGGCCAGATGAAGTAAGAGTAAAGTATGATAAGAAGTATTGTTGCGGCGATGAGCCAACTCCTATGGCTGTACAGACATGATAGATCCCTCTCCATGTATGATCCAAGCTAGTGCTATCACAATATTAACTTTGGGATGATTTGAGATGATTCCTGGAATGGATTCAGGGATGATCCTGAGACGATTCTCACAATCATATTGGCTCAGCTTCAGGGGAGAAGAGCTGCAGCCAGGAATGCCAATAAAGCCACAGCCATTCCCTTTTTCATCTCTTTTTGGGAGCCTGATGCATCCCCCCGGATGACCTTGAATACAGCAAAAAGGATAAGCAGATCAGCCACCGCCACCATCAGCAGATATGCTCTGCCAAAGCGAGGGAGGAGGCTTAAGAGAACTCCTGCCAATCCGAAGAGCCCGGCCAATGCTGCCGCCGCCCTCTCGCCCGCCAGAATGGGCAGTGTCCGGGCCCCGCCCAGCCGATCTCCCTCCATATCCTCGATATCCTTGGCGATCTCCCGGCTCATGCTGACCAGAAGAGAGAGGCCGAAAGGAATCTGATTGGCCAGAAGGCCCATAAGCCCGGCGGCTGCCCCGCCAAAGAGGAAGGTGGAAGCTGTCAGATAGGAGACGGACAGATTTCCCAGCAGAGGGGCAGCCTTCAGATCTCTGGCATAAAAGAGTAAGAGAAGGGAGTTGAAGACGGCAATGACCAAAGAGATCTGGCCTGCCAGGCTGGCCAGGATGCAGCCGGCGGCGAAGAGAGCAATAGAGTAACAGAAAGCAGTCTTTGGCCTTATGCGCTTGCTGGGGATGGGCCGGTCCGGTCTGTTGATGGCATCGATCTGCCGATCATAGTAATCGTTGATTGCATTTCCAGCGCCGGTGATCAGGAAGACAGCTCCGGTGATGATCAAGGCAGTGCCGGCATCCCATATCCCGGCGATGAGAAGGCCGATGATGGCAGCGGCTGATGCCATCAAGCAGTTGAACGGGCGGAGGATCTCCCAGAAGGCCTGCAACTCTAACCCTCTTCAGCTGCCTCAAAATGAGGTAGCACGTGTAAGATAGAGCAGATAGATCTCAGTTAAGTAGCTATCGATATGGCCGGAGCGGTCGGCTGATCTCCAGCCGCCGAAATGGATGCCTGTCCCGCCTTTAGTGTCAGCATCCTCCCCAATCTGATCGGCCAGATCATCCTCGCTATGGCAGTCGAAATAACTGCAAATCTTTCTATCCAAAGGCCCCTGGATTTGTCTGGAATTGCCACCCCCGGTCCAGCATGCTTCCTCTCTCTTCTCCTCGTCTCCAGCCACCTTCTCACTTGAGCCGGCTGGTGCTAATGAAGGCGAGGGAGCAGAGGGGGCTGGAGCAGATGCAGCAGTTGAGCAGGCGGGCGAGGGAGCAGATGCGGCAGAAGGGGAGGCAGAGAAAGCAGGTGAGGGAGAAGATGGAACATGTGATGGATCAGAGGAGAGCTTCAGAAGAAAGGTGCTGCTGGCAGGTACCTTCTCCCTGTAGATCAACCCCGAGCCCCGCAGCCTAGTTACCACCTTTGAGCATTTGCTGCTGTCGATACCCAGGATCCGTCTCAGATCGGATTGATAAATTCCCCCTGGCTGCGAGGCTATAATGCCCAGCGCCCTCTCCTGCAGAGCAGCAATGCTGCTCTTAGCGGCAAATCCCGACCTCTCCCCCATCTTTATACTCCCTTTAGGTCAGTACTAAAACTTAATTATTTTTGATATACTGTAATGAACTCTTTTGATATAAAACCTTTTTCCTTACCCCATTGTTTTGTATAAAGAGAAATGAAATAACACCTGAATTGGGCAGTTATCTGGCAAATACTGAGAATTAAGGCAGAAATACGATTTATATTCAAATATTTTTCGATATATTCGAGCGCTGGCAGAGAGTGGGGATGGTGGTGGCAGGAGAATCCAATAAAATTATATCTGTCTGTTGAGGGGGAACCGGCTCCGTATCTCCTCTGCCTTCAGCATGGGCAAACCCGTCTCCGCCACCATCCCCTCAAGCCTCCTTCTCTCTGCCGATCGCAACGACTTGCGGTCGATATAGGCATAAGCAGCATTGGAGAGGACTCTGGCAAGATCGACCACCTCCAGATCCAGATCCGGCACCTGATAGCTGGAGAACATATGGCCGAAGGCTATCCGGGAGTTGAAGATCAGCTCTGTCTGCCTCTGCACATAATGCCCTCCTCCGAAGCCCAAAAAAACGGGCAGCTCCTCTGGCTCAAGTGCCAGGATCGCTCTGGCCACTGCCTCTCCCGCCCTCTCGTCTCTCCACTGTTCCATTGTGCTGCCGATCTCAGCGAAGAAGGAGGGGGTCCTTATATCCACCGGACCGTGATGGCTGGCCTCAGCAGATACGATAAACTCCGGCATTGAACGGGAGGCGATGGCAGAGATATTATGGAGGAATGATCTCAGGCCAGCAGGGGCAGCAGCCGAAAGATGGCTCTCTCCCCCTCCCGCATCCAGGATGCCTGTGAAATGCCCTCCAAACCAGGGCAAAGCTGCCTTGGCCTCATGCCGGCAGGGGAGGACGATCATCTCCGGATGGAGATCCAGCTCCGCCAGCAGCGCATCCAGCCCCACGAGGGCAGTCTGCCTGCCATCATGGACCAGAAGGCAGAATGGCCCGCTGACCTGGTATCCCTCATGCTCCTGCCAAGGCTGCAGCTCAAGCAGATGCCCGAGGATATTGAGGCTTGCCGGATCTGCCCGGGAGCAGACTATGGCAATCTGGCCAGATCGCCTAATCTTCAGATCTCCCTGCCAATTTCCAGCATATCAGCTACCATCGGCGCATAGTCTATCTTGGTGGATCTGATCTCACTGAGTGGCATGATGACCAGCATCGGCCTTTCATTGATGAGCCCCTGGGTGGAGAGGTTGCGCAGCTCCAGGTCCATGCGGCTCTTCAGCTCTGGATAGCCGGTGGAAAGGAATGCTCCGAATATCTCGCCAGGCTGCATATAGGTGAAAAGCGGTGCACCAATCCTGCGGAATGCTTGATAAACCCGGTCGAGATCCTCAGGATCGTGACCATGCCTGATGGGCATATGATAAAAGGACATCAGCTCACAGCAGATCTTCTGCCAGTCAATGTAAGCCTCCCGGGTCAACAGGCCGTTTTGGAAGAACTTGGCCCGCTTTCCAGAGATCGTTGGCCGGGAGATGCCCGTTCTTCTGGATAGTTCAAGATCAGAGAGCATAGGATACTTCACAAAAGCATAGAGGGTAAGCTTGTCCTTCTCTGTCAGGCGGGAGTCTTCAGCCAGAGCAGGCCGGGGAGGGACCGTCTCTGGGGGGAGATCCTCCCTTCCCAGATCGAAGAGGCCATTCACCGCCAGGGCGGCATCGGAGGAGTAGCCGGAGACCTGGAAGGGATAGTGGAAGTAATGGATATCCTCGATGTAGCCTTTCCTGTAATGCTCATCGATTATGGGGTCAAAGTTCATCCGAAAGTCAGTCAGGCTCCGGGAATAGAATGTAGAGACTGAATCGGTGTCGGTAGCTGTATGTGATACGCAGTTGGGATGGTCTATCCATCTCCTTTTTGACTCGGACTCCTTCCTCACCTCATAGGGCGCAGTCGGATTGTATTTCACGAATACTGAGGTCAGGATTTCAGCCCCCACAGCATCTCCGGAAGGCACATTCAACAGCTTGATCAGTTTCCAGTCTCTGAACTTCCTCTTGCTCTTGAATATGGTCGACCGATCTACGCCTATATTGGAGGCGAGATCGATATCGCTGAATCCCGGATATCTGGCAAGACCGTAAAGAACCAACCTCTCCTTTGATGTCAGTTTTAGCTGCATTCGCATAACATATACATTTCATAAGTATTTATAGCTTGCTTATTCTTAGAGTATCGAATGAATACGTCCTTCATTTACATGGTATCACGGGATCAATTTTGCCAGAATTTCATTTACAGGCCAGTGACCTGCACTCACAGCCTTCAGCTGCAATAAGGCAGAGCCTTCAGCCGCCAAGACAAAAAATGAGCCAGAGAGATGGCCCATCGCCCTGAATCCTGCCCGGCGGAACCGGGCGGCATTCCCAGATATTTCCTGTTTTTTATGGCTCCACTGCAGTCTTTTCAGCCGAGAACCACAGCCGGCTGCCCCTCCAGAAGCTCAACCGCATGCTCTATACCCCAGTGAATCATTATCCATAACATGTCTTTATATAGAACTTCAAACAAGACATAGCTTCGGAAATAAATCTTCATAGAGGTAATAAATTGGCAGGACAATTCGGCGGAACCCCTATATTCGTTCTCAGGGAAGGAAGTCAGAGGACAGCAGGCAGAGAGGCGCAAAGATCCAATATCATGGCGGCAAAGGCTGTGGCCGGCGCTGTGAGGACCACCCTTGGGCCCAAGGGAATGGACAAGATGATGGTGGACACCTTGGGGGATGTTGTCGTCACCAATGATGGCGTCACCATTCTTAAAGAGATGGACATCGAGCATCCAGCAGCCAAGATGATGGTGGAGATCGCCAAGACCCAGGACACTGAGGTGGGAGATGGCACAACCACAGCCGTCATCCTGGCAGGGGAGCTTCTCAAGCAGTCGGAGGATCTGCTGGATCAGGATATCCATCCCACAGTGATCGCTGCCGGATACAGAGCGGCGGCAGATAAATCCATGGAGATCCTCCAGAGCCTGGCCATCGATGTCACAGCAGATGATGATGAGCTTCTCAAGAACATCGCCATCACTGCCATGACCGGCAAAGGATCTCAGTCCTCCAGGAAGAGCCTGGCCGATATCGCTGTAAGGTCAGTGCAGGCGGTGATGGATGAGGATGGATCGGTGGACATCGACAACATCACTGTGGAGAAGAAGGTGGGCGGCAGCATAGCCGACACCAAGATCGTTCAGGGAGTGGTCATAGATAAAGACCGCCTCCACCCCAGCATGCCCAAGAAGGTCACAGGTGCACGAATTGCATTGCTGAACGCTGCTGTGGAGATCGAGAAGACTGAGATCGATGCCAAGATCCAGATAACCTCCCCCCATCAGTTGCAGGCATTCTTGGACCAGGAGGAGAAGATGCTCAAGGAGATGGTCGACAGGATCTCTGCCACAGGAGCCAATGTCCTCTTCGTCCAGAAGGGGATTGACGATCTGGCCCAGCACTACCTGGCCAAGGCTGGCATATACACTGTGCGCCGGGTCAAGAAGAGCGACATGGAGAAGCTGGCCCGCGCTACAGGAGGAAGGGTTGTAACCAGCATTCATGAGATCAGCAAGGATGACCTGGGAGCAGCCGGCCTGGTGGAGGAGAGAAAGGTCAGCGATGAGAAGATGACCTTTGTTGAGGAGTGCAACAACCCCAAGTCCGTCTCCATCATCCTGCACGGTGGAACTGAGCACGTAGTCGATGAGCTGGACAGAGCAATGGAGGATGCCCTCCGGGTGGTGGGAGTGGCAATTGAGAACAAATCGCTGGTCGCTGGCGGAGGAGCACCGGAGATAGAGCTGGCCTTAAGGCTCAGGGCTTATGCCTCCACTGTGGGTGGCCGCGAGCAGTTGGCGATAGAGTCCTTTGCCGATGCCATGGAGATCATTCCCAAGACCCTGGCCGAGAATGCCGGCCTGGATCAGATCGATACTCTGGTCTCACTGCGCAGCCAGCATGAGAAAGGCATCAAGAGCTCAGGCCTGGACATGGAAGCGGGCAAGCCGGTGGATATGATGGAGGTTGGAGTGCTCGAGCCATTGAAGGTCAAGACCCAGGCCATAAGCTCAGCAGCAGAGGCCGCAGTCATGATACTCAGGATCGACGATGTGATCGCCTCCAGGTCCGGTGGACCGGATGGAATGCCGGGTGGAATGCCCGGAGGCATGCCAGGCGGAATGGGTGGCATGGGAGGAATGGGAGGAATGGGAGGAGCGGACTTCGAATAAGCCCTCCCCCTTTTTCTCCCTTTTGAAGGATAGTGTATAAAGTGGAAGGATAGTCTATAAATTGAGGGGTAGTTTATAAAAATTGTTTTGATAGAATAGGCGGCAGAGACTGCCGCCCTTCATTAACCTATGAGAACATACGAAGGGAGTCCTCAGATCCCTCGATCTCATCTCCCAGAACCTTTCCAATCGCCTTCTCGAAGTCGTCCCTGCTGACAGTGGTCGCATTTCTGCGCAGAGCATTCATTCCCGCCTCCACGGCGATGGATTTCAGATCTGCGCCGCTCGCCTCATCAGTCTCTTTGGCGATCTGAGCCAGGTCGACATCCTCTGCCTTCTTCATCTTCCTGGTATGGATCTCCAGTATCTTGAGGCGGCCCTCCAGGGATGGCATGGGGATCTCGATGATCCGGTCAAAGCGCCCCGGCCTGAGCAGGGCAGGGTCCAGGATGTCAATCCGGTTTGTGGCAGCAATGATCCTGATATCCCCTCTTGTCCGGAAGCCATCCATCTCCGCCAGGAGCTGCATCATTGTCCTGTTTACCTCTGCGCTGCCCGTGGTCCCGTCATGGGTTCTGACGCTCCCCACTGCATCTATCTCATCGATGAATATGATGCTTGGTGCCTTCTCCCGTGCCATCTGGAAGATATCGCGAACCAGTTGCGCCCCTTCCCCGATGAACTTATGCACCAGCTCAGATCCGGACATATGAATGAACGTGGCTTTGGACTCATGGGCCACGGCCTTGGCCAGCATCGTCTTGCCCGTTCCAGGCAGGCCGTAGAGCAGCACGCCTCTGGGTGGCTCAATGCCGATATCCTGGAAGATCTCGGGGTTTGTGAGCGGAAGCTCCACAGTCTCCCTGACCTCCTGGATCTGCTCCTCCAGGCCGCCGACCTGATCATAAGATACATCCGGAAGCTCAACCAACTCCATGACCTTGGCCCGGACATCCACTGAGCGCTCGAGAATGCGGACAATGGTGAGGCTGTTGTTGATTGCCACCCTAGAATTGGGCTGGAGCTGCTCTGCCATCTCCGGCGAGACCGTGGTGATGAACTCCTGATTGTTTCCATGCTGCCTCAGCAGGACATAGTCCGGCCCCATCTCGACAACCGTAGCCAGGAACAGCGGCATCCTCTTTAAGAGAATGTTCTCCTTCTTCAGCCGCTCGACCTCACGCAGATACTTCTTATTGGCGATGAGGGATTCGAAGAGCTTTGCCCTCACCTCCTCCTTCTCCAACCTGGTGGTCTCCAGCTCCTCCGCCAGGATTTTGGTGTCGGATTCCAGTGCTGCGATCCTCTTCAGGAATGTCTCCTGTATGGTGTCTTGACCAGAGAATGCTGTTGATTCACTCATATAATCAGAAAATGAGTCTTCAAGGCTTATAAATTCATCTCTGCCTCGAAAGATATTAATCATAATATAGTTAATTATAATCTGTGGTTATATGATAAGCCTTCATAAATATGCACCACCCCAGTTCGAGGTGGTAGAGAGAAAAGGAATCGGCCATCCGGATACCCTGGCAGATGGGATATCAGAAGCCATTTCTCGCTCCCTGTCGGGGTATTACCTGGAGGAGTTCGGCCAGATTCTGCACCATAATGTGGACAAGGTCTTGATCATCGCCGGCCAGAGCCAACCCCGATTTGGCGGCGGCTCGATATCCAAACCGCCATCGGTGGTTGTAGGGGGGAGAGCTACAAAGACTCATGCAAGGCCGCTGGATGAGATAATTGAGGAGGCGACAGCCACGCTCTTCCGCAATACAGTAAAAAATCTGGAGACATTTTTAGTGGAACCGAGAGTGGAAGAGGGGGCCCCGGAGCTGAGAAGCCTCATCGGCAAAGGGGCCAATGATACCTCCATCGGGGTGGGATATGCCCCCTTGAGCTCCACTGAGAGGCTGGTCTTGGAGCTGGAAGAGGAGGTGAGGGGGATCAGGGGAGTGGGAGAGGACACCAAGATCATGGCAGTGCGGATAGACGACCGCCTGAACCTGGTGGTTGCTGCTGCCATGGTCGACCGGTTCATAGGTTCGCGAGAGGAGTATGAGGATGCCAGGGCACAGGTTTATGAGGTGGTGAAGAGGAGAGCCGGCCAGGGGTCAGAGGTGGGGGTCAACTGCGCAGATAGCGGCGATAACATCTATCTTACTGTCACTGGAACCTCGATTGAGATGGGAGATGATGGTGCCACCGGGCGAGGAAACCGGGGAAACGGGCTGATCACCCCTATGCGCCCCATGACCATGGAGGCCATCGCAGGAAAGAACCCGGTGAGCCATGTGGGGAAGATCTACAATGTCCTCGCCCAGCGCTGCGCCAGGGAGATCGCAGAGCTGGAGGGGGCAAGAGAAGCATATGTCACCCTGGTGAGCAGGATCGGCTCGCCCATAAGCCAGCCGCTGCTGAGGGCAGTTCGTATATCAGGGGATATGCAGCTTACAGCCGCAAGGGAAGCGGAGATCAACCACATCCTGGACTACTGGCTGGAGAGGAGCGGCGACCTGGTGGAGGAGTTTGTAAAAGGGAGGCTGATGCTGTACTGATTTTTCTAGATTCACTCTCCCTTTGAAACCTCTTTTTTGGCCATCTGCAGCCTCTGCTTCGCAGTGTATCCGGTGGCCTTTTCCAGGAAATTCCGGAAACGCTTGTTGGTGTCAAGGGTCAGCTCGTCGCTTACGCCCAGGTCAGATTCCGTGATCACATTGAGCTTTTTGCCATTGATCGAGACCCGTACGCTCTTCAGAGCGCCAAAGGAGAGAGAGAGCCTGCCATCCTCCTCCCGTATCTCCGTTGGGAACTCCTCTTCCAGCACCCCTCTGATTCTCTCCATATCCGGCTTGAATCCACGCTTGAATGGGTAATCCATAAGAGGCCTCATGGTCTCTTATCGAGTATAGATGTTTCGAGCCGAGAAGAGATCAATGCCGTTCAAAAAATAGGATGGAATAGTATTCATCCTCCTGATTCAGATACTGGCATATCTTGCCGCATCCTCCAACTCCTCCTGGATTCTGAGGAGCTGGTTGTACTTGGCCGTCCTCTCGGAGCGAGCAGGGGCGCCGGTCTTCAGCAGCTCACAGCCCAAAGCAACTGCAACATCAGCCAGGGCCGCGTCCTCGGTCTCTGCAGAGCGGTGCGAGGCCATAACCCTCCATCCTGCCCGGAAGGACATACGGGCAGCATCGAAGGCCTCGGATACTGTTCCAATCTGGTTGAGCTTGAGAAGAAGGGCATTGCTGGCGCACATCTCGATCCCCTTCTCCAGGCGTTTGATATTGGTGACGTAAAGGTCATCCCCCACGATGATGGTTCCTGGAAGCTTTGCTGTGAGGCGGGCGAAGTCGTCATAGGCCTCCTCCTCAAAGGGATCCTCCAGGGATATGATGGGATAGGTGTTCACCAGATCGACATAATAGTCGATGAGCTCTCCCGGAGAGAGGCGGTTCCCATCCACAGAGTAGCCCCCATCCAGATAGAAGCTGGAGGCAGCAGCATCAAGGCCGATCTTGATCTCCTCTCCATAGCCGCTGATATCAAAGGCGCTCATGATGGCATCCAGGGCATCGCGGGTCTTGACCAGTGGAGGAGCATAGCCACCCTCATATCCAACGTTGGTGGCTCCCACGCCATATTTCCCCTGCAGGATCTTCCCTAAGGCATGGTAGGTCTCAGCAGCCATGCGCAGACCCTCGCTGTAGCTCTTGGCACCAGTGGGCAGGATCATGAACTCCTGGATGGATAGCTCATTGCCTGCATGCTGCCCGCCATTGAGGACATTGAAGGAGGGAATGGGAAGGGTGACTGTATTCACCCCTCCAAGGTACCTATAAAGAGGCACCCCAGAGGACATCGCAGCCGCTTTTGCCACTGCTATGGAGACACCCAGAATGGCATTGGCTCCCAGATTGGCCTTGGTCGCCGACCCGTCCATCCTTATCATCAGATTATCGATCTCCCTTTGAGAGGAAGCATCCAGACCCAACACCTCGGGAGCAATCACCTCATTCACATTCTTGACTGCCTTCAGTACGCCCTTGCCATTATACCTCTCGCCCCCATCCCTCAGCTCCAGGGCCTCATGAGTGCCTGTTGATGCGCCCGAGGGCACTGCCGCCCGACCGAAGCCGCAGCAGGTGTAAACATCAACCTCGACGGTCGGGTTTCCTCGTGAGTCAAGGATCTCACGAGCGTGAATCTTCTCGATCTCGAATGACATCATGTACCACGATCTGCAGTTTGCAGACCTATCTATTAAAGTTAGCGTGCCCTCCCTTTCAGGAGCCTCCTGCAGGAGCTGGCCGCCCTGAGAGGTCCCCATCGATAGTGGAGAGGGAAAAAAGAGAAAAAGCAGCCTTGAAGCTGCCTCTCACAGGCTAAATGCCCTCTCCCTCCGAGGTGTCTATATCCCAATCAGGCGGCTGCCATTCATCATATAGGGTGGTTCTTGCTCTTCTCCCGGTATGGCCAAGGTCCAGGTAGGATGTCGCAATGCTGCTATAGCTTCCAGATCCGTCTATTGAACTGGCATCCAGATGCACATTATTGATGTAATTGCCGTTTCCGGATGCCTTCACAGTATACTCCACCCTCATGACCTGATCCGGCCCGATATCCGCAATCACCCAATGGATACGCTCGCCATCGTAGCTTGCGGGGACTGGATCGGCCTTGATCAGGCTCATGCCGCCCGGCAGGTCATCGTCCAGCCGGGCAGCCATGGATCCATTGGCATTATTCTTCAGGATGATGGCATAATGGACCAGGAATGGATCGATTGGATCCACCCGGACCTCCTTTTCCAGGGCCATCATTGGCTGGCAGCAGCCTATCCAATCATGCTCTATAGAGCTATAGGCAGATGCTGTCACATGCTGCCCTCCTGCCATACTGCTGACCTCTGCCCGGTTGAGCAGATTGCCCGGTGCAGACTCAGTCACATTTAACTTCAGGGTTATGCTCAGAGTGTCTCCTATTCCCAGATGAAGCACCGTCCAGTTGACGGCATCCTCCCCGATCGCTACCGGCTGCAGAGATGAGCCTATGTACTCAGTTCCTGGTGGGAGGAGGTCCTGAACATATAATGGAGCAAGAGCACAGTTGCCATCATTGGTTATGCTGATGTTGTACTCGGCTACAGTGAGATTCTTCCTGTCAACCCACTCCGGCCTGATCCGCCCCACCTTTCTTATAGATATATGCGGCTGATCATAGTTGGACACGCCGCTCAGGGCGATGCTTCTTGCAGTGGTGAACTCTCCGATATATCGGTCCTCGCTGTCGATCAGATCTGTGCCGTTGCTGCTGGTAGCCTTTGCCCTGTAGTCCGCAACTCCCTTGAATGTGGCATTGGACCTCATCTCTGAGAGGCCAAGGGAGACGGCATCCTTCTTCAGATAATCCAGTGAGCTGTAGCTCTCACTGATTATGCTCGCCGGGGAGGTTCCATTCGCCGGGGCACAGCCATCCTCAACCCTGCTGCCGGACTGATCTCTCTTTGCGACGATGACTCCGCCCTGCTGGGACCCGCTCTTAGACCACATTCCTTCCCTCCATTTCAGCTCTTGAGGTGCAGCAGATGGGCGGCTCAGGTTCACTGCCTTATGGGCCAGGCTGACGTCTTTGGCCATATAGTTGGAGAAGGTGTCGATCTTCTCTTCAATGCTGTAGCTGCCGGTGCCTGACTCATAGCTCCTCTGAGATTGGCCTGTTCTCCTGTCCGATGAGACATAGCCCTCTCCGGATGCTGCCCTCTCCGATGCAGCACTTGAGCCGTATTCCTGGAAGGATTCATTCAATTGGAACTGGCCGCTATACTCCTCCTGTGCCTCGAAGATGGGCTTTGTCCCTGCCCCCTCCTGCACTGACCGCTTGGAAAAACCAATGCTTGCTGTTCCATTGAAGCGGGAGTCCAACCTCATCTGCGAGCCGTTCTCGTCCATCCGGATGTATGTCTCCCGATCTATGTCGGTTGCATGGCGGTAGGCCTCATGCATACTGGCGCCGGTTACATAGTTCTTGCCCTGGGTCTTCTCCGCCCATTGAGATGAATAATTGAGCTTCCGGTCGTTGGGAAGCTGGAAGGCCTCAGGCGCATAGAGAGCAGAGGTGCTCTGCCGGGAGATGATGGACCGGTTCGAAGAGAGCAATCTGGTGCTCTCATCGCTTCGATACAGTCCGCTTCCATGCTCTCTCACCTGCAGATCGGTGCCAATCTCCCTGATCTCCACACTGGCACAGCTCTGCCTGGACCAGGTCTGGCTTCCCACCCTTGCAGTGGCATAGACGCAATTTGTGACTGCCATCGAGGCCATGCCTGTGGTAAGGTCGCTATGTACATTGACAAAGCCCCTGCCGGATACATTCTGACTCTTATCAAAGGTTATATTCGACTGGGGATAGACCGCCACCACAGTTATAGTCTCACAGCTCTTGTTCAGGATCTGAGCGAAGTGCCACTGACCATCACTGCCGGGCTCAGGATAGCTGGCGACGACTCTAACCTTACTGTTATCAAATACATCCTTTACCACCACGTCCTTCAGAGGGAAGTAATCAAGTGGATTGCAGATGGTGATGGTATAGGTCATCTCCTCCCCCGGCCGGTAAACGAGCTTATCCGCAGTCTTGGTGATGGTGAATGGAGATGGCACTGCAGTCACATTCGCCCGCGCCTCGCACTTCACCCGCTCATTGCTCCCCACAGGGGTCCCTTCCGCCAGGAATCTGTTCTCCAGTTCACCGAAAGCAGTTCCTGTGATGGAGGCGATCATCTCGATCTGGACCTTCTCCCCCGGTTTCAGGCATCCCAGATCCTCCCAGATCACCCTGCCTTCTTCATTCAACTCTCCTTGATGCTCATCGCTCATATACTGCAGACCCTCAGGAAGCAGATCCTCTGCAGTGATATTGCAGATCTCTGTGGCTCCGACATTGGCTACGACCAGGGTGAAGTTGACAGTGCTTCCGGGCAGGCCATCCGTCTCGCCAGCTGTCTTGATGGCGCCTATGCCCGAGCTGTATCCCTCCACCACTGCCATGGAGCTGGCTGATATATCCTCGCCGTGCTCCGGTCTGCCCACTACGTCAACCCGATTTACTAAAGATCCGTAGACTGTTCCATCCATTCTGACCTTTATCCAGAGGTCCTCCGTCTCCCCCGGTTGCAGCGGCCCGATATCCGTCCAATTGATGTAGCGACCGCTGCTGACTCCTCCCTGTGATGAGGCCAGATATTCCAGCCCCTCTGGCAGCAGATCGCTGACAAAGACGGGGCTGAGGAGGGCTTCACCGTTATTTGTTACATTGAGCTTGAATGTCAGAATGCTCCCAATGGTGCCAAATGCTGGATCAGCGCTCTTGATGACTGAGATCTTCGCCTCTCTTGCCAGAACATCAGCACTGGCACTGGAGCTGACATTCTCCCCGTGTTCCGGCTGACCGGCGGCCTCAACCAGGTTGGTTAAGGTCTGGCTGCCCGATATCGGGCCGTCGATACGAGCCACAATCTCCAGCTTCCTGCTCTCGCCCGGGGCCATGGGTCCAATGTTCGGCCAGAGGACATTCTGGCCCTGGTTTGATCCTGCCGGGCTGGAGGAGAGATAGCTCATCCCCGCCGGCAGCTGATCGCTTGCCGCTACATTAAGCAGTGGAGCAGCTCCACTGTTTGTGACATCTATTGTGAATGTCACTGTGGCGCCGGGAGATCCAGAGGCTGGATCTGCCCTTTTATTGACTGCGATCCTGGCCTCACTGGCTAAGACCTCAGCAGAATCGGAGGCAGTGACATTCTGGCCGTGCTCGGGCTGGCCCATCACCTCAATCTGGTTGGTGAATGTCTGGCTGCCCGATAGCGGGCCTGTGATTCTGGCAGTGATCTTCAGCTGCCTGCTCTCACCTGGTGCCATGGGCCCGATATCAGGCCAGAAGACCTTCTGGCCCTGGTTCGTTCCTTCCGGGCTGGAGGAGAGATAGCTCATCCCTCCGGGCAGCAGGTCGCTCGCCGATACATGAGGCAGTGCCGCCGCTCCAGTGTTTGTCACATCCATTGTGAAGAGCACCTCAGCCCCCGGAGAGCCGAATGATGGATTGGCGCTCTTGACGACGGAAATACTGGCCTCTTTTGCCAGGACATCGGCAGAAGCACTGGCAGTGACCTCCTTTCCGTGCTCGGGCTTTCCGGTTACATTCACCTGGTTGGTAAGGGTCTGGCTGCCCGATAGCGGGCCATCGATCAGGGCAATGATCTGCAGTTGCCTGTTCTCACCCGGCGCCATGGGCCCGATATCAGACCAGAAGACCTTCTGGCCCTGGTTTGCTGCCGCTGGTGTGGAGGAGATATAGCTCATCCCTCCGGGCAGCAGGTCGCTCACCGACACATGGGGCAGTGCCGCCGAACCAGTATTTGTCACCTCAAGAGAGAATCCGACTGCTGTGCCCGGCGAGCCTGATGATGGCTCTGCGCTCTTAACTACGGAGATCCCCGCTTCGCTCGCCTGGACTGTGGCCGAGGCACTGGCAGTTACATTCTCACCATACTCCGGCTTTCCAGCCACAGTAACCTGATTGGTGAGGTTCTGAATGCCTGATAACGGGCCGTCGATATGAGCCACGATCTCGAGCCTCTTGCTGCTGCCAGGTGCCATCGGCCCGATATCCGGCCAGGAGACGATCTGGCCATCATTGGATCCTGCCGGGCTGGATGATACATAGCTCAGGCCAGAAGGCAGCAGGTCGCTCACGAATACATGAGGCAAGAGGGCTTGCCCCTCGTTTTTCACCTCCAGGCTGAAGGTCACAATTGTGCCTGGAGAGCCGAATGATGGGTCGGCCTTCTTCTCAACAGCGATCTTCGCCTCCTGTCCCCTGACAACTGCAGTATCGCTGGCAGTGACATTATCCCCATGTTCCGGCTTGCCGGCCACATCCACCAGGTTGGTGAAGTTCTCGCTGCCCGATATCGGTCCATCTATATTGGCCAGGATCTGGAGCCTTTTGATCTCGCCCGAATCCATTGGCCCGATATCAGGCCATATCACCTGCTGGCCCTGGTTGGACCCGGCAGGATCTGAGGAGATATAGCTCATTCCCGCAGGCAGATGATCGCGAACGAGGACGTGCGGCAGACGAGCAACACCGGTATTTTCGACCTCCAGATCGAAGGCCACGCTCGCCCCGGGCGAGCCGTATGCCGGCTGGGCGGATTTGATGACCGATATTCTGGCCTCACTGGTCAGAAGACTGGCTGATGCGCTGGCAGTAACATTATCGCCGTGCTCAGGCTTAGCAGATATGTCCACCTGATTGATGAGATCGATGCTGCCTGTTATCGGAGCATCGATCCGGGCCACGATCTCAAGCTGGCGGCTCGCTCCCGGCTCCATCGGGCCGATATCAGGCCAAAGCACATTCTGGCCCTGGTTTGATCCCGCAGGGGATGATGATATGTAGCTCATGCCTGCTGGAAGAAGGTCCCTCGCCAATACATTGGGAAGAAGGGCAGAGCCGTCGTTTGTCACATTTATGCTGAAGGTCACATCTGTCCCCGGAGAGCCAAAATCGGGATCGGCGATCTTGGTCACACCGACCTTCGCCTCCCGGGCCTGGACGGCTGCCGTGGCATTGGCAGTTACATTCCCTCCATGCTCCGGCTGCCCTACGGCCTGGACCTGGTTGATCAGATCCTTGATGCCGGATAGCGGGCCGTCGATTCTGGCTATGATCTGCAGCCTCCGGCTCTCACCCGGTGCCATGAGTCCGATATCAGGCCACATCACCTGCTGGCCCTGGTTGGACCCGGCAGGATCTGAGGAGACATAGCTCATTCCCGCAGGCAGCAGATCGCTGACCGACACCCTCATCAATGGAGCAGCACCGCTATTGGCGACGTCCATAGTGAAGGTTACATCGGTCCCAGGGGAGCCGAATACCGGATTAGCCACCTTGCTGATGGCGATCTTCGCTTCACTCGCCCTGACCTCTGCTGAAGCACTGGCGGTCACATTCTGGCCGTGCTCCGGCTGTGCTGAGACCTGAACCTGGTTGGTGAGAGTCACGTTCCCTGACACAGGAGCATCGATATGAGCCTTCAAGAGCAGCCTCTTGCTGCTGCCTGGCGCCATCGGTCCTATGTCAGACCAGTAGACATTCTGACCCTGGCCTGATCCCTCCGGGTGGGAGGAGAGATAGCTCAGACCCGCCGGCAAGAGATCGCTCACAAACACATGCGGCAGGAGAGCAGATCCGTTATTGGTCACGTCCACTGTGAAGACGACTGTTGTGCCCGGAGATCCGAATGAGGGATCTGCTGCCTTGCTGATAGCGACCTTCGCCTCGCTGGCCAGAACATCCGCGCTATCACGGGCAGTTACATTCTGGCCGTGCTGCGGCATTCCTGTTACCTCGACCTGGTTGGTGAGGGTGAGATTTCCGGATACCGGGCCGTCCAAACGAGCCACTATCTCCAGCTTCTTGCTGCTCCCCGGGCTCATCGGACCGATATTCGGCCAGATGACCCTCTGACCCTGGCTTGATCCCCCAGGATACGAGGAGAGATAGCTCATCCCTTCAGGCAGCAGATCTCTTACAGATACCACAGGCAAAGAGGCTGCGCCAGTATTGGTCACATTCAGGGTGAAGGTCACAATAGTGCCAGCAGAGCCGAACGCCGGCTCGGCTGCCTTGGCCACATCGATTTTGGCCTCGCTGGCCAGAACATCAACGCTACTGTTGGCTGTCACATTCTGACCGTGCTCTGGCCGGGCTGAGACCTGAACCAGGTTGGTGAGGGTTATATTGCCCTCTATCGGGCCGTCTATTCTGGCCACGATCTCCAGCCTCCGTCTCTCTCCCGAATCCAATGGGCCGATATCAGCCCAGAGCACCTTCCGGCCATGGCTTGCCGCCGCTGGTGTGGAGGAGATATAGCTCATCCCCTCAGGGAGGGTATCGCCGACGAATACATGGGGCAGGCGTGCTGCACCGCTATTGGTCACATCAATACTGAAGGTGACCAGGCTGCCAGGGGCGCCGAACGCAGGACAGGCTCCCTTGAGCACATCGATCCTCGCCTCTCTTGCAAGGACCTGGGCCGAGGCATTGGCAGTTACATTGTCTCCATGCTCCGGCATGGCCGATACAATCACCTCGTTGGTGAGAGTCTTGCTTCCAGTGATAGGAGCGTCGATATGGGCCACAATCTCCAGCCTCTTGCTCTCTCCCGCTGCCAGGGGCCCGATGTCAGGCCAGGATAGATTCTGGCCCTGTCTGACCCCTGCGGGGGTCGACGATACATAGCTCATCCCTTCTGGGAGCTGATCGATGACAGATACATGAGGCAGGAGAACAGCACCGCTATTGGTGACATCCAGGCTGAATGTCACATTTGTGCTCGGCGAGCCGAATGAGGGATCGGCTTGTTTGATCACATCGACCTTGGCCTCGCCCGACTGAACTGTTGCCAGGGCACTGGCAGATACATTGCCTCCATGCTCCGGGCTGCCCGAGACCTCGACCCAGTTGGTCAGGGTCTTGATGCCTGATACAGGGCCATCGATCTTGGCTGCGACCCGGATCTGCTTGCTCTCCCCTGATCCCAGGGGACCTATGTCCGCCCAGGATACATTCCGGCCCAGGGCTGTCCCCGGGGGAGAGGAGGAGAGATAGCTCATTCCCGCGGGCAAGAGATCGCTCACTGTGACGTGAGGCAGAGGAGCTATGCCGTTGTTGGTCACATTCAGGGCGAATGTCACAATTGTTCCCGGGGAGCCAAAGGCTGGATCAGCTCCCTTTGTTATTGTTATATTTGCCTCCAGGGCCTCCACATCTGCCGAGGTGCTGTTGCTGATGTTGTAGCCGAACTGGGGTTTGCCCTCTACATAGACATGATTGGTCAGAGTCCTTCTCTGAGATACAGGGCCGTTGATGCGGGCCTGCACCCAGAGCTGCTTAGTAGAGCCTATTGCCAGGGGGCCGATGTCAGACCAGTTGACATGAGAGCCGAGATTGCTCCCTCCGCCAGAGGAGGATACATAGCTCATTCCTTCGGGCAGAGTGTCGCTCACAAAGACATTATTCAGGCTGATGTTTCCGGTATTTTGCACTTGCAGGGTATAGTTGACCACTGCATCCGGAGCACCCATAGATATATCTGGCTTCTTGATCACGGCGATGTTCTGCTTCATTGCATAAACATCAGCAGAAGATGTAGAGATCTTACGTTCATTTCTCAGATTGTACACTGCACTGCTCACACGGTTGGTAAGTTTGCCGTATTTGCTTCCAGTGAATTCGGAAGTGACCTTGACCTCAAAGCTCTCTCCAGGATGCAGGATGGTGCCGAACGACTGGCTGAGGTTCCCCCAGTAGAGGGTGGTGCTTCCATTGGAGTTGATGGTGGAGGATGTGATGGGTGGGACAGAAGAGATGAACATCAAGCCATCGGGCAGCAGGTCTGTTAGCTCCGATCTATTTATGAGAGTATCTCCGGTGTTCTGCACAGTGATGTTGAAGGTGGCCCTGTCGCCCTTGGCGCCTTCGCGAAGGCTGGCGGCCTTGCTCAGAGATTGGTCAGTATTATAAAGGATGGCATTATTTCTGGTGGCGACATTGCTGACCTTATGTGCGTAGGGATCGTCCGGATCCGACCAGGGCGGAAATGCGACGACATTAGCTAGATCTGTGACCATCGCCGGAGAGAGGCCCGGGACATCGCGGGGCGGTCCAATGATATCATACTGGGTCACAGTGTATTTGAGCGTCCCCACTGCTGACTCTCCAGGAAGCAGAAAGGTCTTATTGAGAGGGACGTCAAACCCGATACCGACGGGATGGTATATCAGGTCCTGAACACTTATATTCTTCAATGCAAAGCCATTGGGGTTCTTTATTGAAATGGTATAATTTATGCTGTCGCCTATCCTTACGTTGACCACATCTGACTTCTTGGAGACGACCAGGTTTCCCTCAAAGCCCAATGCGATCTCCCAGGAGGCGTTATTGGAGCGAACCGAAGTCCCATTGGATGATTTGCCGGTGGCCCAAGCTTTATTATTTAATGGTCCTGGGTAGTCCTCCTCAATAATGCTATGGCTGATGGTATGGGACTTCTTCTCACCAATGCCGAGATCCCCCAGGGAGATCTCTCCCAATCTATCATCGTGAATAAGGACATCATGCAGCTCGAAGCTATTGTTATTGGTGACCTCGTAGGTATAGACGACAATATCTCCAAAAGCCGCCTGATTGGAGCTCCCTTTCTTCGTTATTTGAAGAGCAGAAGCATCCATACAAAAGATCGAAAGAGATAGGATAATAAACATTATATACAGTCTTGCTACAACCATTGATCTCGCTTTTTTATGAGCCTTGCCTGTAGCATCCAAACCCAGACTGTTTTCTAACTGTGCATTCATCATGACCATCCACCACCTGTCTAATAATTAAAAATAGTACTCCAGCATAGATTATAAACTTAGTGCTTAAGATTAGAAATAAAACAGATGAAATTTACATCCGTCAATGGGATGAAATAGTATAATTTTTCAGATCGGATGTCAAGATATAATACAACTAATTACTATAATTTTGTTGTATTTAGTTGAATAATATCAGGGTATGCTCGCCAAGCAAAAATTAAATATTTTTTATTTAAATATGGAATGATTCGGGAATGCTGTATCCGTACTTGCTCAGATTCTCATATCCGACAATTCCCAGGCTGACAGCGAAGCTGGCATTATTGGAGACCACCTCCCCGCCCTTCCACTCTGCCCGGGCCCTCGCAACATTGACCAGTGGGCCGGGAAGATCGGATTGCATAACCTTATAGGATATGAGAACCACACAGCTCTCACCGATATCAAGCGTGCTCTTATTGACTGGAATCTCTCCCAGGTGATCGTCTATTATCATCGGATTGGTGATCTTCTCTGTGCCATTGTTCTTGAGATCAAATGAGTAGACTATGACCTCATCAACATTGGCAGATATTGTACTGCAGTTCTTGGTCAAATTCAATCCAGGAAATCCCATCGCGGAAGGGATTAAGAGAGCAGCGATGGCGGCAAATGCCCACCATCCCTTCAGTTCCAAGGCCATCTTTCTCACTGATTTCACACTCCTGCTCTGATGATTTATGGCATCAATGGCTAAAAATCTTATGGACGAGCAGATGAGAAAACGACGGTGGCTCACCTCGCTGCAAGCAGGCGAAGCATGCAAGGCATGCAAGGCATGAAAGACATGCAAGACATGCGAGGCGCCGCCACATAAAGATAGTACTACTTGGATCCAGGATCCAATTCAATTCCTAAGCTGAGCATAAATATCCTCTATCCCCAATACAAGCAATGGGGTTCTTTTTCCTTTTTTCCTTTTTCTTTTCCTTTTTCTTTTCCTTTTTTTTATGCATTTATGGCCAGGGCGGGATCAAGCCGCGATGCTTTATAAGCAGGATAGGAGCCGGCGATGATGCTCAATGCTATTGCTGCTATTATTATCACCAGGAAGCTCTTCGGGCTGATCAATACCGGCAAGGTGACTGTCTGCCCGCCTGGGGCCTCCATGGAGAACTCCAGGCCCTTGAGGTAAAGGGAGAGGGCCAGTCCAAGAACAGCGCCCGCCGCACCGCCCATCAGCCCCAGCAGGCCGCTCTCGATCAGAAATATGTTCATTATGCTCTGCCCTCTCGCTCCCATGGCCATCAGCATACCGATCTCGCTGGTCTTCTCATTGACCAGCAGGTACATGACGCTCCCCACTCCGAATGAGGCGATGATCAGAATCAGCAGCATTATCAGATTGTTCTCGAAGCTCTCTATGGCCAGGGTCTCCAGGATCTCGGGGTAGAGCTTCTGCCAGCTATCTGCCTTATATCCGTGGTCCCTCAGGGATCTGGCGATGGCATCCCCCTGGTAGACATCCTTCAGCTTTATGTCCACAGAGGATACCACGTCCCCTTGATTCAGAAAGGTCCTGGCGGTGCCCAGGGAGACCAGGGCCAGGTCCTCAGGCCAGCCCATGGGCGGATCGAAGATCCCCGAGACCACCAGGCTGGTCTCCCTGGCGTCAGGGAAGCTGGCATAAAGGGTCTGGTCCATCTTGACCTTCAGCCGCTCAGCCAGCTTCCTGCCCAGGATCACCTTTTTGCCGCTCTGTATGGATATGAGCTCTCCCTGGATCATATACTCCCCGATATGGTAGATCCTTTCAAAGTCCTCTGGATTGACCCCGGACATGGCCACATTCTCCACATTCTCCTTATATGTGAAGGTGGCACTGGTCCCCAGGCTGGCGGAGACTGCCACCACCCCCGGCATATCCCATATGCGGTCGGTGAGGCTGTGATGGAGGTAGATGTACTCCTCGCCCTCTTTGGGGCTGACAACGACATGAGGCAGGTCTTCAATTATTATATCAAAGAGCATATTCCGAAAGCCGTCCATCATGAAGATGGAGACAAGAGAGATGGATACTGCTAAGGCTATGGCTGCGACTGAGAGGATGGTTCCTCTCTTTCGGTAGATGATATGCCTCAAGGCAACAGTCAGCTCAAAGACGGGAACGATGTTATGAGCCAGGTTGGGCACCTCTGGCCCCCTCTATGATCTCTTCTTTTATCAAGTTGCTGTATTGGGCCTGTCTGAATTGAATCCAATTGAATTGAAGCTGCCTGATGATGCCGTTCTCACACTACCCTGCTTGAAGAGCGGGGTCAATGCCCAAAGGAGCTGATCCGGCAAGAGATGGCCGGTGGGAGAAGAGAGATGCTGAGAAGATCCCTGCCTGATCTGCAGAGGCGGATTTGGGATGGATGGGTTTAATTTCTTTTCAGCAGTCCGGAAAGACGAGATCGCCAATTTACCCTTCGATACTTCTCTATGGCCTCGCGGCCGAGAAGGATGACTGAGAGCCAGAATGAGCCCTCTCCCAGGAGCACCATGGCGGCGGAGAATGCTACCTTGGATTCTGTGGAGATGGTGATGAACGGCACGAGGAGCAGCAATCCATAGAAAACAAAGGAGAGGATGAATAGGGCTATTCCCAACCGGCGCTTAAGGCTATGAGCATCAACTTTCATGGGTCTCTCCTTTTAGGGGCCCTGCGAGAACTTGAACTCTTGCATCGAGGGCGCAGATCGATCTCGTCAGCGGGCCACCGGCGGGCGCAGTACGGGGAATTGGAAAAGGGGCACAATCCTTCTTGCACATCTTTGACCTGATGAAGATGCTTTTTCACAGTGTACCGGGATATGTTCAGTTCGCGGGCTACTTTTTTGTAGGACTTATGGAGTTCGTACAGGTCTACGATTCTACGTACATCTGCCATCGTTTTCACCTTACCGCCCACCTCTCAGAGTACTTGGAGAGGGAAGGCTTTCCTCTTTGGGGAGGGGTCAAAAACGAACTGGCGTTTCCTTAAATTGGAGGGTCAAAAATGAGTCGTCGAATACACCAGAGGCATAAGAAGGTCACCCTATTTAAGCTAGGCAAGCTGTGGGTATTCAAGCACTTCTTTGATGATAAGGAGACATTCAAGACCCTGGCGGAGAACTACAACTATGACAAATTTCAGATTCGAGTTCGAGACCTTAGGAGAGAGGAACAAGGCCTAAAAAGGAGATGGCTGTTGGAATGCTATTTGTAACTATTCAGCCACCCAGCCGAACCTCTTTTTTCCTTCCGATACTTCATGAATCATAACGTACGATAATCGGCCCAAAATTTAAATATTAATTGCAATCATATAACCGTAATAATGGAGGGGCGCAATTCTCATCAAATCCTAAAGAAGGGTATCGATCCAGATAATTCCCTCTCTTCATCAGAGTTAAGCATATCCACTTCGTTGAGTCGCGAAGATATTCTGGCAATTTATGAGGAAGGTCCTGAAGCAGTCATTTTCCATTTTCGGTATTTCATTGTAGCAACTAAGACATTTACTAGAGGGATTTATAAATATTGACTGAAGAGGACAATCTATGGAATTTGATAAGTTTTCGATCAATCGAAGATTATTTGTTGATCCCGGTGCCAAATGCCAATGCATCCCTATGGAGTTAGGCTATATATTTTTGATAAATGATAAAATAATTATTCAGTCTGATTATAGATCGCTTAAGAGATATGAAGGTAACTGGATGGATCTTGAAGTGCATATGGATAAAGCTTATGCTCCTATCGTTATTGATTCGCATCATCTTGGAGTCGATGGGTTGCCTAATTTTGTCTTAAACTTAGATTGGTATGAAAAAGATATTAATGTGCAGATGATTTTAGACTCTTGGCAAGAATATAGGGAAAAATTGAATCTCAGTAAATTAATGGCATCTCTTATATATAGAGATGCTAAAATTATGAAACAATGTTTAGATTTGGATCGCAAATATCCATTAGTAACACCTAGCTGGGATGTTTGTATATTGCTGCCGTATTATCTAAAGCTATGTGAAAATATTCCTGGACATAAAATCAAACTAGATAGGGCTGGAGAAGTTGTTAAACAAATAGCTAGTTTGGTTACTGGCTTTTATAAAAAATTAGAGGCGGAACAAACAGACATTCCCCTTGATAATCTTGATGACCTTTTAAGGAAGGCTCATAGCCAATCTGATGAACTTGCTGTCGCATATAAACTGAAAGAAATGGGGTTCGATATAGAATTTGGGAATCCAAAAACAGAACCAGACTATATTATAAATGGTTTTTATGTTGAGCATAAATCGAGATTTCCTGATAGAAATTTATCCGATGATACAATAAAGTTTAAGAAATTTAAGGACCTTGAGGAAGCAAAGATATTTAAGAGTTTGGCAAATCAAATGACATCGCCCGATGAAGGATTAGAAAAGGCAGATCTATTCATCAATAATGTAACACGAATACCTGTTGCAAAAGATTTATATGGCCTATCACTAAAAAGATTTAAATTAAATCCAAATATTAATTCCTTCTATAAGGTCATGTGTGATGCGATGAATTTAGTTGAGAAAAAAAAGATCATTATACCATATATATATCCAATTTGTTCAAACCCTAGAATAATATCTTTTCCAGGGGATATTGATCATTATACTTCTTGACCATCTTGAAATTGTAAATCGTCTAAAAATTTGTTTAAGATCGCGCAGGCTTTGACTATGAACTGGTGGAGGATCTGCGGCCATTCTTGGTCAAGATAAAGAACAAAGTGCTCCGAGTATAATCAGGGCGAGGACAAAGGGGCAGGGTGAAAGTAATGAAAAGGTACGTATTATTTAGAGATTAAAAATCTTCGAATCCAAGCTCTTTAGCTTTATTTATGGCGTTTTGAGCTTCTTTATGCCTGCCCAATTCATGGAGAGCAATACCTTTATTGTACCAAGCTAACGCAAAATTTGGGTCGAGTCCATTTGCCAAGTTATAGCATTTAAGGGCATCTACGAGCCTCCCTAAAATTGCTAAAGCATTGCCTTTATTAAACCATATATTCGCATTTTTTTGATCGAACTCAATAGCCTTATCATAAGCCGCTAGAGCATCAATATATTTACCTCGGCTAAAAAATGCATTTCCTTTGCTGTTCCAGCTTTGGACATCATTTTTATCTAATCTGATTGCAGCTTCATAGCAGTAGATGGCCTCTTCATATCTTCCTAATTCTTCAAGTGCTGAGCCTTTGTTTCTCCAGGCCAATGCATAGTTTTGATCTATTTTGATTGCTTTATCAAAATATTCGATGGCAAGAGTGTGCTTGTTCCAAAGGCAGAGTGCCCAACCTTTATTAGTCCAAACCATTGCGTCTTGGGGATTAATTTCGAGGGCTTTATTATAAGCGTTAATAGCTTTTATATATTTGCCATTTTCGCGAAATACATTGCCCTTATTATTCCATGCAGCTAAATTTTGTGGATCGAACTCAATGGCCTTATCGTAGGCATGAAGGGCTTGTTCGTATCTTTTTTGGATTTCAAGTGCATGGCCTTTAGCGAACCACCATTGTGTATTCTTGGGATCTAGCTCGATAGCTTTTTCATAAGCTTGAATTGCTTCATCATACTTTCCTTGATCAAAGAGTGCCTTGCCTTTATTGTTCCAAGTCAATGCGTATCTTGGATCTAGCTCGATAGCTTTTTCATAATCCCTAATGGCTTCATTGTAGTGGC
Organism: Methanothrix sp.; assembly: GCF_016706325.1. NCBI lineage: Archaea > Methanobacteriati > Methanobacteriota > Methanomicrobia > Methanotrichales > Methanotrichaceae > Methanothrix > Methanothrix sp. Next base: position 1,706,857 of record NZ_JADJJX010000001.1, on the reverse strand, counting down.
CTTGATGATGCAAGGCGTCTCCCTTGTTATTCAAAACAAGAACTAATTTAGGATCTAATTTGATAGCTTCTTTATAAGCTTGAATGGCCTCATTGTACTTGCTTTTATCTCGAAGTACAGTGCCTTTGTTGTTCCAGGCTTTTGCATTTTTAGGATCTATATCGAGAGCCTCGTCGTAGAATTCAATTGCCTTTGAATATGCCAAATCAGCCTTATCATGCGCTTGGATAGCTTCGTAGTGCTTGCCTTGATCAGAAAATGCATTGCCTTTATTGATCCTGGATTTCACATTTTCAGGATCTAATGCGATAACTTTATCGAAAGCCTGAATGGCCTCTTCATAAGCCTCAACGGCTTCATCACATTTGCCTTGATTACGGAATGTCTTGCTTTTATTTTTGGCGTCTATCCCTCTTACATTCCAATAATCTGCTTGGACGCCATTAAGTTGTTTCGTAGTATCGATTAAACTAAATATTGCAATATCTATACTTAATAATCCAATAAATATGCTAAAAAATCCCAGTTTATCGCCAATGGTTGTAGAAAACAAATATAAATAAACAATAGAAAATATAAAATAAAAGATTGTAATGACCGATAAAATGAGAATACTAAAGGACCCTCTTACAATGGTTTTATGTTTTTCCCATACAGTCCAATTATTCATGCTTCTATGCTATCTTATTGGCTTAAAAAGCTGCTGAATTAAAATCGTAGACATGTTGAAGACCTGCCAGGATAACGATTTTAATAATTGCCGCTCATCTACGCCTGCAATGTCCGACTACCCTCTCCCGCGCCACCAGCACCTCGCCTCCGGCCTGCTCGACGAGGCCCGCACCTACCTAGAGGAGCTCCTCCGTCAGGATCCAGACGATTCCGATCTCCCCTACAATCTTGGTCTCTGCAACGTGGACCTCGGCCAGCTCGACTGGGGCATTGAGCTGCTACACCGCAGCCTTCAGCTCGCGCCCCGTACCGCGTACCCCTGGCGCTCGCCTACCAGCGGGCGTGCGACCTGCCGCGCGCCAGGGAGTGCGCCACGCGAGCCCTAGCCGCGGATCCCAGGAATCCCGTAGCTCTCAAGAACCGGGGCGCCATCTTCGGCCAGGGCGGCGGCAGCCTGCGGGCTCTCGACTACCTGCGCCGTTCCAACGAGTGCGATCCCCAGGACCTGCAGACCGTGTACAGCCTAGCCTTCTCCGCTTGACCGGCGACATGGTGCCGTCCCAAAAGCATTTCCAGAAGGTGCTGGAGATGGAGGCACCCGAGGACCTGCGCGGCCTGCATGGAATGGGCTGCGCGAGATGGCGGCCCGCGAACTCAAGGCCAGGAGGTCGAGGAAGGACGGCAGTCTTCTATCCGGCTGGACACGACGGCTCTTTCGCGGGAGGTTGCTGGAGGAGCTCCAGGAGATCACCTCCGAGATCGGAATGCTGGGGCATTACGGGCTGGACATCAACGACCCCAGGGAGACGCACGTTCTGCGGGCACTGCCGGGGAGGACGTTCTCGGCGCTGGAGCTGCTGTGCATCATGTACGCCAGGCTTGCAGAGGATCGAGTCGGGGATGGATATAGGGAAGGATCTGGGCGAGGAGTGGGGTATGGCGGAGAAGTTGAGGGAGAGATGGAGCGACTCTGAATCACAGTCTTTCGCCATTTATTTGCCAATAGGGTCTTCTGTTAGCATATATTACTCAGAAATCAAATCTCGTTGGTTGAGTGTCGTTTAGCCCGACATAATATCGGCGATAATTTTCCTTTCCACCTTCGATGGGGAACCAAGCATACTGCATATTAAGGTCGAGATGGGAACAAGTGTCCCAAACGATGTTGCTTAGAAAGTACGCATGTGCCAAATAATCATCCAAGGTGTAGCTATGCCATACGGGTCCATGGACATTGCTTTGTACATCCTCTCCTTTACACCAGTACCGAACGAAAATATTTGGCCCTGCAGCAATCCAGTTTATCACCCGACTTTCATTTCCATTGGCGACCTCTCGAACGCGACGAAGAATGCGTTCTGGCCCATCATTCGTGCTGTAAGGCTCATAAATGAAAAGGCCTGCCATACATTGCTGGTTCCCGTTGGTGCGGATCATTTCCACATCGTCGGCAAGTTTGTGTAGCACATCCTTCAAGTCACCTTGAATCTGGGTTTTAACTTCAACAATTCCAATCGCCATGTCGGGGGTCACAAATCGTAGTTCTCCGTCTCCGAATAAAATCGGCTTATTACGTGAACTGATGAGAATGTCGATCTGATGAGATGTCGCATCTGGACCGCACACAAAACCAGTTCCAACGTGAAATGTCTCAGCAATATGACCTCTGAGCACTTTTCTCAGGATCGCTTCTTTGCTTATTCCAACCGTATGCCAATGACGGTCACCTATCAGATTTTGAACGCGGTCCTTGGTAACCTGCAGTTCAGCGGCAATTGATCTATGATATTCTAAAAAATCACGTTGTCTCGGCATGATCTTTACTCCTTACCTTTCGGGTTCATTTCCCTTGGCAACCTAAACTCCGCCCTTTTTAATAACCATGCTTGCCTCAACAGGCACGCTAATTTCCATCTTTTCCAAAATTGTTCTTTGTTTTTTTGAGACCTCTGTGAGTCTCCACTTCCCTCCGATTTTAACTGCTCGCAACTTTGACAATTCCATCAGAATCTCCTCGATGGAACTCTTATTGAGCAGCTTAGCCTCCCTGGCCCTCCGGAGCAAAATCGTCACGCTACCCTCTTTTGTGCCGTACTGTATCGATCACCCGCGTTATTCATAGTTGCTTTTTCTGATAAAGCTGATACTGATAATAGTAAAATTATTGAAACGAGAATTTGAATTACTCTCATTATCGGACCTTCTTAATTCTATGTGATGTGCTTTTAGTTGTTAATAGCGTCTTTATTGAGGTATTCCATAAAATCAAGGTTTCCATCCATCTCGCCTACCTGCAATATGTATTCTTATTAAATAGAGCGTATAAAGTGCTAAATAGTAGTCCATGGCAAAAAATACCATATTCCATTGGAATGGCAAATTAGATCTAAGTGGTAGTTCATTATAAGTATTATATAGCAAATAAATTATTATATTATATAAGTTAAATAGAATAGGTGGAATAGATGATAGAACGACAAATAGCATTTTTAAAGATATTTCATAAAAATACGGCAATCTATCTTTGTTTAAATAATAAGATGTCTGCCATCCCAACCATAGATTTGAGAATTTGTGATCAATCTCATCACTTCTTGCGGGATTAATTTTGCCTAATAATAACGGAATCTTTTGCTGTTCTATTTCGTATTTAATATAACGACTTATTTCAGAGATAATAAATTGATCCCAAATAATCCTATCTAAAAGTCCAAGAGAAATCCAGGGGATTATTACTATAAAATCATAAGCCTTATTCGCAACAACATATCCGTAAAAAATTCCTAAAAAGGAAATATATGCAGCAAAAACAGTTACATGTAGCCTAGATTTATCTACTATTTCGTTCCTCAAGGTTTCATATTCCTTCAAGACAGCCGTTAGTCTATCCGTATTCCTTCCCATCTCCTTACATACCTCAAATGTGATTGGTTATGATATATATAAAATTTTCAGTTTTTTTATTTTTTTTAATTTGAAACAAATCCAGGTCATCCTGTCAAAATAATAAGCATCAAAGAATCCCATATTTTGCTAATCACTTTTAAAGAGATAAATACTTAACGTCAAAGCCCATATATGATTACTATAAATTTAAGCATATTGTAATAATAGATTTTTGTATTATAGTTTAAGATAAAAATATATTAATAAAAGCGGAACACGGCTATACTGTACTTTCCAAGTTTCTCCTAATTTTTTATTATTCGAATTATTCGCTTCTTTAAATTTTCAATCCTAGACCTTTAAGTACATGAAGTAGTCCACCTTTCGGCACAGGTAAATTAAAATATATCATGATGTATTCAAATGTTTCTCCAAGTGCCTGCATTTTTACTTGATCGATCATCTCGCCCATTGTTCTTGGATTTGAGCCGTCTTTTGCTGATGGATTGTCTATTTCCCAGAAGAGAATTGCAGCCCATACTGAAAAGACAAGTTGGATAAATCTCTCAATGGAGTTTTTATCCCTTAATTGATAATCTTTGAACCCCAATTTTTGATTTGTTTCTCGGTGGGCTGTTTCGATATCCCATCTATCCTCGTAAATAGATATGACTTCTTTCGAAGAAAGGGATTTGTCGGTGCTTATGATATACTTTGTTCCTCCGTCTCTCTTTCTTTTAGAGATAACAAGTTTGACCTCTCCGATGCGATAAATTATAACATTTTTTTCAAATGTGTAATAGGTCTTTTTCTTTCCCCGGACATTGATAATTGTCTTGGTGAAATGCTTTTCATCAATTTGGTTTGCCATTTCCTTAACTTGGAATTTCATGATGTTATTTATCCCAACTTTTCTATCGGATTTAATTTGGCACACTACGCTGTGCCCTAAATTTATGCATTTATTAATTAAGTCTTCGGATGACCACCAGCTATCGAAAACTATACAGAGGTTCATCCCTTTTGGGACCTTCAATGGTTCAATTATCTCATCAAAGGCAATTTCCAGCTTTGTCCTGAAATTCACACATTCATCGCTATTTTTGAAGTACATCTTAGCCTTATGTGGAATGAATAATCCTTTTGACTGGATTACAGAGGTAACAAAATTGTTACCCCAAATGTAGGATTCTTTACTATGATCGTAAAATCTACCAACACCATCCGTTTGGATTCCATTCTTTTCGTTATATGTATCATCAATTATTAGCAATATTTTATCATCATCTTTTAAACATAATTTATCGATGAAAAGATCCACTTTACGCTGCGCAACCTCATTCTCATCCCAGTTAGCATCGCTTAAAAACCAATTATATGAAGAACGTGCCTTTTTACCTTTACTGCAATCCGCCATAGTATCACATAGGTTGGCGACAGTCTTGGATTTATCACATACGCTCAGAGCCCCGCATAGGTCTCGAAATGAGCAATAGCTCGGTTTGGTAAAGAGATCCTCAAATTTTTCAAGAACGGCTCTAATTGTAATGGTACCTTTACTATTTTGATCATTCTACCCCCATACGAGTAAAATCAATCCAAGTATAAAAACTTTAAATTTTAAAATCGCGTTTGAGATTTAAATTAATCAAAATATATTATAAATAAAGCTAAAAGTTGGAAAGTACAGCACGGCTATATATAATAAATATATTTTGAGCTAATGGAATGCTATTTATAAGATAGCATCATATTGCGATTAGATAAACAAACATATGAAATAGGACTATGTTAATTATGTCCTTATGTTGGCGACAAACATGATTTCATTAAAACCTAATAACCATGTGAAACGCAAAAAAGTAATTTCTCATAGAGGCGCATGCGGTTATTTGCCAGAGCATACACTCGAAGCTTATGCAATGGCTTATGGCATGGGAACTGACTTTGTAGAGCCAGACCTTGTGCTTTCTAAGGATGCAGTTTTTATTTGTAGCCATAATATATATCTAGAACTTACTACTAATGTAAGCGATATATTTCCAGATAAATGCAGGGAAGATGGCCATTGGTATGCAATTGATCTCAAACTTTCTGAGATTAAGGAACTTCATGTACACGAGAGAATAAATAAGAATGGCACAGCTGTTTTCCCTGGAAGATTCCCGTTAGATAAGGCGCTATTTAAGGTGCCCACGTTTAATGAATTGATAGAACTTATCCAAGGTCTAAATAAAGCTTCTAAACAGGATGTGGGCCTCTTTCCTGAAATTAAGAATCCTAGTTGGCATACTGCTGAAGGACTACCTATGGAAAATCTCTTGATTAGTACATTGACACAATATGGGTATACTGACGAAAACGCTTTGCTATATATCCAATGCATTGAGCCTAAAACTCTTAAGAATTTGAGATTTAATATGAAAACAAAGCTGCCACTAATACAGATTATCGGTTTAGATGAATGTTTTAATGAAATGATCTCAGAAAATGGATTGAGAAATATTGCTACTTATGCTAATGGTATTGCTCCCCATAAGCAGCATATTGAAGATAATCCAGTTCTAGTCAAAAGGGCACATGAAATGGGCCTAAAGGTTTATCCCTGGGTATTTCGAGCTGATCAGCTCTCTGTCAGATATAAAAGCTTTAAGGATGAATTAAATCAATTTTACTCATCCTTTGACATTGATGGGCTTTTTACCGATTTTCCAGATCAGGCCGTTGAGCTTATTGAGTCAACTAAAGGATACTAGCGTAATAGTGACGTTTTATATACACACATCTACCTTTTTCTCATGAACATCCATTCCGGTACAACTTATTACAACTGGCTCCATGATAATGCTCCTGAGACAGGCAAAGGGAGCATTTTCATCCTCGTGGGTGCCCAATCGGGCGTGAGAGTTTCATGCACATAACCACCACCAGAGAGAAGAGAAAGGCCCTCTTGTGAGAGGCCAGGGATTCAAAAGCAGCAAGGAAGGCGACAAAGATCTTGCCCGAGGCCGGCAACAAGGCCCGCGGGCTTGAAGGCACTAAAGAGAGCTGCCCGATTAGAAGATCTGCATATCTGGCAAATAGAGAAAAATCACGACCATGAAGAAGGGTAACCGGTCCTATGGGTACTGGATGGGCTACATCCCTCATTCCACACTTCGCATAAAATAATCATTTTTTTTAAGTAAAAAGCGAACCCACCCCAAGAAAATGATTATTTGGAGTGCGGGGAAAGGGATTCGAACCCTTGAACTCCTGCGAGAATAGATCTTGAGTCTATCACCGTTGGCCTGGCTTGGTTATCCCCGCATCCAGCCTGCTCAGATTCTGCCGATCCCGAGCAGATCGAGGATAATGCAATCACCTGCTGGTTTATGAATCTTGCCATCCACATCCACACCCCCTCCGCCTGGCCGGCTAATTGGCGGGAGGATGGCCGCCCCCCAAGGGAGACCTCAGGCATCGGCGTGGCTCACACAGATCCAGTGATAGTAGCCGAAAATCCCTGTGCCTGTGACCTCGTCGAACTCCTCCAGCTCGCAGCCGCAGATCTGACAGACCTCGCCGTCCGGGACCTCGATCTCAGCATCATTGCACAGCACAATTACCATAATCAAGCTCCATATCTGTCTGCCCGGGCCATGAAGCTTTCGGAAGAGGCTTCTTTCAGATAAAGGCTTATTACACCCATCACCAATTATCATTACAGAACAGTGGAGAACAGCTCACTCTGCTATGCCCTGCTGATGAGATATGAGATTGGATGCTGGCACCGGCTGGAATCTCTGGACGGAGACCTTCCCTGAGAAGTTCGCCCCACCAGAGGAGGTATTCAAGCTGCTGAATCCAGGGGACCGGATATTCATAGGCACCGCCTGTGCCCGGCCCCAGGCCCTGGCCGGATCGCTGCTGGACTATATCAAAAATCACTCCCAGGAGCTCTTGGATCTTGAGCTGGTTCAGCACTGCGATCAGGGATCTATAAGCACAGGGGAGCCTGCCTACTGCGCACCGGCCTCCTTCTCCTCCCTTCCCGATCTGATAAGAAGAGAGCTTCTGCCTATAGATATGGCTCTCATCCAGACCTCTCCTCCGGACGGAGAGGGAGATATGAGCCTGGGAATAGGGGTCGATGCCGCCCTGGCCGCCGCCAGGAGATCATCCCTCCTTCTCGCCCAGCCAAACTCCCATATGCCCTATGTCTTTGGCGATGGCATCATCAACATCCAGGATATCGACTTCATAATTCCCAGGGACGAGCCCCTTTTAGAGTGGAAAAGCAGAATGGACGTGCCCCATAACATCATTGAACGGATCGGCAGGAACGTCGCCCGGATAGTCCAGGATGATGCCACTTTGCAGGTGGGATGCGGACCCCTCGTCGATGCCCTGCTGGCATATCTTGAAGACAAAAGGCACCTTGGGCTGCATAGCGAGATCTTCACCGATGGAGCAGCCAGGCTGATGAGAGAGGGGGTGATCGATAACAGCAATAAAAGCATAGATCCCGGACTCTCAGTGGCCTCGCTCTGCCTGGGCGGTGAGGAGACCTACAGCTTCCTTCATAAGAACCCGGATGTGATCTTCAAAGGAATCGATTACACCAATAATCCGGCAATCATCAGTCGGCAGAGAAATATGACTGCGATCAACTCTGCCCTTAAAATCGACCTGACCGGCCAGGCCAGCAGCGGACTGATGAACAATGGGCCGCTGAGCAACGGGCCGGTGAGCAATGGAACAGTGAGCGGGGGGCTCTGCTCTGGTGGAATTGGAGGGGGCCAGACTGATTTCATGCGCTCTGCGCCCCTGGCGCCGGGAGGAGAGAGCATACTCGCTCTGCCCTCAACATCAAGCGATGGCATATCCAGCTGCATCCTCCCCCGGCTCGAAGCGGGCATCTGCGGCACAATCGATCGGAGGGATGTGCGTTATGTGGCAACTGAATACGGCATAGCCTACCTTTATGGCAAGAGCATCCAGGAGAGGGCTATGGATCTGATTGCCATCTCCCACCCTCGATTTCGCCCCTGGCTGATGGAGGAGGCGCGCAGGCTATTCTCCTTCCCCCCCAGCCGGGCCAGCACCCCTGCGGAGTACCAGGAGAACCTTGAGACCTGGAGGAGGACCAAGAAGGGCCTTCTCATATTCCTGCGCCCGGTGATGATGAGCGACGAGCCCCTGCTACAGGATTTCTTCTCCTCGCTATCTGACAGAAGCTCATACAAGAGGTTCGCCTCCGCCAAGAGGCATATGCCCCGATCCCGGCTCTGGGAGTTCCTGCCCCTGGATCCATCAAGGGGGCTGGTGATCCTGGCACTGCTGGTTCAGGAGCATGGAGAGGAGATCATCGGCCTGGGGCAGTTCTGCACCAATGATAGTGATCTTTTCGCTGAGCTGGCGCTGGTGGTGCATGACGACTTCCAGGGTCAGGGAATAGGAGGCATTCTGCACCGATATATGACATATCTTGGCCGGAGGAAGGGATTAAAGGGGTTTACCGCCGAGGTGCTGGAGGACAACCTGCCCGCACTGGGCCTGATCACCAGGATGGGATTCAGGGTGGCGGGAGAGGACGGCGGGACCTTGCAGATGAGGATGCTCTTCGATGAGGATGCCCTTCAACAGCAGGATCACAGTTTGCCCGGATGAATCTCGTTTTGAATCCTCTTCAGGCTCTCCAGCGTCCTTGCCAGCTCTACTGCTATCCTCTCTTGCGTCTTCTCACCCGGCCTCATCTCTGCATCCGGATAGGAGAGGGGCACATAGCCCACCTCGTTTAGGAATAGCTCCACGAAGTATGGCGGGAGGAACTCCGCTGGCGGCTCATCTCTCATCAGATGCAGGGCACAGGACCAGGCGGCGGGAACAACTGCCAGGTTATACCCTCCCCCTCCTAAAGCGAGCAGCCTGCCCTGAGAGTATCGACCAGCAAGCTCGATTATCCGGCGGACCATATGGATGTACCCTTCCAAGGTGACATTCAGGCTGGTCAGGGGATCGGAGTAATGGGTGTCCGCGCCTATCTGCGCCACCACCACCTCCGGCCGGAACCAATCAAATAGCCTGGGCACCACCTCCTCGAAGGCGGAGACGAATTCCCTGTCCCCGGAGTACATCGGCATGGGGATGTTCACTGAGTATCCCAGGCCCTGCCCCGCCCCCGCCTCCTCCACAAATCCGGTACCGGGAAAGAGGTACAGCCCTGACTCGTGCATGGAGAATGTGAGAACATCCCTGTCCTGATAGAAGATCTGCTGCACGCCATCGCCATGATGAGCATCTATGTCCAGGTAAAGAATGCGGGAGAACCTCCTCCTGAGAATGCAGATGGCTAAAGCGATATCATTGAAGACGCAAAAGCCCGCTGCCTGAGTGGGAAAGGCATGATGAAGGCCGCCGGCCAGGTTGAATGCAGTGCAGTCCTCTTCTGCAATCCTTTTGGCGGCATCGATGCTCCCTCCAGCCATGAAGCTTGAAGCGGCAAAGATCCCGGGAAATACGGGTGTATCATCGCTTCCCAGGCCGAAGGCCAGGTCAGGCTCCTCCAGTCTCACTGCCTCGATATACTCCGGGGTGTGAACCAGTGCCAGCTCCTCCTCCCGGGCGGGGGAGGGGCAGACCAGCTCAGTCTTGCCATCCAGCAGACCCTCCTCCTCGATCAGCTTGCAGGAGAGGCTGAGCCTGATTGGATTGAGAGGATGCTCCGGCCCGAAGTTATAGCTCAGGAAGCAGTCGCTGTAGTAGAGATAGATCAATTTTTTTCAACCCCCAATCGCCTATGTCGGAGTACAATTATCATACTGCATTGCATTATGTCGCTCTCTTGTGTTGATGGTATTTATCAATCATATCAATCATTAATGTTTCCCTGCCCGGTTAATGCCGGCCGGCACTCTCTATCCGGCCTGAGAAGCTGCCTGTTCAGAGTAATCTACTAATACGATCAATCCCTATCCCAGTCCGGCGCGGTTGGGAACATGTCAGAAATAAAGCTATTTATCGATGATCGAGAGGTCAGCGTCCCCGAAGGGTCAACCATTCTCGATGCGGCTCGTATTGCGGGCTCGTATGTGCCGTCTTTATGCCATCATCCGGACTTGAAGCCCATTGGCTCTTGCAAGCTGTGCATCGTCTCAGTGGAGGGGATGGACCAATATCCCACAGCCTGCAACACCCCAGCGGCTGAGGGTATGGTGGTCCACACCTGCACTGAGGAGCTGCAGGAGATGAGACGGAATACCCTGGAGATGCTCCTCGCCCTCACCAACCACCCCACCTCCTGCTTATTCTGCGAGAGAAAGGATCAATGCACTGACCTGCGGGAGTGCATGCGCAAATTCCCAGTAACAGTAGGCTGCAAATACTGCCCCAATGATGGCCAGTGCGAGCTGCAGGAGGTCGTACAGTTCGTTGGCCTGGAGAGGATCAGATACCAGACATCATTCCGTGGTCTGCCTGTCTTGAGGGAGCCGTTCTTCGACCGCGACTATAACCTCTGCATAATGTGCAGCCGGTGCGTGAGGATGTGCGATGAGGTGCGCGGCCAGAGCATCCTGTTCAACAACCCCAACTTTCACCGCAACCACTGGATAGGCCCTGAATCTCTGCAGGAGGCGGACTGCAAGTTCTGCGCCGCTTGTGTTGATGTCTGCCCCACCGGAGCCCTCTTCGTCCGCTCTGAGAAATGGATCCGGCCTGACAGCACTGTGGTCACCATCTGCCCCTACTGCGGCGTAGGCTGCAGCCTGACGCTCAAGATCTTCGAGAACAAAATATTATCTGTAACGCCCAGCCGGGAGGGAGTGGTAAACAGAGGCCAGGCCTGCGTCAAAGGCCACTTCGGCTTGGAGGAGATCGTCCACCATCCCGACCGCATAACCACCCCCCTGATAAAGCGGAACGGCCAATTTGAGCCTGCATCCTGGGATGAGGCCCTGGAGCTGGTCGTCCAGAGGCTCACCCAGATCAAAGAGAAGTACGGCCCCGATGCCCTGGGAGCTCTCTCCTCCTCCCGCTGCACCAATGAGGAGAACTACTTGATGCAAAAGCTCGCCCGGGCGGCCTTCGGCACCAATAATGTGGACAACTGCGCCCGAGTCTGTCATGCTCCATCGGTGACCGGCCTGGCCGCCTGTTTCGGCAGCGGAGCGGCCACCAACTCCTTCGACCAGATCGAGGACGCCGATGTCCTCTTCATCATCGGCTCCAATGCCACTGAGGCCCATCCCGTGGTCAGCCTGAAGATAATCAAGGCGGCCAGAAAGGGGGCGAAGATAATCGTCGCCGATCCCCGCAAGATCGAGCTGGTCGATTGGGCCTCAGTCTGGCTCGACCAGAAACCAGGAACCAGCATCGCCCTGCTCAATGGAATGATGAATGTGATCCTCAGAGAGGGCCTGGAGGACAGGGAGTTCATGGAGCGGAGAACGATTGGCTTCGAGGAGCTGCAAAAAACAGTGGAGGAGTACCCGCCGGAGAGGGCATCTCAGATCACTGGAGTGGCAGCAGAGGCTATAATCGAGGCCGCCCGGATCTATGCCCGTGCTGATAAGGCGATGATCATCTACGGCCTGGGCATGACCGAGCATACAACTGGAACCGCCAATGTTATGTCCCTTGGCAATCTGGCGATGCTCACCGGCAATGTCGGTCGCCGCTCAACAGGCATAATGCCCCTGCGCGGTCAGAACAACGTCCAGGGGGCCTGCGATATGGGGGCTCTTCCCAATGTCTATGTCGGCTACCAGCCGGTCACCGACCCCGCCATAAGGTCCAAGTTCGAGGAGGCCTGGGGAGCTGTTCTGCCCACAGATCCGGGCCAGACCTCCACCGAGATGATGGAGCGCAATCCGGGAAAGGAGATCCGCGGGCTTTACATCCTGGGGGAGGATCCCGCCCATACCGAACCCGATATCAACCGGGTGCGATCGACTCTTCAGTCCCTGGATTTCCTGGTGGTGCAGGAGCTCTTCCCCACTGAGACCACCCGCTATGCAGATGTGATCCTGCCCGCGGCCAGCTTTGCTGAGTGCGACGGGACATTCACCAATGGCGAGAGGCGTATTCAAAGGGTGCGCAAGGCAATACCTGCCCTCTGTGGCCAGGAGAACTGGCAGACCATCTGCAGGATCTCTCAGATGATGGGCTATCCCATGAGCTACAGCCATCCCTCAGAGATCATGGATGAGATCGCCTCTCTGGCTCCCATGTTTGCTGGAGTGAGGTTCGACCGTCTGGATGACGGCGGGCTGCAGTGGCCCATACCGTCCATCGACCATCCGGGGACTGAGACTATGCATGCAGATAACTTCAGTTGCGGCCTGGGAAGGTTCAATTCTGTGGAGCACAGGCCCCCTGCAGAGGGCACAGATGCAGAATATCCTCTGATCCTGACCACCGGCAGGAGGCGGGAGCACTACAACTCCGGTTCCATGACCAGGAGGTCCAAGGGCATCATGTGGGTGTGGCCAGAGGAGACTGTGGAGATCAGCCCTGCCGATGCCAGGGAGCTGGGGATCGAGGATGGAGAGATGGTCTCAGTCCGCTCCAGAAGGGGGGAGGTCAAGACCAGGGCCAGGGTTACAGACAAATCCTCCCGGGGAGTGGTCTTCATGTCCTTCCACTATCAGGATGTCCTGACCAACCTCTTGACCAATGCAGCCCTCGATCCCCAGGCCAAGACTCCGGAGTACAAGGCATGTGCAGTCAGGGTGGAGAAGATAAAGGGTTAGGAGGGGCTGTGAGGAGGCGGCCAATCAGCTCTTTTGGTTCTTTGCTGCTCTCTGCGGGGGGATCGGGAGATGCTCTATCCCGCCTTTGTGCCTTCGCCCCTCAGCGGTGAGCAAAGAGCCTTTTTTTATAGGGGGCGGGTGGGCTGAGGGCACAAATCAAGGAGATCTGCGACTTCTCCCAGATCAAGTCCCTGAGCGATCTGGAGAGGGCCTCCACTGAGGCCATCTGGCAGAATTTTGAGAGATTGGTCGGTCATATATTCGAACAAAACGATTTTTCTGTGGAAATAAATATAGTGAGGACTCTGCAAAGGGAGCGCAGGCAGTATGACGTCATCGCCTGCAGGGCTGGCAGGACAGTTCTGGTGGAGTGCAAGAGGTGGAGCGGCCACCGCCCCCGGCTATCGGCATTGAAGAGAGCCATCAAGCAGCATAAAGAGAGATGTGCATTCTACAAGACGCTGACTGGAAGAGAGGCTGTAGCTGTGGTGGTGACCCTCATCGAGGAGGAGATCAAGACCTATGAGGGTGTGCCGGTGGTTCCCGTACTGAAGCTCAACTCGTTTATAGCTGAGATGGAAAATGGCACTTATGGATGAACTCCATCAGATCTGGCTTGTGCTGGAAGATGAATGGGCAGAAGCAACCGGCCATCGACGGGCCTCAGGCGGTCTTCTGGCACATCAATGAGTATGCCAGCGCCCTCATCTATTGCTGCGGCAAGGGCGGGGCCGGATGTTGCTCAATTTCTCTGATAGATCCTCTATCCGAATGGGCTTGCTGATGTATCCATCCATGCCCGCATCAAGGCACTTCTCCCGGTCTCCCTCCAGAGCATAAGCAGTAACTGCAATTATCGAGGGGCCGCTATCAGGCCAGCGCTGGCGGATGATATTTGCAGCCTCCAGGCCGTTCATCTCCGGCATTCTCACATCCATCAGCACCAGATCATAGGGCTGGCGTTCCAGCGCCTGCAGTACCTCAATTCCATTTGCCGCCACATCTGCCCGGTAGCCCAGCCGTTTGAGCATCCGCAAAGCCACCTTCTGGCTGGATGCATTATCCTCTGCCAGGAGTATCTTGAGGTGATCTGGCTGCTCTTCTGCCTCTTCACTCCTCCGTGAAGGTTTTGGCTGCTCTTGGCCCTCACGGATGACGAAGATGCCAGTCAGGATCTTATGCAACTGGGAGGGCTTTATGGGCTTTATCAGATAAGCATCGAAGATGCCTGGGCTTATCTGCTCGGCTGTGGAGGCCAGCATGATCAGGGGAATGGATCGATCATACTTCCTGATCTCTTCTGCCACCGCCACTCCATCCATCTGGGGCACATTGATGTCCAGAACGATGACATCAAATCTGTCTCCCCTTTGAATCCAGTTTAATGCATCCTGAGCCGATGCGGCAATCAGGGGGGACATCCCCCAGGAGTAGGCATATCCGCCCAGGATATGACGGCAAGGCCGGCAGTCCTCTACTATCAGTATGCTCTTTCCTGCCAGATGGGGCTGGACACCGATCAATGATCTGCCCTCTCCCCGGGCTCTATCTGCCTTGATGGTGAAGGAGAAGGTCGAACCCCTATTGATCTCGCTCTCCACCCATATTCTTCCTTCCATCATCTCCACCAATCTCTTGCTGATGGCCAGGCCCAGGCCCGTTCCTCCATTCTCCCGCGTCAATGTGGCATCCACCTGAGAGAAGGGCTGAAAGAGCAGGCTTAATTGGTCCTGACGGATGCCTATTCCTGTATCCTGAACTGAGAAACAGATCTCATATGAATCGAGGGCAGGGCTGAAGTCCTGGGCCTTTTCCGCCCGCACAGATAGCTTCACCTCACCCTTTGCAGTGAACTTAATGGCATTATGTAAGAGGTTTACCAGGATCTGACGGAGGCGGTTGGGATCGGCGATGATATAATCAGGCACATTCTCATCTATCATATAGCTCAGCTTCAACCCTTTATCCCTGGCACCGGCTGAGACGAGGTCGAAGGCCTCCTCCAGGTTGTCGCGCAGCTCGAAGGCCTGCTCTTCCAGGACTGTCTTCTCGCTCTCCATCTTGGAGAAGTCCAGGATATCATTGATGATGATCATCAGGGCATCCCCATTTATCCTGATGGTCTCTATGAAATCCCTCTGCTCAAAGCTGAGCTTCTCATCATCCATCAGAATGGAGGTCATACCGATGATTGCATTCATGGGGGTTCTTATCTCATGGCTCATATTGGCCATGAAGTCGGACTTGGCCTGGGCAGCAGCTTCAGCTACCTCTTTCGCTTTGATGAGGGCCTTTTCTGTCTCCTTATGCTTCTCTATCTCCCGGAGTAGCTCCTCATTTATCCTTTCCAGCTCCTCTTTGGCCCGAGATAGATCCGCTGTTCTCTCCTGCACCCTCAATTCCAGCTCGTCCCTTGCCTTGCGCAGCTCATCTTCCATCTCCTTTTGCTCAGTGATATCAAAGAGGGTGATCACACAGCCGATGATCTCCTCTCTGTGATCCCTCGGTGGTCCAGCGCTGACAAGGAGATGGAAGAGCTTGCCGTTACAGCAACGCAGCCTGGCCTCGGACCGGAGCATGATTCTTCCATCCAGCGCCGCCTGAACGGGATATAAGATCTCTCCATCCGATTGACGCAGGTCAAACGACTCCTCGAAGGACAAATAAGTTGGATCCTGCCCACAGATGAGGGCGGCGATATCGCTGGCCCTGACAATCCTCCCGACATCATCGCAGACCACTATGACCTCTGTGGCCTGCTCAATGATAGAACGAGCCAGCCTCTCTGCCGCCTCCAGGCTCTCTCTTCTTTTTATATCGCTCTGATCCCTGAAGATGGCTATTGCGGCTGCATTGGATCTCTCTTTTATGAGGGGGCCATCCTCGCCCTGCGCCAGGGGATGAAATGAGGCCAGGGCGGGAAGAGTGCTCCGGTCAAGGGCCTGAAGGGAGATCCTGTGGACGCCAGGGTTTTCTTCTTTCAGTTGTCTTTCAATCTCGCCTGGGCCAAGAGGAGAAATGAATCTGTGGATGGGGCTGCCGCTCAATCCCCGCAATGATGATTTCACCATTCTGGCAAAGCTGCTGTTGGCATAAAGGATATTCCCCTCCTCAGATAGTATGACTGCTCCCTCATTCATGAAATGGATGATGGCAAGATGGGCGTCCTCCAGTCCCCTCACTGCTGCCGGCCCTTTTATATGATCGGCATCTTCAGAGGGGGCGGGCTGGGTTTCTGCCTTGTGGCTCAATACAGCAGCAGAATGCATTCTCCCGGTGTGGAACCTCTGGAGCCCCTCCTCGCGAGCAATGCGATCCATATGGGATGCCGTCCTCATCACCTCTCCTGGTCGTCCGCATAATCTTGAAGCTGCCTCTTTTGGGCTATCAGCTTGCAAAAGAGGACAGATCTATTCCCCGATCCGGTCTATTTCATATCAATCTTGCAGATGCGAATCAGAATTACTAATCTTTGAATGGCTGAAATATCAAAAAGCTTTCGATTGAGCCGCTCGATGGGCAAAACAATTTTTCGAATGAAAAAAAATCAAAGCCGGGCTGAGGATGTACTCCAGGCCGGAATCCCAGGATAAAGGCACTATTCCCTGGAAGATCCCCCTTTATATCCTGTATCTGCAGGAGAGGCAAAATGCATTCCCCTCTCTGAGCCCATTATACATAGCGGCTTGGCCTTCTCAAAGTCCATTCCGTTCTCGAGGGAAAAGAACCTCTCGTCTGCCTCCAGATGTGCCACCCGGCCGATGACGAGCACGTACCTCTCCCGGGCGATCTCCTCCACTACAGTACACTCGGCCCAGGCCAGACAGCCCTCGATTCCTGGGGCACTGACCTTGACCGATGGCCTGGCCACAAGCCCCGCCTCCTCGAACTCATCGACCTCTGGGGAGAAGCTCTTAGCACAGGCCATGACTGCCTCCTCCATTCCAGCCCGGGGCACATTGATCACAAACTCCCCCGTCTGGCGGATGTTCTCCAGGGTATCCCTCTTCAGCCAGGAGGCAATCAGCACCTCCTCCAGTGGCCGAAGGATGGGGATCACACAGGACCAGGGTGCAGCATTTCGCACCCCGTCTGAGGAGATAGTGGATAAGAGCACTACCGGAAGAGGCATGATCTGCGATCTTTGATTCGGATTCAGGATCATATCGGCATCATTCGGCTAGAAGTCTATCCACGATCTCCTTCATCTCCGCCAGTTGGGGCACCTGGCTGCCCTTCAGGCAGGCCTGGAAGACACCGCGATCAAAAGGCACGCTGCCTATGACCTTCTCCCTATCAACTAAAGAGAGGAGCTCTGCAGCATCCTCATTCATCCGGTTGAGGATGAAGTAGACTGGCTTGTTGATCTTCGCCCCCATCTCAGAGATCTTCTCTGATAGCTGCACCGACTCAAAGCTGGGGTCTATGACCACTACGATCCTGTCGCTGCCCGCCTCCACCCCCCGGCCGAAGTGCTCAATTCCCGCATCGGTATCCACAATCACATGCATTCCATCTGCCTTGAGCTTCTCGATGAACTCCCGGGCCAAAGCGCCCATGGGGCAGGCACAGCCCTCGCCGTAGTCATGGATCTTGCCGATGGCAACCAGCTTTATGCCGTTCTCACCCACAATAAGATCTGCTGGTATATCCTCTACTGTGAAATCCTGAAGGATGGAGAGCTTCTCCTTTCCCTCAGAGCTCATGAATTTCCTCATCCGCTC
Organism: Methanothrix sp.; assembly: GCF_016706325.1. NCBI lineage: Archaea > Methanobacteriati > Methanobacteriota > Methanomicrobia > Methanotrichales > Methanotrichaceae > Methanothrix > Methanothrix sp. The sequence goes on along the minus strand of NZ_JADJJX010000001.1, from coordinate 1,688,841 downwards.
TCCCAGGCCTTTCTTGCCGCCCAGCGAGTCCATGAAGTCCTTGGGCTGGGGGAGTCCCAGCTGCTTGTACAGACCGAAGTTGGACTCATCGGTGTCCACCACAAGCACCTTTTCCCCTCTTGATGCCATCTCTCGGGCGATAAGAGCGGAGACGGTGCTCTTTCCGCTTCCGCCTTTGCCACAGACCACAAATTTCATTCTGTACTATCCTCCATTTAGATTACAATTTAGCTTACAAAGATCTGTTTATTCAATGCTATAGGAACGCCATTTGCAATTCCCTGTTTGGTGTAATACATATTCACTGTGCCATCATGCGCCCAGTAGGTATCAGCATAGTAGAGGGGAAGAACTGGCAGCTCCTGGGCATGGATCACCTGAATCTGGTCGATCAGAGCCTTCCGTTTCTGCTCGTCGTTCTCGGCCACCTCCTGCTCCAGCAGCTCATTGAGCTCTGGGTTCTCTGTGTACCGGGCGCTGTTGAATGTATACCCCTCGCCAGTCATCCTCTTCAGGATCTCAGGGTCTGCTCCCATGCCCCCATGGCTGTTTAAAGCCAGATCGAACTTCCATTCAGTGACCAGGCTATCAAGGGTCTTGGAGTCCACAGTGCGCAAGCTTACGATGAATCCAGCCTCTTCGAGCTGCTGGCGTATCAGCTCTCCTGTCCGCTCATTGGTTGAGGTGACGAGCATCTCCAGTTTGACTGGGCTGCCCTCTTTGGAGAAGTGGCCGTCCACCTTGGTGTAGCCCAGCCCTTCCATCAGCTCCTCTGTCTTCGCCGGCTCGTAGTCGTACTGCTCTACATGGGGGTTGTACCAGCTATTGTCCACAGAGAAGAGGCCGGGGCTGGCCAGCACCCCATAGCCGCGGGCGGCGTTGTCCACCAGCGCCTGGCGATCGATGGCATAATAGAGAGCCTGCCTGAAGGCGGGATTGGAGAGAGGCTCCTTCTTATGATTGACCATTATCTTGGTGATAGAGTCATGGGAAGAGAGCAGCACTGTGAAGCCCTCCTCCTTAAGACCCCCTGCCACCTCTGGGGGCACATTTGCTGCATTAACATCCCCCTTCTCCAGGGCGGCAGCTGACAGTTCCGGGTTCACCTTGATGAACTTGAGCTGTTTCACCCTCGGGCTGCCCAGATAGTAATCGTCATAGGCCTGATAGAGATAGCTTCCCTGGGACTGGTCATAATCCACAAGCTGGAAGGGGCCGGTGCCCACCAGAGCAGCATCATCCTTGAACTCTGCTGGATTGTCTATGCCCTTGTATATGTGCTCGGGGAGAATGGGGAGGGTTCCAGCAACCAGCTCCAGGAAGGGAGCATAAGGCTGCTTCAGGTTGATCCTGACTGTATACTCGTCTGCCGCCTCTGCCGCCTCTATGATATCGGAGGAGACCCACATATAAGGATGCTCTTTGATATAATCGATGGTGAAGAGAACATCATTGGCGGTGAACCTCTCGCCATCATGCCAGAGAACATCCTCTCTCAGTTTGAATGTATAGGCATCATCTCCCTCCATCTCCCAGCTCTCTGCCAGAGCGGGGATGATGCCCTTCTCATCCTTCCAGGTCAATGTATCGAAGATCAGGCTCATTCTCACATATCCCGGTCCGCGGGAGTAATGGCCGTAGGGCGAGGGATAGCCCCAGTCACCTGTGGAGTCAGCAACGGTCAGCATCTCGACGCTGCCATCATCACCGCCATCATCCGCCTGGGCAGTACATAGGAATAAAAGCAGCAATCCAGCTGCGACAAAGCCAATCATGGGAAGGCACCTTGAGAGGACGCGTCCTCTGGCTAACGATCCAGTAAGCATGCAAATCTCACCATGATAACAGAAGACCGCAGGCAGTTTTAAAAACCTTTCCATTAATAGCATGGAATATAATTTCTCAAGAGGGTTAGGTTGATTTGCCATAAATAGAATTCTGGCTTCTTGCCGAACTGTGTGGCTGTATTGCTGCGGAGAAGCTCTTTTATGCTCCGGCCCCTTTGTTATTGGGGCTGAGCATCCCATTGCAAAGGGAACAGAGACACAAGAGAATAGAGGCACAAGGGGATAGAGGCACAAAGAAATAAAAAATAGCATCCCGGGGGTTCATCCACAAAAACGCGAAAACCGAGACAATTTATCAGGATCGATGATCTAACTCGCCGCCGCACATCTCTGGTCGAATGTCTCCAGAACCCGTGCCAGCTCCTCCATCTTTATCGGTTTGCTGATGTACTCATCCATCCCCGCCTTCAGGCACTCGTCCCTATCTCCATCCAGGGCATGAGCGGTCATGGCAATGATGTGAGTGGTCAGCCCTGAATCGCGAATACGCCGGGTCGCCTCCAGGCCATCCATCTGGGGCATCTGCACATCCATGAGGACAACATCATAGGACCTCTCCCGTAATGCCTGTAAGACCTCCAATCCATTCTCCGCCACATCTGCTTTGTAACCCAGCCGCTTGAGCATGCTCAGCGCTACCTTCCTGTTGATGACATTATCCTCTGCCATCAGAATGCGAAGAGTCCGAGCTTCATTCTTTGCGTCATCCAATAAAGCGCTGTCCTTGACAGGTGCCTTCTCATTCAGTGAGTTCGATATGAGGCCCTCGAGAAGATGGCGGAGCTGAAGCGCTCTCACTGGCTTGCTCAGACGCCCATCGGCTGCGACCTTGAAGCTGCTGCCCTTTCCCACCGGGACGAGAAGAACCAGCTTGAGATCCCCATATCTGCCGCTCTTGATCTCTCTGGCTATACCCCGCCCTCCCCCTTCATCCATCATGGCATCCAGAAGCACAAGATCATATCCACCCCTTCTCAAGAGGGTCATGCCCTCCTGCAGGCTCTGGGCTCCAGTGGAGATCATCCCCAGGGAACGAGTGGCACGAAGAAGCATATCAATGGCAAATCTATTGTCATCAATGATCAGGACTCTCCTGTTTGCCAATATCGATGATCTGCGATTGCTCTTCAGATGACCGGCACTGCCATCCAGACTGCTAGCAAGACCGCTAGCAAGACTGCGATCTGCTCCCGGGAATGCCAGAGCATCCCTTCCCTCTGTAGCAGCCTTCGCAGTTAGCTTGACGTGGAATACGCTTCCCTTTCCCATCTCGCTCTCCACCCAGATATGGCCGCCCATCCGCTCCACAATTCCCCGGCTGATGGCCAGCCCCAGTCCAGTCCCTCCATAATTTCTGGTTTTGGAGGAATCAACCTGAGAGAAGGGCTGAAAGAGCTTGCACTGGTTCTCCGGCGATATGCCAATGCCCGTATCTTTTACTGTGAAGTGAAGCTCAACTCTGCCTTCATCCTCCGCCAGGACCCTGGAGCTGACCTCCAGTACCACCTCTCCTTTATCTGTGAACTTCACTGCATTTCCCAAAAGATTGATCAGGACCTGTTTTAAGCGGTTGGAATCTCCCACTATCCTCTCAGGAATGTCATCATCCAGCAGACTGACCAGCTCCAGCCCCTTCTCTGAGGCTTTTACCGCCACTATGTCCAGCGAATCCTCAATGCATCCTTGAAGGTCAAAGGGCCTCATCCTCACCTCCATCTTATCCCCATCGATCTTGGAATAGTCCAGGATGTCATCGATGATGGAGAGCAGAGAATTGCCGCTCTTCTGAATGATCTCCAGGAATTCCCGCTGTTCCGGCTTCATATCCGTCTCATATAGTAGGCCGGTCATTCCTATCACAGCATTCATGGGCGTTCTTATCTCATGGCTCATGTTGGCCAAAAAAGCCGATTTCGCCCTTGTTGCTGCCTCTGCTCTATCCTTTGCCTCTAAAAGATCCTTATTGGCAGCCACAAGCTCTGCTGTGCGGAGCCTCACCCTCTCCTCCAGATCTATGTTAAGCCTTCTCACCTCCTCCTCTGCCTTTTTCTCTCAGCTATCTCCTTTTCAGCCGCCTTATATAGCAGGGTATTTTCATTCAATACCAGGAGCTGCCGGAGGAAGACCAGTCCTATTATGATCCCCACACTGATGGCGATGTTTTGAAAGGAGATGCCAAAATCATGGTTGCGGCTCCAGACGAGCATCAAGAAGGCTCCGGCTGCACTGAGATAAGGGAGATAGAGCGGCCATCCAGTCCGATCATAGCGTATCTCAGCATATTCAATGGAATTAAAAACGCCCGCCTTCACCGCCTCTGCCTGGGCGATTCCCGCAAGGCCCATCAATAAATAGCCCGCAATCCAACCGCTATCCAGAATTCCGCCTGGCCGATAGGTTCCAATTAGAGCCTGGCTCATCCAGATGGTATCCGCACAGATCCACACTATTGCCCCGGAAGCGAGGAGCTTGATGGCCTCATTTCCCGGGAAGCTCAGCTTGCGAAAGAGCATCTCTGCCACCAAGAAGACCAGGATCAAATCCATAATTGGATAGGCCATAACCAGTGCCAAGGTCGGAAGATCCAGCTGTATGTTTTGATAAATGGTGGGCTCCAGGATAAACGACCAGAAAAAGAGGCTGGAGGTCACTATCACAATGGCGATATCCAGCATCATCTTGGTCCTCTCTCGCAGTGTTATCGCCATGGAAGGCAATAGAAATATGCCTGCTGTGAAGAAGACGTAGGTCATCAGCCAGAGGATATCTGCAATCGAAGGAAAGGGAGAGATCTGCATAGCTGTCTCAAACCAGGCCCATAATCCATCTGCAATGGCAAAGCTGAGCTGGCCGAGGGCCATCATCAGCCAGGCAAAAAAGATCTTTCGATCCACCTTAATGGACTGCCAAGCGGCATAGAGAAGGCACAGGCTCATGGCCCCGTTGATGATGAAGGCCGCCCAATCGCTGAAAAAGGTAGTTGCGCCGGCATCATCTCTCAGATTGTAGCTGATTATCATATAAATGATATAAATGGCAGCTGCTACAATTGCGAATTTTCTGATCCTTAAATCCCCTTTCTGGGCGAGAACTGATCGATTGTTCTGGAAATAAGGCAAGGCAGCCATCTTCACTCTTCCCTTTAATTCACAAGGCTCTTTTTGGATTCTTAGTAGGAGTTATCTTATTGTTACAACTATATATCTTTTTGTAGTTCCAAACCGCCTGAAAAATCCCTCTAATGCAGATATCATAAGGACCCATACCCTCCGATTTCGCCGATTGAACGAGGGGCGTCTTATATTGTTTTTTTTGATCACGCACCAAGAGTGTTGTCGATGCCGACAAAAGCCTTATTTGGCGGCGGATCGATTCCACTTGGGAGACATGAGCTTGAGAGAGGAATTTGAGAGGATGACCTTTGAGCAGAAGGTCTACTATCTGATGGAAAGTGAAAACCGCAGTGCTCTGCCGAATGACCTGATAGAAGAGAGCATATCTGTTCTGGTGCAGGCAGGGGAAATAGAATATGCTGCCGCCCTGGCCAGAGATAGGGGAATGATCGATGAGGCCATAAGGATCCTGGTGGACGCCGGCGACTATCTCTGGGCCGCCCTCATAGCCAAGAACGCAGGGAGAACGAGCCAATCCCGGATGCTCTATCAGGATGGAATACAGTATTACATCGACATGGAGATGTTTGGCAGGGCGGTCTCTGCTGCAACTGCCCTCGGCCTGCCAGCCGATCGGATAGATGACCTCTTCCGGCAGGGCATTGTATCTGAGAGCAGAGGCATGGACCTGGAATGCAGCCGGGGCATGATAGAATCCGCCTTGGAATCCCTGAACATCTCCCTGATCGGCAGGGAGGATGAGATCTCCTTGGAGATCATGAAGTCTTTGAGGGAAGAGCAGGAGAAGAGAATGAAAGAGGATATGGGAGATTAGATGGCCTGGATGGATTAGAAGGATTGATTTGAAGATCATTGCCGGTTTGAAGATCACGACTGGTATTCAGATCCTCACTCATCCCTGAGCCCTATCTCCAGCGACATCAGGTCCTCTGCCACATCCGTCCTATGAAATACAGACCGGGCCTCATTCAATAGCGGCGAGGAGTCCTTAGAGTAACGGGAGCTTATGTGAGTCAGGACCAGATGCCTGACGCCAGCGCGCCTGGCCAGCTCTGCCGCCTCTTTTGCCGTGCTGTGCTTCGTCTCCAGGGCCCAATCAGCCATATCGCTGGCAAGAGTTGAGTCATGGATGAGAAGATCTGCTGCGCGGCTGGCCAGCTCCACCGACCGGCAGGGCCTGGTATCTCCAGTATAAACGAGCTTTCTTCCCGGCCTCTCCGGGCCCATGACCTGCTGAGGTTGAATCGTCCTTCCCTCAACCACCACCTCCTGGCCGCGCTGCAGCCTTCCGAATAAAGGCCCTGGAGGCACGCCCAGGGAGATGGCAGCATTGCGATCGAACCTTCCGGGCCGCCGATCCTCCTCCAGAATATAGCCCAGGCTGGGAACACTGTGATGGGTCTCTATGGTCCTAACCTGATATCCCTTCATCTTCAACACATCCCCCGGTTGCAGCTCCAGGGCAGTAACCTCGAAGTTTCTGGAGAAGTAGCATACTGACTTGAAGCACTCCACCATTCGCCTGGTATGTATCGGCCCGGCGATGGTTATGGGCTCCACTCTGCCCTGAAAGGCCAGCGTCTCCAGGATACCGGGGATGCCCAGGATATGATCGGCATGAAGATGAGTCAAAAAGATATAATTCAAGCGCATCATACCCGTTCTGGCGCGCATCATCTGCCTTTGCGTTCCTTCTCCGCAGTCAAAGAGAATCAGATCCCCTTCGCGGTTGATCAGTATGGCGGAAGGGTTCCTCTCTGGTGTGGGGAGCGATCCGGCAGTCCCAAGGAAGGTCACAACTAGCATCATAGGCCTCTGAAGAGTCTATCCCGGAGAGATTATCTCACCCCATATCATCCTTTGCATCCAAAACCTTTATCAGATAAAAGAGAAGGCACTTGAATGGTGTAGGTATGGATGTAATTGCTATTGTAGAGTGGCTTCAAGCTCTGTTGATACTGGCCATATTCCTGTGGATACTTGCAGTAAGCTTCAAGATCTGGCGCTGGAACTATGTGATCCCTCCCAGACAGGGAAGGAGCAGATCAGGATAGATCCAGTAACTTTTTTGCCTCCTTGCCTCCAGCACATTTCGGCGGGATGACTCGGCCAATGCTGGCAGGTCAGCTCACGAAGTATATTCCGATCAGAACGACCAGGAAAGCAACCCCCTTTTGAGCGAGTGATTCTCTGTCCGTCTTCTCATCCAACCTCCTGGCCAGCTTTGGAGCCATGGCTCCTAAGATCATGATCAGTATCACCGTCAGAACGGGCTGAAGAGCTCCTACGCTGGATACCAGTGTGACCGATCCAATGGCATAGGCGAAGAGGGAGAAGATATGCCCCAGGAATTGGAGGGCTTCCTCGGATATCAATGCGCCTACAGCAAGGCCTCCCCGGCCAAAGATATTCTTTACCCCAGTGCGAATGCTCTGCCTGCTCATGAGAGGCATTATCACTATTAGGGTGCCAATCGATGACCAGACATGAAAGTTCCACTCACTCATGGAGTTCAGAAGATATTTCAGAGCTAGGTAGTATATGGCGGTCAGAATCCAGTATGCTATGAACAGCTTGATTGTAGGGGATGGGGATGTGATGCCCTTCAGCATCTTTGCATATCTGTTATTGGTGTCATGGTGGTTGCCCCCTCTCTTGTAGGAGAGAATGAAGGTGCCTAGTATGAGCATGGCTCCGCCAGCACAGCACTCCAGGTCCAGAATCTCACCGAAGAGAATGATGGAACCTATGAAGATGAATACTGGATAGACACACTCCAATGCGGATACCTTTGAGACCTCTTCTGTCTGCAGGGCCTTCATATAAAAGAAGGTGGGAAATATCTGCATGCAGCCGAAGAGGAGAGCGATCAGAGATCCAGGGTACGTGAACTCTATTTCTGCAAATAGCAGCACAGGTATAATGAAGAGCTGCTGGATTAATGTCTGGCAGACTATGTAGGCTGTGAAATCGTTTGTGCAGTTGCTTAGCAGTAACTTATCCAGTACACCCGCTCCTGAAAAAAAGATTGTTCCCAGGAATGCAAGTATCAGCCAATCCATTTCTACCCTCCCCATACAGCTCATCCAAGTCGAGAAGCTTCTGCAGATCTCTTTTTGGTTCCGGCCATACTGTTTATTTTAAACAATAAAGTAATATTTATGGTACTAGTTATACTTATCTGAAATACTAACCATATAGTTTATCAGATTAAAATTATGCTTGTATAATCTATAAAACAATTTTGGTGAATAACATCTAATTGTGCTATTTTACTATGATGATAAATGCAATTGAGAATATCTCAATTTGCATCTCATTCTGTAGTTTATTTGAAATGTAACAAATCAATAGACTGCGACCTTATGATTTTTCAATCAAGGTTAATTGATATTTTATACTAAATTTTCTAGAAAATAGTTTCTACTATTTATTAAAATAAACAAGCACATTTCCGACATCTGTATTGATTAATCAACACATTAAGATATTCATGAAGCTGTGAAAAATAATTTGATATGTTGGAAAATATAAGATTGAACTGAATATCCCAATTCAAGCAGAAATAAAATATAACTCCATAATAATTTTTAAATTTAATTCGTGCAAAGCAGGATCGAGCTAAATTGCTATATTATGTTCATTCTCATATTACGGTCGTGAATCTACAATCGGCTGTTATTTATATAACCTATTCCTATATGCTACATGGGGTGTAGCAAAATGGGCAAAAGAGGTCCAAAGCCTCGATTCTTGGATGTAGCATGCCCGAATGAGCAGTGCAATCTATTTGGAATTGCTGGGAAAGGAAACGTCACTGTGTACGGAACTTACAAGATAAGCTCCGGCAAGGTCAGGAAATATATTTGCCACACATGTGGTACCAGATTCTGTGATAGAACTAACACTGCATTCTATGACACAAGAACAAACGAAGAAAAGATCAAGCTGGCTCTAAAAATGGCCATGCGTGGAATGAGTGTCTTAGGAATAGCTGAGATCCTTGAGTCAAAACCATCTACTGTAAGCACTTGGATCTCGAAAGCAGCAAAGCATAGTGAAAAAGTCAATGAAGTTGTCTTGAAGGATGTAGAGACCCCAAAGGTAGAGATGGACGAGGCATGGACTTTTGTGGGGAAAAACACTACCCAGAGAAGGTGAATACGAAGATAAAGGAACTTGGATCTGGATAAGCATGGCTGCAAATTGCAGGTTGGTGCTTTCACATGTTATCGGTGAGCGATCTCAGGAAAATGCAGATCAGCTCGTTTCAAATACTGCCAAAAGACTCAGATCAATGCCGCTCTTTGTGACAGATGGATTAAGACTATATGCAGCAGCTCTTCGAAAGCAATATGGAAAACTACAGCCGTTCGCACCAACAGGCAAGCGAGGGCGACCTCGAAGTCCTAAATTAATCGTAGATGAACTATTACAATATGCTCAAGTCATTAAAATGAGGGTCAACGGTAGACTAAAAAAGTGGTCAAGAGAATCATATTTGGCAAAGATATAGACCACAAAATGATATCTACCAGCTACATTGAACGGCAAAACCTGACATGCAGACAAGATAATAACCGCATATCAAGGAAAACCATAGGTTTCTCTAAGGAGACTGCAGAATTGAATAACCAAATGACCCTATATTTCGCGCACTTCAACTACTGCCGAAAGCATCGTGCTCTAAAATATAGAAATGAGATGGGCATAACGAAGTTCAATAGTCCCGCGAAGCAAGCTGGCTTAATCGATCATGTCTGGAGCTTGCAGGAACTCTTGACTTTTCCATATTACAAAACTCAAACCCATTAGAGGCTCACGACCGGCTGCTTCTATTCGATGAGATTCAGAATCTTGATGCTGATTGCGATCAGGCATCTCCTGAATCGATCATGATCCTCTCACTGATTTAAAATCCTCGCTCTGTATTGGAGGAATTATTTAAACTCTTCCGTACCTTTCACAGGTGACAATTAAGGCGTGTTGTTACTCCATAAAACATATAAATGATAGCCGTCTTTATAGGAGACTAAGGTAGATCTGATAAGAAAGCATTTGCCTCCATAAGTTGCCTCCTTATGGGTCTATCTTCCCCAATGCTTTTTTTTATATTTTATACTATTTAGCCTTGTAAGTCCTCTAAAAAACTATAATGATAGTAATAACTTGTTTATATGAATTAAAATAAAGCTGACAATATCAGGTTGCGCGCTGCCCTCCGCCCCAAAGGATGGGGTATGCTTCAGGTCGCATGCTCAGTTTAGCTGGATTTCAGAATCTGGAATCTGTGAAGGGTACATAATACGAATAGAGGCAGAAATCTCAGTGCTGGATCATTGATTATGGCTCTTCGCTAAACCATATGGGTATGGTACTAATGGGAATCTCTCTTTATGCCTTGGTCTCTTTGCGGAGGGGCCAAGCACCCCGATTTCGCCACAGAGGAGTAAAGGCATAAATGGGGGGAGTAGCATCCCCAAGCTCGCCCACAGAAAAAAGATGGCGGTGATCTTAATTATCGATGTTGTGCCTCAGAACCTCATTATATATGGTCTCCTCCAGCTCACCAATGGGCCCAAGGTTCTGGTTCAGCCTCTTCAGGACAAGAAACCTCCTGCCCGCCTGGAGGGCAAGGATTACCGATATAGCAGATATTACCACAATCAACAGGATAATGGCTGCATCCATGTCTCCTTTTCGATTCAAAAAGGCCATTAAAGCAAATGCATCTATTGAGATGCCAAGCAGTGATGATATTGATACTGCAATGATCGTAAGAGTGAGCCGTTTCTTCTTCTGCTCCGCGCGCTCTACCAGATCATATATCGCATCTATCGAGGCTTTATTATCCATCATTCTCACTCACTTGCCAATTCATCTGACACAAAGAGCTCATCATTGATAGTTTTGAACCATTCATGCCTTGATTTGCCTAGGGGGGTTAGTTCGTACACAATTACCTCCCTCGCCCCCCATGCCACTCTCTTCTCCTCCACATACCCGGCATCTTTTAGCATGTTGATATACTTCTCTGCCGAAGTCGTCTTCAGATTGGCGCACTGGATTATATGGGTCTTCAGAGCACGCCCCTTTGACTGGCTCTTTGCAATGCAGTCAAGAAGCTTGAGGACGATCTTGATTGCAGGCCTGTATTTCGCAACGCCCATATAAAACTTCCACCCCAAAGCGCTTAAAAGGCTTCCATACCTTTAGTACATCACACACATATCAGAGTCTGTCCGCTCAGGTATATCAATCTTTATCGCTGATTATGGGCTGGGCCTGGGCTGATGGACACAGCGGGAGGAGATATTCAAAACCGCAACGGCAATATCGATGTTCTCTCTGCTCATCCTCCGATTCGGATTCAGAGCCTCCACTATTCCCCAGACTGTTCAAATATCAACTGAATACTTATTAATTATTTACATAATTTTTAATTTTATTTTATTAATTTATGATAATTTCCCTGTGTATGGGTTGTATTAGAATCGCGAATACGTATCAACATTCATATCAGATGTAACACTCCGTCCTCATATATATTTATATTGGACAATATTGGTTTTAGATTAATGCGTTGTATATGTAAAAAATTAAATCTTTATAGGTTTTGTAAATATCTAGAGGAAGCGCGCCGGGCAGATCGCATGATATCAAGCAATCTTCAGAGCAGTGCGATAGATTTATATGTAACTGTGATGCCAAGTCAATACTGCTCGTTTAGAGAAAAGCCTTCCTGAGCGTATAAGATTCGGGATGCAATAGAATCATGCAGTGGGGGACGTAGATGAAGAGAAGCAAAGATGCCATAATATCCCAAATATTAGATGTCTGCATTGAGGGCGCGAGCAAGACAAAAATCGTCTACCAATCAAACCTCAACTTTAGGACTGTAATTCCTTATATCGATCTGCTTACAAAAAATGGGCTTTTAGATGTCTCGACAACCAACAAGTCATCGGTCATCTTTACAACCACCCCCAAGGGACTAAAACTGCTCGAGGATTTCAGGAGCATACAGAGCGTCATTCCCGAGATTTATAATCTGACTGAGAAGGAGAAGGCCTAGGACTGAGTGCAGCAGCAGGCTATTTTATTCCCTCCTCTTTTGCCCTCCCGTCTTCCTGCAGCCGGGCAGAGATGCTCTGGTGACTCAAACGATTCTATATATCTTAAATCATTCTATATACCTTAAATAGCTCTATATAGTTTAATGAGACAAGAGATATATTGGGTGGCGGCAATCTCCAGTTGGTGCAAACGATTTGACAGCGAGCTCAGAGCGTATCATCTGCTCCGTTCCCTCGAAGGGAAGAGTGCTGAATCGCTATTTCGCAGAGATTTCCACCGATCTTCATCGAGATGTTCCAATTCAATTTTGAGCTTATAGGTGAGTTATATGATCAATTCATTTGAATATGGTGATATACGTTATGTTGATGGCCTCACAGGCATTCTCAAGTATTATGAAGCACTCATCCAAAGAGGAGGCCTGACGGCAAGAGGGGGCGAGGTGAGATCGCTTAAGCTCGGCCTGATATTGGATTTATTGAAGGCTATGGGGATTCCTGAGGGTCATAAGTCTGGTCTCACCTCTGCCGTCCTGCGGGGCTGGAATATGAACTGCAGGAATAAGAGCACCGGCCAGGTAGAAGAGGAGCTTCGGACGATCTCAATCAGCATCAGTGCCCTTCAGCGTGAGCTGGTGAGGGCAAAGAGCCAGTGGGGGCCCAAGGCCAGGCAGAGGCTGGATAGAGCAGTCTTGGTCGCCCTTCCCCTGATGCCATCCGACCTGAAGGGCGAAGAGGCGGGCAAGGTGCAGGAGCTTCTCCGCCGGACAATGAGCTGCCTTATGGCATAAATGGATGTATAATATTTTTTGAGCATCCTTTGGCCGTCACTCCTCTATTTCACTTCCTTCGCCCGGCTCGTGCCAGGCATCGGGACATTCACCAGGAGATCCTCTTCCGGTAGTGATTTCGCACCACAATAGCCAGTAGATTGGTGCTCAAGACCAGCGATATCAAAACCAGAGCTGTACCCCAGGCCCTCGCCTCGACATCCCATGCTCCCAGAAAATAGATCAGGTTCAGCAGATGATAGTTCAGATTGTTCACCGGCTGAAAGAGATCGGGGATTATTCCATAGATCATCTGCACAGGGGTGGCGGTGAAGGTGACAGCAGTCCACATGATGGGCGCGGTCTCCCCAGAGGCCTTGGCCACCCCCATGATCACCCCAGTGAGGATGCCGGGCATGGCAGAGGGCAAGACCACCTTCCTTATGGTCTGCCATTTCGTAGCTCCCAGGGCCATGCTTCCCTCTCGCAGGGAGTTGGGAACGCTCTTTAAAGCCTCCTGGCTGGTCAGAATTATGGTGGGGATGTTTATCAGGCCTAAGATGATGGAGCCGGAGAGGAGGGAGACTCCAAAAAGGGTGACTAGGAATGCCAGTCCAAAGAGGCCGTAGACCACAGAGGGGACGCCATTCAGGCAGCTTACAGCAATGGTGATCAGCCGGTTGAGCCTCTCATTGTTGGAGTACTCATGCAGGTAGATTGCCGCCCCGATTCCCAGAGGGGAGGAGATGAGCATGGCTCCCAGAACCATCCACAATGATCCCAGTATGGCAGTGCTGATCCCTCCCGCCTGTCCCAGCCTCCGGTGGGGTTGGGTCAGAAACTCCCAGTTTATCACCCAGACGCCCTTATAGATGATGACGAACAGGATTCCACCCAAAAGGATGATGGAGAGCATCGCCGAAATCCTTATGCCCAAAAAGACCAGCGCCTCTCTTCCCCGCGCAGTGAAGCCATAGAATATATTCACTATGTCCTTGATGCACAGCAGGCTGGCGACCAGGACCAGCAGAGGAAAGAGGAATGAATACTCGAATGAGGCTCCGATGCCAAGCGGCCTTTTGATGATGAAATCCGGATTGAGAGCACCCTCATAGGAGAGGTAGAATACCATCCCACAGAAGAGAACATCCAGCATCAGGAAAGGCGCTGTTCTCAGTGAAGGGGCCTTTCCTCTCAGATATGATCCCAGAATCAATAGGGAGCAGAGGATGAGGCTGGCCTCCCAGAATGGTTTCAGCCTTTCCAGCTCCGGCTGCCAGATGAGGCAGGCTAGGGAAGAGAGGAATAGGAATGCTGCTATGGCAAATGATGCCACCAGAGCAGGCCTGATCCTCAACTCAATATCCTCCGAACTTCTTTTTGATCCGCATCCGGGCGTAATCCGCAATCAAGCTCAGGATGGATACCAGAATCAGTAGAACCAGTCCCGCGGCAAAGAGGGCGTGATAGTGGGTTGATCCTCTGGCCACCTCCCCCATCTCTCCGGCGATGACGGAGGTGAATGTCGCCCCCTGGTCGAAGATATTGTAATAGGGTTGTGCGATCCTGGCCACATTGCCCACCACCAAGAGCACTGCCATGGTCTCGCCAATTATGCTTCCTATATTCAAAAGCACAGCAGCAGTGATTCCAGACGATGCTGCTGGTATGGTGACATTTCTTATGGTCTGCCAGTGGTTCGCCCCCAGGGCAAAGGAGCCCTCTTTGAACTCTCTTGGCACTGCTCTCAGAGCATCCTCGCAGATAGTGGTAAGGTAGGGGATGAACATCACTCCCAGTAGTATCGATCCGGCCAGAATCGACCTCCCGGTGAGCATATCAAAGCTATTCTGCAGATAGGATACAAGGATTATCACCCCTAAAAAGCCATATACAATAGAGGGGACCCCTGCCAGGAGCTCTATGGCCGGCTTTAAGATAGCCTTGTTCCTGGGGCTTGCCAGCTCGGCCAGATAGATGGCCAGGGGAAAGCCGATGGCGATGTTGATGAAAAGGGCGAGGATGGTGATGGTGAGGGATGCGGTGATAAGGGGCAAGAATCCATAGATGTTGCCAGAAGGATGCCATTTCATGCCGGTTAAAAGGGGGATGACGCCAAGCTCCCAGAATGCAGGGATGCTCTCGTGAATGAGAAAATAGAATATCAAGAGCATGACCAGAATGGATGTGATTGCTGATATGGACAGGAGCATCTCCACGAAAAGCTCGCTGTACCTGCGGGGCATCATCATTCTCTGCCGGTCCATTGGAGTTCAATTGCATCTGCTGGTTAAAGCCCTTATCTATTGAATCTATATAGATACATTACTCCAGAGAGATCATATGGGGGCAACTTCCTTTAATAATTATTAACCCAGCCGGCTGAGGATCTCCTCTGGCTCATAGCGCACCTTAATTATGCGGCTTCGTCCCCGCTCCCCCTGTCCAGTAAAATCGGCATTGATGAGCCGGATCGCATCCAGCTTATTCAGGATCTCATGGAATCGGGTGTAACCTGAGCCCGTCTTCTCATGGAAGAGGCGGAACAGCTCCCCGGCGCGCCAGCTCTCCTGCTGAGTCGCCATGCGCAAGACCTCCCTCTCATCCTCTTTCAGGGATTTCAGGGCATAGGTGAGGTGGACCAGGCGGGAGCGATCAAGCGAGCTGGCAACGTCCTGGGTGGATATGCTCCGAGAGGCACGCTTTTCTGCATTCAGGCCCGCCCTCTTCAAGAGATCTATTCCCACCCTCAAATCCCCGGACTTCTCTGTATGGTCGACTACAGCCACCAGGATATCGTCTGCAATCACCCCCGGATAGAAGCCCATCTGCACCCGTCGGCTCAGGATGTCTCCAATCTCTGTGCGGCTGTAGGGGGGAAATATCACCTCTTCCGCCTGAAATACCGAGACCACCCTGGGGTCGAGGACGTAGTTCAAGGCCAGCTCGCTCATGATGCCTATCACCCCCATCCTGGCCCCAGGGCAGGTCTCGTGTGCCCGGAGAAGGGAGTAGAGGACCTGGTCTACCTCCTTCTCCGGGAAGAGGTAATTGATATCGTCCAGGGCCACTATCAGCACCTTATCCTCATCTACCAGATGCTGAGCCACCCTCTCGAAGACCCTCTTGAAGGAGATGCCGCTGGAGGGGGGGGCATGATCGAAGATCTTTTTGTAGAGCTGGTAGAAGACTGCATACCTGGTGGAGTCCATCTGACAGTTGACATGCACCGGAACGATGCGAGAGGAATGGGCCTCGATCTCCTCGAAGAGCTTGAGGATGGCCGTCGTCTTTCCTGTTCCCGGCGGCCCGAGGCAGAGGGCATTTACCGGTCTGCCCCCCTGCAGGGCTGGCCGGACGCAGAATTTGAGGCTATCCAGCTGCTTCTCTCTATGCAGGAACTGATCGGGCAGATGGTCTAGCTCGAAGATCTCCCTATCTTTGAAGAGGGTCTCCTCCCAGAGGAGCATATCCGGTCTTTTGGGTCTATCTGGGCTCACTTGATCAGTATATTTTGTATTTCCTTCTTCAATATAGCGCTCACCAGGGCACCATCCGCCTTGCCCCTCAGCTCCTTCATCACCAGGCCCATGAGCGGAGCCACTGCCCTCTCCCCTTTGCTGTGGACCAGCTCCTGTCTGTCCGCCACAATGGCTTTGATGATCCTTGCCACCTCCGCCTCATCCACCCCGGCCAGGCCGGAAGCAGAAACGGCATCATCTACCGATCTCTCCGGATCTTTGGCCAGGGCGCAGAACAGCTCGGCCAGCCCTTCCTTGGCGATCCGGCCCTCCGCCACCAGCTTCAGGGCCTCCTTGAAATGATCATCAGAGAGCACAGACAGATCCACTCCCTCGCGGGCCAGCTCGATGGGAATCGTCTCCAGGGCCCGGACCACAATGGAGGGCGAGAGCAGGATCTGGGATGATATCTCCTCGAAGAGCTGATAGTTGGGGGAGGCGGCCATCACCCGCGCCAGCTCAGGGTTCAGGCCATAATCGCGGGCAAAGCGCTCCGACCGGGCAATGAAGAGCTCGGGGAGCTCAAGCCCGTCCAGCATCTCTGCTGTGATCGCCACCGAGGGTACATCCGTCTCCGGGTACATCCGGGCTGAGCCGGGCAGCGGGCGCATATACTCCGAGCAGCCATTGGGAGTAGCGCGGCGCGTCTCCTCCGGCACCACTGCCATGGCCTCTCTTGCCCGGACTAAGACTGCATCCATGGCCTTTCTCACCCTCTCCTCCGGTCCGGTGACCATGATCACTGCATATTCTTCTCCGGCTTGAAGCTGATCTCTCACCGCCTCGACCTCAGCAGCAGTGATGCCATAGGCGGGCAGCTCATCGCTATGGAAGATCCCTCCCACCCCCGCCCTCTTGGCCCGGTCTGAGATCTCTGAGCCCAGCCTTCTGCCGGGCTGGATCTGCCTTCCCAGCAATCCGGCAAATCCTGCCAGCCTGCAGGCCAGGACCACGCCTCCGTCTTTGATCGACCTGGCCAGAACCTTTGAATCTGTCCCGGAGAAGATCGCTGTGACATCAAATATGCTGTCGTCCACTGCCGCCTGCCTTCTATTCAACTCCTCTCTGATCTGCAGAAGCTCGGCTTGGCGGAGGGCCTCCAGCTCAACGATCTTGTCCACCAGGTTCAGTGCCTGGACCCCCTTGATCTCCACCCGGGCACCCCCTCTTATGGAGACATTCACATCCTGGCGGATGGTGCCCAGGCCTCTTTTCACCTGGCCGGTGGAGCGCAGGATCATGCCCAGGTATGAGGCCACCTCCCGGGCATGAGCAGGAGAGACGATATCGGGAGCCGTCCCGATCTCCACCAGGGGAATGCCCAGGCGGTCGAGGGAGTAGACCAGGCTGTCTCCCCGGTCCTCGATGATCCTTGCTGCTTCCTCCTCCAGACAGAGGATGTCTATGCCCACCGGCCCCTGGTCCGTCTGGATGCACCCGTTAGAGCCGATGAAGGCCGTGCGCTGAAAACCGGAGGTGTTGGAGCCGTCTATCACCATCTTCCTCATGGTGCAGACCTCATCCACGATCAGCATGTTCAGCAGGCGGGCGATGACCAGGGATATCTTCAGGGCCTGAGGATCGATCTCAGATGGCGGCTCCTCATCCGCTTCCACCAGGCAGGTGGTATCATAGCACTTGTAATGGAACTTGCGCGAGACCAATACCTCCTCCAGGGCGGCGCGATCGATCTGCCCAAGCTCCCCTCTCGATGGGCGGAGATAGCGGAAGAACTCAAAATTGGAATCCTCCACCTCTCGATGAACTGTGGGGCAGCCGCAGAAGAGCTTGCAGGCGGTATCCAGCTGCTGGTGAATCTCAATTCCACATACAAGGCCCAATTGGCGGTAGTCTAATCCAGGAGGGTTATCTGTTGCCATCGATCACCTTTCTAAAACTGCAGGGGGTTTAACTCTTTTGACTGCCTCTTTTATGTCTTCCGCTTTGACTGTCTTCCTCTTGGCATGGTTCGCCCAGCCTGCTGCCTCCCGAGCCACCTCCAGGCCATAGCTCTCCAGAACCTCTGCCAGCGCGTCCCTCGCGCCCTCGCTCACTCTTTTAGCCCCCGCCTCGCGTATCAGTCTGCTCACCGGGGCAACAGGAAGTATTGGCATATCTCATTCACCTCATAAATCCGGATAATGAATCCAGCAGAGCATGATTTGAGCTCAGCCGGACTTAGAAGCCAGAATACCATCTTTGGTCAGCTTTAATTCCTTATATAATTTTTGTTTTGCCAAAGAAAGGCTTGTTTGCCATTTTCCTCATGGATATTCCCGATATCATTACGCTGTTTTGGATATAACGCCAGAATAACGGAAATGTCTGCAAATCGGACGGGAAATGTTATTTAGCTTGCCGGGCAATAGGGAACAAGAGGAGTGGAAGATGAGCGAGCATTCATGCAAAGCGATCATCTATGATGACTGTGAGGATGTGTATGGCCCCTGCGGTTGCGGCATCACCCTGGCCACGTTGCCGGTCCTTCTTCCCCGGGACTGGGTGGTGCTGGAGCGGCCCCAGGAAGCAGAATACGATGAATTCTGCAAGGGCATAGATTACAGGAGGATCCTGGGAATGAGCTGCAACAACGTCTTTGAGCATGAGATGGAGGGCATGGAGTACCTGGCCAACTTCTCCTGCTGCCGGGAGTGTGCAGAGAGGGCAGTGGCTCAGGGGTATGCAGTCTGGTCCAAGAAACCCTATCCCATGACATTGCGCTGAACCTTCTCTCCAGAACTTAAAACCACAACTCTAATATTTTACAGCATCCAAAGGAGGGGCGAGGAATTTAATTGGTATACAGAGTCTATTCCACCAAATCCTGTCCCAAATGCGAGCAGCTCAAGGCGGCCTTGAGCAAAGCGGGCATCGCTTTTGATAACATCGATATGAGCACCCCTGAGGCGCTCACCGAGCTGCGCATAAATGGAGTGTTCACCCTCTCCGCCCCGGTGCTCCAGGCGGATGAGGACTTCTATACTGTTGAGCAGCTCTTCTCAGGCGACAGTCTGCGCGAGCTGGCAGGGATTCTCAAGGGCTAAAACTCCCTCCCTCTCACCCGGGCGATATCGAAGACGGCAGTGCTGGCCACATGCATGACGGCAAATGTGCCCGCTTGGATGGGGTCTGTGACCACCATATCCGCCTGGGAGGGAACTGAGCCTGCCATCTTCAGAGCGATAACCGGTATTCCTTCCTCCTGAAGCCTGGCCACCTCCTCTGTGATCCGCCCGCCCATGAGCGCTCCTGCCAGCACCAGAATGCTCGCCCTGGGCAGACGGCTCACTGCGCTTACGGCATCGGCTATAGCCTCCTCTCCAATCAGGGGTATGGTGTCCACGCTGATCCTCTCCCCGCGTAGATTGTGCCTGTCGGCCTCGTTCACCGCTCCCACTGCCACCTGGGCTACCTGGGCCCCGCCCCCTATGATTATCACCCGTGAGCCGTAGATCTTCTCAAAGGGATCATGAACTGAGACCTCAATTATGGAGTCAGAGCCTTCCAGTTCCTCTATCATCCTGTTGACATCCTCTGGAGGGCAGTCGATCTCCATGTAGACTGAGGCTTTGCCGCTGTTGATACCCCTCTCCACCACAAACTGCTGGGTGTAGACTATGTTGCCTCCCATCATGGCCACCACGCCGGCAATATCGCGCAACATTCCCGGGCGGTCCAGGCAGATCACGTTTATTGCTATGCTCATCTATTGCCTCTGTGCCTTTGCTCTATTCGCCATTTGCGCACCTGACAAACTTTAATATGACGAGTGCCAACCAAAAAACTCGATGGAATTCTGTCCCCAATGCAAGAGCATGATGATACCCAAAGATGGAATGATGGTCTGCCGCAAGTGCGGCCATAAGCTGCCCAAAGCTGCCAGCGAGTCCCTGGTCAGCAGAACTGAGCAGCTTTCTCGCGTGGTTCCAGTGCTGGAGCAGGAGTCAGCCGGCCTTCCCACCACCACAGCCCGCTGCCCGGAGTGCGGCAACAATGTCGCATACTGGTGGCTGCGCCAGTTGCGCAGTGCTGATGAGAGCGAGGTTCGGTTCTTCCGCTGCACCAAATGTAATAATACCTGGCGAGAGTATGACTAAGCATCAACTATATTAAATATTAAATTATCTTTCTCCAGGAGGCTCAAAGGAATGTTCAAGGCAGTAATCAATGCAGAAACTCTGCGCGATGCAATCGACTCGGTCTCATCTCTCGTGGATGAGGTTAAGTTCTCCATATCTGAAGGCGGTCTGGAGCTGAAGGCAGTAGATCCTGCGAACGTGGCCATGGTATCTCTCAAGATAGGCAGCGAAGCCTTCGAGTATTTGAAGGCCGATCCGGGTGAGATCGGCGTGGACCTGGTTCGCTTAAGCGATGTCTTGAGCATGGCCGATAGAGGGCAGAATGTGCAGTTGGAGTTGGATGAGGAGAACCATAAGCTGAAGATCGGCGTGGGCTCACTCTCCTACACCCTGAGCCTTATCGATCCCACGGCCATAAGAAAGGAACCGCGCATCCCCGATCTGGACCTGCCAGCCCATGTGACGCTCCCCGGCCAGGAGCTGAGAAGGGCAGTCAAGGCGGCGGAAAAGGTGAGCGACCATGTGATCCTGGGCGTCTCTGATGAGGGCTTTTATATGGAGGCCAAAGGGGATATCGACTCCCTCAGGCTCAAGATCCCCAGCACTGAGCTGCTGGGCATGAAGCCGGGCGAGGCGAGGAGCCTCTTC
Source organism: Methanothrix sp. (assembly GCF_016706325.1). Classification (NCBI taxonomy): domain Archaea; kingdom Methanobacteriati; phylum Methanobacteriota; class Methanomicrobia; order Methanotrichales; family Methanotrichaceae; genus Methanothrix; species Methanothrix sp. Next base: position 1,667,766 of record NZ_JADJJX010000001.1, on the reverse strand, counting down.
TCCCTGGACTACCTGGAGGATATGTCAAAGTCCATAAACAAAGCAGGGGAGGTCACACTGGAGATGGGCATAGATTATCCCCTGAGGTTGGTCTTCAAGCTCGGCCAGTCAGTGGACATCAACTATCTCCTCGCTCCCCGCATTGAGACGGAATGAGGATATCGGACTATCCTTTCACTCAAGAGGCAGCAGAGGCGGTTCGCGGCAAGAACATCTCCCTGGATAGCCTTCTCTACAGATCCCTCTTCCAGGCAGTGCGCTCCAGAGCAGCAGAACGCCTGCGAGGGGCAATAGGCGAGGCCATTCCCGAGGGGGGGGCGAAGAGCGAGTCAGAGCAGCTCTTTGAACTGCTCAGCTATCCACTGGCCAGGGTAATGGTCTCCTGCCTGAATGATCCCCTCCTCCTGCGCCGTTATGCCCTGGCAGAGGCCAAGCTGGCCTTCAAGAGGATGCAGCAGGAGAAGGAGGGGCTGGTTGTTCTGGCCAACGATCTGGGGATCAACCCTCAGGGGCCGGGTCCCTGGAAGATCCATTTCTCTGAGTACATCCGGGCGGCATACCGCATGCGCAGCCCCAAATGGAAGCTGACCAATCGCGATCTGGCAGACGGATATCTCACAGTTACCGATGTTGAGCTAAGGCGGCTCTTGGAGGAGGCGATCCGGGAGAGGGTCCTCAGGGGTCTGCCGGTACCCGTGGACGAGGGGCTCTGTCAGAGCCTGGAGGAGTACCTCGCCCCGGCCAGGAGGGAGCTGGAGGCTCTGGCCGCCAGGCAGAAGATGGATTTGGGTGAGGTGAGAGAGGGCGCTTTTCCCCCCTGCATCAAGAAGATGCTCGATGATGTCTCCCGGGGCACCAACCTGGCCCACAGCGCCCGGTTTGCCCTGGTCAGCTTCCTCCTGCAGATCAATATGACTCCCGGAGGAGGTGATCGCCCTCTTTGCCGCCAGCCCGGACTTCGACCAGGACCGCACCCGCTACCAGGTGGAGCACATCGCCGGAGCGACAGGAACCCGCTATAAGCCGCCTGCATGTGCCACCATGGCCACCTACGGCAACTGCCCAGGAAAGGACGATCTCTGCCGGAGGGTTCGCCATCCTCTCAGCTATTATGAGCGCAGGTCAAGGATGCTCAAACCGGGACCTATGGCGGCGAGAGAGGCAGGGCAGAGATAAGCGATTGCATCCTGGGATCTCTTCCTCTCCCGGCTCCAGCCAGAAGCTGCAGCTCAACCTCTGCTACTGGCTGGAATCCCAGGCCGGCCTGGCTTGCCGCCTCCTCTTCTCCAAACCCCAGGTCCGCCCGGCCTGAGGCGATGGTGGCCGCCACAGCAGAGTGGGTCTTGGCCAGGCGGGCATAGACGGGTGGATCGACGCCCAATCCCTTCAGGGCCTGCTCGAATGAGCCCTTCATCCTCGAGTCCCCAGGCCAGCCCACAATCCTCCGATCGGCCAGATCGGCCAGAGCAGAAGGGTCCCTGTAGATCAGCCCCAGCCTTCTGCTGCCCCTCCAGATGGTCTCTGTCCCTTCCCCAGAGCCCTCCTGGGCCGGGCCCCAGACAGCTGCCAGGTCTGCAATGCCGTCCTCCAAATAGATCCTTCCCCGGTATGAGCCGGTGTTCAAGAGCATCAGCCTCCAGGGCAGATCCTCAGCCAGCCTCTCCAGGAGGAGGGAGTTCTCTCCTGCCACCACCAGACAGGGGGCCTGGAAGGGAGAGAAGAGCTTGACCTGGACCGGCGAGCCCCCTTCCAGGAACTCCACCCCCGCTGGGATCTCTATCACGCCATCTGCCAGGGCCAGTGTGGTGATCGAGCCACTGCCCTTATCCACTGGATAGACCAGATCCCCGGATATGCCCACTGCCATCATCTGCTGCCGTCCTTCAGTGCGCAACGGCCCGGCCAGCCTTCCTGCGATCTTATTCTCACTATGCTCCAGGCCCAGAGCAGAGCGTATGGCCGGGGCGACAAGCTCAGTGAAGACAGTCAGAGCACTGGTGGGATAGCCGGGCAGCCCGATACAGGGCTTGCCCTGGATCATCCCGAAGAGGGTGGGCTTTCCCGGCTTGAGGTTCACCCCATGGAAGATCAGCTCCCCGATCTCCTCCAGAACCTGATAGATCATATCCCCCACCCCGGCGGAGGTGCTGCCGCTCACCAGGATCATATCGCACTCTTCTGCCATCCTCAAGAGGGCCTTTGCCATCTCCCCTCTATCGTCAGGCAGGATGCCATAGCCCCTGGGGCAGGCTCCACACTCCTCCACCCCTGCGGCTATGGTGTAGCTGTTGATATCATGGATCTGGCCCGAGGAGAGCTCTCTGCCCGGGGGGACGAGCTCCGCGCCGGTGGAGGCCAGGCCTATATGCAGGCTCCGCACCCGGACCCTCTCCCTGCCCAGGGCAGCCAGAACGCCTATCTCCCGCGCGGCAACTGGCGTGCCCGGAAAGAGGACCGCCTCCCCGAAGGATATGTCGCTTCCTGCTGCCTGAACGTTCTCCCCCCCGAATACCGGCCTGCGGATGTGAACCATCCCCTCCCCGACCTGGGAGTACTCGATCATCACCACGGCATCAGCACCCTGAGGCATCATGGAGCCGGTGGAGACCTCTGCTGCCTCTCCTCGAGAGATCGCGATCTCGGGCTTCCTGCCCATGGGCACCGATCCTGCTAGGCGCAAGGAGACGGGCCTGTCCTCCCGGGCCTCGATTGTGTCCTGGGAGAGGACGGCATAACCATCCATGGAGGCGCGGCTGAAGCCGGGCACATCCAGGCTGGATATGACCTTCTCCGCCAGGATGCAGCCCAGAGAGGAGCCCAGGGCGACTGACCTCTCCTGAACTGTGGGCAGATGGTCGAAGATGATCGATTTTGCTTGCTGAAGTGAGATGAGGCTGCGAAATTCCTTGGGCATGCTGCTCCTGTAAGCCCGGAGAAGATATAAAATCAGAGCCTTACCACTCTCTGACGCAGGAGATGGTCCGCCAGGACGATAGCCACCATGGCCTCGGCCACGGGCACCATTCTGGGGGGTATGGCCGGGTCGTGCCTCCCTTTGATCTCTATCTCCACATCCTTTCTGCTCTTCAGGTCCACGGTATGCTGCCTTCTTGCAATGGAGGGGGTGGGCTTGACTGCTATCCGGCAGACTATATCCTCTCCAGTGGATATCCCTCCTGTAATGCCCCCCGCATTGTTGCTCTCAAAGCTGATCCTCCCCTCCTTCACTCGCAGAGGATCGTTCATCTCGCTCCCCCTCATCCTGGCGCAGCCAAGGCCAGCCCCTATCTCCACCGCCTTCACTGCACCCAGGCTCATGAGCCCCTTGGCCAGGTCGGCATCCAGCTTATCGAAGACCGGATCCCCCAGACCTGGGGGCACCCCGCGGGCGATGATCGTCACCATCCCACCCAGGCTATCGCCCTCCTGCCGGACGGCATCCAATAGCACCATCATCCTCTCTGCTGCCTCCCGATCCGGGCAACGAATGGGGTTGGCCTCTGCCCGGGCCTGGAGCTCGGCCAGATCCCCTGAATCGATCCTGGCCTCGATCCCCCCCATCTCGGTCACATAAGCGACCACCTCTATGCCCTCCTTTAAGAGAAGCTTCTTGGCCACTGCCCCTGCTGCCACCCTGCCCGCCGTCTCCCGGGCAGAGGATCTCCCCCCTCCCCGGTGGTCGCGCCTGCCATACCTCATCTGATAGGCATAATCGGCATGCCCGGGCCGGGGCCTCTCACGCAGAAGGTCGTAGCTGCCGGAATCTGCATCCCGGTTCCAGATGAGCATTGATATGGGGGTGCCGGTGGTCTCTCCCTCGAAGATGCCGGAGAGTATCTCCACCCGGTCCTCCTCCTTTCTCTGGGTGGAGGCCCGGCTCTGGCCCGGACGCCTGCGGTCCAGCTCCTTTTGGATATCATCCTCCTTCAATTCCAGGCCTGCAGGGCAGCCGTCCAGGACCACCCCCACTGCTCTGCCATGTGACTCGCCCCAGGTGGTGATGCAAAAGAGCCCTCCAAAAGAGCTGCCGGGCATAATTATCAACCTCGATCAATAACTGTAATTCTATCTCAGCCCCCGTTTAGGGGATGAAGTTCTGGGCTATGCCTCTCTCATCAGCCTCGGCGCAGGCGGAGAGGATTGGGCGGGCCCTCTCAGAGCCGTCCAGGAGGTGCCCGATGCGCATTGATGCCCTCTCCAGAAATGGCAGGCATTCAATCTCCTCACAGGCCAAGACCAGCGCCCCTTTCCTCTGCTCCCTGGAGATGACCGGGGCTGAGATCCAGCCTCTCTCTGACCCATCTTTGGCCTGATGAGACTGAGCCGGTCCGAGAAGGTCGCCGCGGGCCTGGATATCCTCGATGAACTCAATCAGGATCTCCACTGAGCCATGCAGGGCCCTCAGCACCAGGCTGCTGCCCTCCTGGAGGAATATCCCTCCCACATCCACTCCCCCCACCCCGGCGATGACACAGGTCAGGAGATCGGTCAGCATTCTGTCTGTATCCTCATGGGGAGAAAGGCAGATCTCCGCTATCCTATCCATGGCTTCCAGCTCCCGGTTGGCCCTGAGGATCTTTATCTCCAGCTCCTTTCTCTCCGTTATATCAAGGAGATTTCCCAGCATCGCCCTCTGCCCCTCGTGCTCTATGGGCACTGTGCGGAACTCTATCCAGCGGTATGTCCCATCCTTGCGTGCGACCTTTGATTCGAAGATCGGTATGCTGGACTGGCGGTCCCTCTCCAGCTGGCTGACACACTGGATGTCGTCCGGTTTGACCAGCTTCCAGAAGGGCATCCCCAGAAGGCTATCCGCAGTGCAGCCGAATATATCTCCCAGCTTTGGATTGGCCAGTTTGAAAGCCCCCTCCTGGAGGATATAAATGCCAGCCAGTGAGTTCTCCACAATGTTCCTGTGAATCCTCTCCGACCTCTCGATGCACTCTCTCATCTGCCTCTCGCTTATCTTGAACCGCGCCTCTTGTATGAGATTTTCAAAGACATAGGGCAGGCTCTTGAAGCTCTCCAGGCTCTTGACCACATATTTCGTCGCCCGGTTCTCAAAGGCGACCACCACCATCTCCGTTGTGCCATGGCCCGAGACCATGACCACGGGGATGTCAGGGTCCAGCCTTCTGATCCGCACCAGGACATCCAGGCCTCCAATCCCGGGCAGGACCAGGTCCACAGAGATCAGATCGTATCGATCCTGGGATATCATCTCCAGGCCATCCTCCCCGGTGGCAGCAAAGTCCAAGAAGAACTCATCATGCTTCCTGAAGCCCATCCGGATCAGCTCAGCATGCTCTGGATCGTCCTCAATGATAAGAATGCGATAAGGCCCTGTCATTGGAAACCGTCCTTCCAGGATAATAGATGTTTGATCTGTGTTATTATATCTTTCTGCTGCAGTTTTTGCCGATTGCCGGCATTAGCTTTAATAGCCTGCAAAAGCATAACCAGGATAGATGAGACCAATTGCCGCTTTCATTCTCATTTCCATTCTCCTGATAGCTTCATCCCAGGCCCGTGTCCTGACCGTCGAGCCTGGAGGCCGTGGTGATGCGAAGACCATTTCTGCTGCTGTACATCAGGCCAGTCCCGGTGATACCATCCAGATTCAACCGGGAAGGTACGGTGGCGCAGTCATCGACCGCAGCCTCAAGATCCAAGGCCGGGAGGGGGTATCAATAGAGGGACCGCTCAGCATCAATGCGCCGAATTGCGAGCTCTTTGACCTCAATGTCAGCAGCAGCAAGGATGATCCCTCTTTGAGCCTCCTCTCGCGAGACTGCCGGGCTCTTCGCTGCACCATCTCCGGGACGAAGGCGGCAGTAAGCTCGGAGGGTCCCAATAACACCATTTTGGAGTGCAGCATCAACTCTCCAGGGGGGATCGAGATCTTCGCCCCGGACAACCAGGTTAAGGGCTGCCGCCTTCAGGGCGGGGTGGGGGTGAGGATAAACCGGACCTCCGGCTGCCTGGTCGAGGATTGTACGATCTCCACTCTGCAAGGGGTGCTGATCGAGGACTCGAAGGGGAGCAGGGTGGCCAACAATACCATCCTCTCCGGTGGATTGGGCCTGGTCCTCACCCGTTCGGATGGAAATGAGGTCCGGGAAAATAACCTCAGCGGCGGATTTGTGAGCGGCATGGATGTCCTCGATTCCCGGGCAAACCTCATTGTGGCGAATAGGGTTGAGGGGGGGAAGGTGGGCATCAGCCTCAGGGCTGCAGAGGACTGCAATATAACCGAGAATCATTGCCTGGCAAATGAGAGGGCGGGAATATACAGCAATGAAGCGAGGGGATTGAACCTGGCAGAGAACCATCTTTATGATAACGGCAATGGCATACTTCTCTCCGCCTCTAACGACTGCATCGTCCGCTCCAATCACGTCTCTCGCAATGTCTACGGCATATCATTGCGCGGATCGGGAGAAAACCTCCTCCGGGAGAATCTCATGGAATTGAACCGCTACCATCTGCGCATTGATGGGGGTGAGGGCATGGGGGTTCCAGCTCTTGGCAGTTATGCTCAGGATATAGACCAGAGCAATCTGGTCGATGGCAGGCCGGTCTGCTATTTAGTGGGAAGATCGGGGACTGATGTGCCTGAGGATTGCGGCTTCCTGGGATTGGTATCCTGCCGGGAGGTGGCGGCCCGCAATCTGAGCATATCCAATAGCAGCGTGGGGATACTGCTGGTGAACTCCTCTGGCTGCCGCATTCAGAACGGCAGCATCGATTCATCAGAGAAGGGAATCCTCATCCAGGAAAGCCGTGACTGTATCATCGCCAGTTGCGAGGCCGAGGGCTGTATTGCCGGCTTTGAGAGCCGGGATTCAAGCGGCATTCAGTTTGTGGCCAACCGGGCTCAAGGCTGCTCCGCAGAGGGCTTCCGTCTGGATGGCTCTCTCAATCTGCTCCTGCTCAAGTGCAGCTCTGCCTCCTCCAACGGCGGCATATCCCTTCATAGCTGCCGGCTGTGCAGAGTGCAGGACTGTAGTGCTGCTGGCAATGCAAAGGATGGACTCTTCCTGAGCCTCTCCCATAAATGCTCTATTGTGGGCAATCAGGCCACCTCAAATGGCCGGGGCATCTCCCTTGCCGGCAGCAATGCCTGCATCCTGGAGGCCAATTCTGCCACCTCCAATCAAAGGGACGGCATATCCTTAGAGCAGCTGTCCGATGCCGAGGTGGTGAACAATACCGCCAGCGAGAACGGCCAGGGCATCTTTGTCCATTCGTCCAAGAGGTCGAGGATTGCAGGCAACACCCTCTGCAACAACAGCCGCTACGGTCTGCGCATGAGCACCACAACCAGCTGCAATATCACCAGCAATCAGATCTGCTCCAACCAGATCGCTGGCATCAATCTGGTCGACTGCACTGACAACCTCCTTTATCATAACATAATCCAAGACAACCTCATCCAGAATGCTGCGGACAACGGCAACAATCACTGGGATGCCGGGGCTGAGCTGGGCGGCAACTACTGGAGCGATCATGCCGTGATGGGCGATCCGGGGGATGTGCCCCGCCTCATCCCCGGCCGGGGCCGGGATCGTTATCCATTTCAGCATCCAGGAGGCTGGAGTTGATGGATGAGCGGGATTTAGAGCTTCTCAGGGTGGCACAGGATGGATTGAGCCTGGAGGAGAGGCCATACCGGATCTGGGGCGAGGCCCTGGGGATGGGGGAGGAGGAGGTCATATCCCGTCTCCTGGCCATGGAGGAGGAGGGCATCATCCGCCGGTTCTCCGCCACCATAGGCCACCGGGCCCTGGGGATTCTGGCCAATGCCCTCATCGTCTGGAGGGTTCCGCCGGAGAGGGTGGAGGAGGTGGGGCTGGCCTATGCCGCGGCTGAGGAGGTGACTCACTGCTATGAGAGGGAGACTGCCGAGGACTGGCTTTATAACATCTACACCATGGTCCACTCTCGCAGCAGAGAGGAGTGCCTGGAGATTGCAGACCGGCTCTGCAAGAATATCGGGCATAAGCGAGTATATCGTCCTTTTCAGCGAGAAGGAGTACAAGAAGACCAGCGCCAGGATTTGATACCAGTATGATGGAGTCTTATGGCTGGATCGGATGACCACAGCTCCAACCGCCCCCTTCTGCCCCTATATCTCGATATGAGCCACAGGAGGGTGGTGATCTTCGGCGGGGGCAGGGTGGCGGAGAGGAAGGCCGCCCTCTTTTCCGATTACGGGCCGGTGCAGGTGGTGAGCCAGAGCTTCACCCCCGCCCTTCTGGCCTCTCAAGATAGGTGGGAGCTGACGGAGTGCGACCTGAGGGTGGACTTCAAGAGATATCTGCAGGGGGCATTCATTGCCGTTCCTGCTACCAGCAACACCCAGCTCAACCGTTCGATTGAGGAGGAGGCGGTCAGGATGGGGGTGCTGGTCAACCGGGTCGAGGGCAGGGGGGAGGTGGTAGTGCCCTCGATCATCAGAAAAGGGCAGATATCCATCGCCATCTCCACTGAGGCCCCCGGCCTGACCAGATACCTCCGCCTCCGCCTGGAGGAGGAGCTGACTGAGGACTACCAGGGGATGGCAAGACTCCTCAGCCGGCTGAGGCCTGAGCTGAAGGAGGCTCTGCCCCGGCAGGTGGATCGGGCGCTGGTGATCAGGAGCATCCTGGAGGATGAGGAGGTGTGGAGGCTTCTGGGGGTCTCCAATGAAAAGGCCTATATGAGAGCCCGCTCACACGCATGCCAGGATGAGCGAGATAGCCTCGATGCTGGTGACTCACCGCACCGCCTCCATAGAGGAGATTGAGAGAGCCTGGCACGGTGACGTGGAGAGCATCCTCAAATGGGTACAGTCTTTGGACGCAGTGGAGGAGTGTGCTGTTCTCAAGACCTGCAACCGGGTCGAGATCTATGTGGTGGCGCCGCGGGGGGAGAAGGTGCTCTTCGACCTGGCCAAGAAAGCGCGTGTCTCCTCCCGAATCATCGATTTTCATGATCATGACGAATCCCTGGTTCACCTTCTCCGCCTGGCATCGGGCCTGGAGTCCATGATCATCGGCGAGGACCAGATCCTGGGACAGATGAAGGATCTGATCCAGATGGCGATGAGGGTGGGCACGACCGGCTGGATGTTGGAGACCGCCTTCAAGAAGGCCATTCAGGTGGGCAAGAGGGTGCGCAGGGAGACCCATATCAACGAGCGCTCAGTCTCTGTAGGCTCGGCGGCAGTTGATTTGGCGGAGGAGATCCTGGGCGACCTGAAGGGGAAGGCGGTGCTTGTGATCGGTGCTGGTGAGACGGGTGAGCTCATATCCCGGTCACTGCTCTGCCGGGAGATCGGATCTCTGACCGTCACCAACCGCACCCTCAGCACAGCAGTCTGCCTGGCGCAGAGCCTGGGAGGGGAGGCGGTCCCATTTGACGACATGCCCTCATGCCTTCATGCTGCAGATGTGGTGATCAGTGCCACCTCTGCCCCTCACTACATCCTTCTCAAGGGCGATATCGAGAAGGCAATGGCAGGCAGAAGCAGCAAATTGCTGATAATCGATATCGCCAATCCGCGTGATGTGGACCAGGCAGCAGCCGAGGTCCCGGGGGTCGAGCTGCATAACATCGACAGCCTGAAGAACATCAGCCGGGAGAATATGATGCAGAGAATGGCAGAGACGGTGAGGGTGGAGGAGATCATAGCAGAAGAGCTGCAGCTCCTCCAGGCCAAGTACAAGAGAAAGGAGGCAGAAGAGCTGCTGGCCCGGCTTTACTTCCAGGCGGAGCAGATCAAGGATCAGGAGGTCAGAAAGGCCATGAACAAGCTCTCCGCCAGGCATACCCTGGGCGAGATCGAGCAGCAGGTCCTGTGCGATATGAGCCGCTCCATTGTGAACAAGATCCTGTCCCAGCCCACCAAATCCCTGAAAGAGCGCTGCTGAGAGGGGGGACGTGCAGATACTGAATTCATTATGCGAGCTGTTCCGGCTGGAGGAGAAGAGATGAGGAGAATGAGGCGGCTGAGAGTGCCGGGGATCAGGGAGATGGTAAGGGAGACGGATCTGGGCCTGCAGGACCTGATTCAGCCCATCTTCGTGGATGAGAGGATATCCGGGCCGAGGATGATAGAATCCATGCCTGGTCAGTATCATCAGAGCATTGAGAGTGCAGCCAATGAGGCGGGGGCGCTGGAGGATCTGGGAGTGCCGGCGGTGCTCCTCTTCGGTCTGCCCTCCTTCAAGGATGAGATGGGCTCTGCTGCCGCCGATCCCGAGGGTGTGATCCAAAAGGCGGTGCGGGCGATCAAGGAGTGCACCGATCTGGTGGTCATCACTGATCTGTGCCTGTGTGAGTACACCAGCCACGGCCACTGTGGTCTGGTCCAGGGAGAGAGGGTGCTAAATGATGAGACCCTTCCCCTGCTCGGCGAGGTGGCTGTGAGCCAGGCCCAGGCGGGGGCGGATATCGTCGCCCCCAGCGGGATGATGGATCATATGGTGCGGGCCATTCGCACCTCTTTGGATTGGGAGGGATTTGCTGATACTCCCATCCTCTCTTATTCCGCCAAGTATGCCTCTACCTTCTACGGCCCCTTCCGGGAGGCGGCCCAGTCGGGCTTCGCTTTTGGCGACAGGCGGGGATATCAGATGGACCCGGCCAACTTTGCCGAAGCCCTCTGGGAGGTGCAGCTGGATATCGAGGAGGGGGCGGATATGGTGATGATAAAGCCGGCCATGCCCTATCTGGATGTGCTGCGGGCGGTAAAGGAGATGTTCGGCATGCCCACCTGTGCCTATCAGGTATCGGGCGAGTACTCCATGATCCAGGCCGCCGCCGAGAGGGGGTGGCTGGATGAGCGGGCCGCCTTTCTGGAGTCGTTGATGTGCATAAAGAGGGCGGGGGCGGATATGATCATCACCTACTGGGCGAAGGAGTATGCCAGGCAATGCGAAGGATGAAGGAGCAGTTGCCATGGATAGAATTATAACTGATAACGTTTTTATTACAACGGGTGTGCAGAGGGTCGCGAATACCCCGACCTTCAGGTCGGGGATGAAGTGAACCCTCGCCTCTTCTTTTCTGCTATCTAATTCAATAAACCGTCCCTTCTTTTAAAATGAGGCCTTTAAGCACCTTAGCCACAGGTGGTGCCAGCCACCTATGGCTAGGATGTGATAAGCTTGGAGTTGTGCAGTTTTAGCCATGGCTATGGTCAGATAACCTACCACATCGTACTGGTGCCTAAGTACCGATACAGAATATTCTACGATAGGCAAGTTAAAAAGGATTGCAAGTTGATCCTTAGAAATATTTACATGGAGTAAGGCTACAAGATTCATGCAATGGAAATTGTAGAGGATCACGTTCACTTGTTCCTGGAATTCCAGCCAAGCATATCTCTATCAAGATTTGTTCAATACTTGAAAGGATGCAGTTCTTATTGATTGTTCAGGCTTCATCTTGAATTGAAAAACGCTATTGGGGTGGAAATCTATGGTCAAGCGGCAAATTTTTTCGTTCTGTAGGAAATGTAACTGCTGACACAATTGCGCACTATATTAGGGAGTCTCAAGGAAAAGCTGTAACAGAGGTCCGATTTTTCAAGTCAAGGGCTTCAGGTCAACGAAGACTGGATGATTTCTGAATTCCGGAGAACGGCAGCGCGCGGCCCGAAGCATACCCCGTCCCTTTAGGGCGGGGTGGCCGCGCGCAGTTTGATTTTAATATAGATGGCCACTATTGGAATGGCAGAAAGGATCGCAATAATCTCATCCCCTGGGGAGGGAAAAGGGCTTGATGAGCTGTTTCTGCTGAAGTTAAATCCAGGGAGGCGAAGACAACGGCAAATGCCATATTGAAAAGGGCGACTTAAGTCGTCAATTTTCAAAAAGGAAGGACTTTTCAAACACCTTTACTGAAGGGTAAAAGATTAATAATTCATTAGTTATTATGGGAATGTAACCGCCAAGTGGTGGTTTTAAGAACTTATGTTTTGATAAAATACCAAAAATTAATTGGACAAGAGATATGCTTATAGGAACTTGAGGTGGCTTGAGTTCATCAAGCTCTTTGATAATGATCTTTAAACCGGCCTTAACATATCTATGTCGCTTGATTGGGTTCATCTCCTGAGCTTCATTCGTTGCAATGAGCATGTTGTAAATATTGTCACTGAATCGTGTCCAATCCTTTGGTTCGAGTTCCTTCGGGAGTTGATTTTTCAAAAAAGCATTCTTGATTTGCTCTATTATTGTTTGTTTTGCCTCTACCTCTGGCCATGCGTTTTCTGAAATGAATTCTGATGCTTGATCAAAACCCATCACAAGCATGTCCATCTGTTCAACAACTGCTTTAAGCTGAGCGGCCAGTCTGTAGCGTTTCCAATCAATTTTTTCGCTCTTATATATTAACGGATGCGTAGCTGCAATCCAGGCATGTTCAAACGCCGTGCGAATTTGAATCTCAAATTTAATATTGAATATTGGATTATTTTCGTCGCCTTCCCTAGAAATTAATTTGCCGATGAATCTCGTAGAATCAAACCTGAAAACATCTGGAGCCTTTAGTGTAGTCCCTCTTCGTTTAAGATGAACCTCGCAAAAAGTGGTTTTTAGGAATTTTATAACATTCTCTTCATAGCTGAGGTTAGGAATAATTATAGTGCATGCAAACAAATCATCAATATCGGACCATCTCTCGAATCGACCGGTCTCGATTTTTTCTGCTAACGAATCTAATGTCTTTATGCGATTAATATATGCAAATCCAGATTTACTGCAAAAAGTAGATACTGTTGTATCAACTGTTTTGCTGGTGTGTTTAAGATAAGGAGATATATAATTAAACTGCTGCTGCAAACGTGAAGGGATTATCATGTTACATTTAACAAAATAATATTTTTAATTATATCGATTCTATCTTTTCTGGGACCACTGTCATTTGAGGCGGCCCTTGTTGCTTCATAATATCTTTTCGCATTTTCGTCCTTAAGACGTTCTTCTTCGTTTCCGACTATATTCACAAATTTAGTTAAGTTTCCAGCTAACTTATTTGACTCAGGCAACTTGCCCTCTCTATTCAATAGTGCAATTGCACCAAATAGCGAGTAGAAATCTGCCTGATTATGGTATCTTGATCTTTGTAGATCGGCACCATAATCTTGATCTTCGACTACTTTATTAATAATATCAATAACTTCTCTGAATTCGGATTCTATTTCTTGCCTTGAGTTCCAAGACATATCCTTCTCCGCGAAAGCTTTATCCAAGTCGTCCTGAGAATATCCCTTTGGTCCCTCTTCGAGAAGCAAAAGCAAATGAGCTGTTAATTCCACATCTTTCATCTGACGCTTAGATTTCGCGTCGAACCGTGGGAAGTTTTGAGGCAATCTTGTAGACATAAACTCGGTCAAGTCTTCAGCTGTTCTGATAAAATCTCCACTGAAGCGAGCATGTCTCAGTTCTTGAGACGTAAGCTTGGCCACATTACGGTTAATCCGATTAAATATGTCGTTGATTATCTCCTCTTGATTGGTGGGGATGTATTCAACAGAAAACAAATAATTCCAGAAATTGACCTTATCCTCAATATCTAAATTAGAGAAATATTTTCCGCGAAAGCTCTTTTTACCAGCGACATCACTAACGGGAAATCTATCCTCAACAAACTCAAAAACGGTTGTAAGGCGTTGCTTTCCATCGACCACATTATATTTAGCGTGCCCATTTGAATCAATTTCTTCATAAAGGAAGATCGAAGGAGATGGATATTCGAGGAGAATTGTATCTATAAAATTATCTTTATATTCTTGCGTCCACACGCTTCTTCTCTGATATTTGGGATCAAGGTTAAGCAAGTTTCGTATATATAAATCTCTAAACCAGGAGATAGTCTGGAAATTCAGCCTGCGCTTCATCAGCTGATCTGAGAATCTGCTGGAAGATAAAGATTATCCCTCTGCGAAATCCATTTCAACTTAAGGCTTCACTCTTGCTAGATTTAAAATTAACCTATAAATTCCGGATATTTTTGGATTAAACTTTGGGATATGTCTAAATCATGAATTCAAATACATATCGCAAGTATTAAGTAATTTGGACGCTTAATAACAGGTTGAACCACCAAAAGAGGTTGAATGATATGCTACCTCTGTTGATTCCTGATATCCAGCATCCAAAATAGGTTTTAGTCATCAAGTTACTTGAGATTATCGCTTCTCCAAGAGCTATGTGTAGTCCCGAAACATTTAGGACTATACACTTCTCCAAAAGCTAATAAAATCGCGGAGAAACAGGAATAGAATATGTAAAGGGGATAAAAGATATAAATATGTATTCGCCGACTCAATTTTGACCCCCTATTTAAGGAAACGCCAGGTCGTTTTTGACCCCCCCCCAAAAAGGAAAGCCTTCCCTCTCCAAGTACTCTGAGAGGTGGGCGGTAAGGTGAAAACGATGGCAGATGTACGTAGAATCGTAGACCTGTACGAACTCCATAAGTCCTACAAAAAAGTAGCCCGCGAACTGAACATATCCCGGAACACTGTGAAAAAGTATCTTCATCAGGTCAAAGATGTGCAAGAAGGATTGGCGGAGGAGATCATTCCCAAAAACCGAAAGATCGTTCAACCCTCTCGCGTTCTCACTGATCTTGTCCGTCAGAAGATACATCAATATCTTGAGTCAAACATGGGATGCCCCAAAAACAACGACTCACGGCAAAAAGAATCTGGGAGCTTCTCGTCCAGGATGGTCATAAAATAGGTTATACCACGGTCAAGGACGAAGTTGTCCGCTGGAAACGCACTAATGCACCCCGAGAGGTGTTTATCTTGCAGGAGCCGCGCATTGGTCAGCGTGCAGAATTCGATTGGGGCGAAGTCACACTCAATATCGCCGGAGTATGGCAGAAATTCTACCTTGCGGTCTTCGTCTTGCCCTTCTCGCTCTATCGATTTGCTCGCCTCTATAACAGATCAACCCGTCTGGAAGTGATCCAGGCCCACATCGAATTCTTCCGCGAGATCGGCTCAGTTCCCGAGGCGATATTCTATGACAGAATGGCTGCTGTATACGATTCTCGAAAGCAGCAGTTCAATGATAAATTTCTGGAATTCTCTATGCATTTCGGTTTTCAGCCCTGTGTCTGCAATCCAGCTTCACCTAACGAGAAAGGGACAGACGAAGAAAGTGTAGGCTATGTCCGGCGTGCCACTTTCAGCGAAAGGAGTTCATTTGCATCCATAAATGAGGCTGCTGAATGGCTAAAAATGCGCCTTGGCGAGATAAACGGCCATCCTGTCTATCGTCGATCCGATGTGCCGGTCCAGGGCCTTGATCAAGAGCGAGCCTTGATGCATCCATTGCCAACACTCGAATTTGAAAACTGCGAACTGAAACGTGCAACTATTTCGCGGTATTCATTGGTAAAATTTGACGGGAACTTCTACTCAATTCCGGATACATACCGTCCTCGATATATTACACTGAAGATGTTGGTGGATAGGATCGAGTTCCTTGATGGAAACGATATCATTGCAGTTCATCGTCGATTGGCTGGGAATCAGAAGTATTCGCTTGATATCGCTCATTACATCAAGACTTTTCATCGCAAACCGGGTGCGCTCCCAAATTCCAGAGTTTTAGCTCAGGCAGATGAACTGATTCGGGATGCTTTCAATAGCTATTATGCGAATGATCCAAAAAAAATTCTGCCTATTCTTGACCTGATAAAAGAGACCCCCCTGAAAAATTTTCAACCGCTCTTGCGATCCTAAAAGAACAGAACATCCATCCGACCAGCGATAGCATTCGGTTTTTGCTTCATCAAACCAATGCTCTGATGGTTGAGCCCTTTGACATCGAGGGTGGTTTCGAGGTCCTGGAGCCGGATCTCACCATATTCGATCAGTTTATGGAGGGATAGACTGTGGAACCGAATCTTGCAGATCTATGTAAACAGTTGCGACTGAGCGGAGTCTACAACTACGTCCTGGACTATCAGCCTGATAATGAGGATATGCTGCAGTTTCTGACTTCAGCATTGCAGTCCGAACTCGACAAGAGACATCTGAACCGCCAGATGAGAGCGCTTCGGCAAGCCGGCTTTCCGACAAAAAGAGGTTCGAGGATCTATTGATGGATGATTTGCCACAAGATGGGCGAGAGGCTATTCCTGAACTAAAAGCGCTTGCGTTTCTTAAAGAAAGGAGGAATGTTATTCTCATCGGAAATTCAGGAACCGGCAAGACTCATATGGCTATTGCGGTAGGGATCAAAGCATGCGAGGAGAACTATCGAGTTGTATTTCGCTCCGCAGCGGCATTGGTCAATGAGATGATCGAAGCGAGAAAAGATAACAGGCTCTCAATTTATATCAAACAGTTTAAAAAGGTTGATCTCCTCATAATTGATGAGCTTGGGTACGTAACATTTGATCTCGCTGCTGCTGAATTGCTATTTCAGTTGCTTGCAGCACGATATGAGACTATGAGTACTATCATTACCTCGAACCTGGGATTTTCAGATTGGGTGAAGGTATTCCATGACAGGACTCTAACCGCAGCAATTCTGGATAGGATTACCCACCACGCGCTGATACTGAACATGAACGGAGAGAGTTTCCGCAGAAAGTAGCGAGACGTGAACTTTATACTCTATGAGTTAGGTTAGTCGTCTAAGGGGGTCAAAATCGGATCGGCGCGGGGGGTCAAATTTGGACCGGCGGATACATAAATATCCATATTGCCCATCCATTGGATATTATGTTGGATTTAAGTTAATTTTGGCGATAAATCAAGATAATGAACTTTTAGGATTAGAAATCTTCAATGATTCGCTTAACGACTTTGAATTGCTTATTCTGTTCCTTAAAAAGCTATATCGCTCTAAAATTATCAAATCAGAAGATATAATCATTTGCGACAAGGGTTTTGCGTCAAAAAAGAATTATCATGCCATTATAAATAGATTTAACGTGGTTTCGATCATTTATCCTAGGAAAAACACTAATTTAGATAAAATAATTCACAGCCTAAATCCACTGCCAGATCTTTTTTAAAAAATATAATTTAGCGATTTGGAAAGAACTGTTGTGGCATTCAAAGAATTGATCTGTAAATGAGAGGATTTCAAGATAATAGGGTCGAATATTTAAGATTTCTTTAATATAGCTAAGAATTTTCTAGAAATGAACCGAAATCACCAATATACAAGGATTAGCGTCAAAAAAAGAGTCACCCGAATAATTCTTTTGACCTAAAAGCTAATTTATTTGTTGGATGATCTAAATATCGACAAAAAAGCTATACCATATTGGTGTTCTTAGGAAAGGGGTATGTTCATTTCATGAGAGCCGTGCTCAAGAACATACCCAAGAAAGATAAAAAAGAGGTTGCTTATATGCTGAAGGATTCTCTTGAGGATGAGTGCAAGATGCAGGAGCAGGCAGTCATTCTTGATGATAGGGGGGCCAAAAAGTCAGCAGACGCGGTTGATAGCTTCAGATTTGATCTTTGGAACTACAAATAATTTCCTAGACAGCACCGGAGGCGGATCCGGACTACCAACGGCCTAGAAAGGATCAACAAGGAACTGAAACGAAGAAGTCTCGTATCAGGAGCATATTCGAATGATCAATCGCTTCTGAGTGTAGCGGTTTGCATCATGATGGATATAAACGAGGATTGGATAACAGGTAATAGGTATTTCTGAAGGAGTGAGTAGAATCAGGATACGGGGCCACTGAGATTTTGCAGCATTTATGGCACGCTACCCCGGCATAGCATGCCAGACATCCGAGTGCCATTTACATATTAAATCAAGCACCATTCGGGGCCATAACTAAATAGTAATAATTGTACTAGAAAACAGTTGTATTAGATAATCGAGGGATAAGACATGATCGAAGCTGCATTAGCTGGTCAACTGGCTGGTATTCTGGCACCTTTTTTGCCAAAGCTTATGGACACTGCTGCCGCCGGTGGCATGAAGGTCTTGGAGTCTGCAGCCGGCAAAGCCGGTGAAGCCGCCTGGGACAAAGCAGTTAAAGTGTGGAATATTCTCAGACCAGAGGTAAAGAAGGACCCAGAGGTTGACAGGGCCATACAGGATGTGGCAAAAAATGCCGAAGATCCTGACGCCAAGGTTGCTCTATCCTGGCAACTGAAGAAGCTGACCGTTCCACCAGGGACGCTAGCCGAGCTCCAGAAGATAGTCGGCGAGAGCAGGAGCGAGGTTCGCATCACCTCTGCCGACCGCGGAGGCGTGGCCGTCGGAGGCAGTGTATCAGGCAGCACGATCATCGCAGGATATCACGAAAGCAGTAAGGAGTCTGAGTCATAGATGTCAGCAGAATACCTGGCCGAGGCATTGAAACGCCTGGCATCAGGCCTGATCAGGCAGGATGATTTAAGTGAGCTGCAACAGGCTGTGGCTTCGGGCAATATCACCCTCACCAGCGCATCACAAGGTGGCGTGGCAGTTGGCGGCAATGTATCGGGTAGTATAGTCGGCAGCTTTATCCTGCCACCTGAGGTCCTGAAACTCCTGCAGCAGACTCCTTACCGACCGGCAGCACTGCCTCCTCCTGAGAAGCTCGCAGACCGTGGCATCTTGCCACCAGGCTTCAGGCTGCCTTTCTCGCAAAACGCGGTTTTCACCGGCCGGCAGGATGACCTGATCGAGCTGGGCCGATACCTGCTCTATTCACATGATAAACGCGGTGTAGTAGTTAGCGGCATGGGTGGCCTGGGCAAGAGCCAGCTGGCAGTTGAGTTTTGCTATCGTTACGGCCGGTTCTTCCGGGGAGTGCATTGGATCCAGGCCGACCTGGATATACAGGCGGAGATTGCCGAGAACGGTCTGGCCATGGGCCTTCCTTACTGGCCTGACAAGCTCCCTGAGCAGGTGCAGGCCACCCTAAAAGTCTGGCAGGAGGAAGGTGGACAGAGGTTAATAGTGCTTGACAATGCCGAGGATCTGCAGGTCTTGCAGAACTGGCTGCCGAAGCTCCAGTCAGCAAGGCTGCTTATCACATCTCGGCAGGAGAACTGGCCTATAGATATGGGATTGAATGTCAAGAAACTGGAGGTGCTCGCCCGCAGCCAGAGCATCGAGCTGTTGTGTAAGCTGGCTGCCAGACTGAAGAAGATGCCTGACGAGCAGCTGGACAATCTAGCTGATTTTCTGGGCGACCTGCCTCTTGCCTTGGACCTGGCAGGT
Source organism: Methanothrix sp. (assembly GCF_016706325.1). Classification (NCBI taxonomy): domain Archaea; kingdom Methanobacteriati; phylum Methanobacteriota; class Methanomicrobia; order Methanotrichales; family Methanotrichaceae; genus Methanothrix; species Methanothrix sp. The sequence goes on along the minus strand of NZ_JADJJX010000001.1, from coordinate 1,648,573 downwards.
CGGTATCTGGCGGACAGGCCGGAGTTGCCGGTAGAGGGTTATCTGGCAGAGCTTGAGGCTGGTTCAGCCCTGGAGCATACTTCTCTCAGGGATTGGGCGGAACACAGCCCTACTGGACACTTGACCAGCTTGGCTGCCACCTTCGCCCTTAGCTGGGAGCGGCTCACCGAGGGCGATGAGCTGGCAAAGCAACTGTTCAAGATAGGAGGATACTGTGCTCCCAATATACCTATACCCCGACAGATTCTGGCCAAGGCCATGAAGACAGATGTGCCTGACCACGAGCTGGACAGGGCGTTACGTAAGCTTACCAGCCTGGGGTTGATGGATTCTTCTGAAGGCAGCAGGAGGATGCATAGTCTCCTAGCGGAATTTGCTCGCCTTCAAGACCAAGATTCTGATGAAAGCGTTTTACCTGACCTGGCAGAAGCAATGGCCGAAATCACCACCCTAGCCTTGGAAAGCGGCCTGCCTGAAAATATGAGGCCTTTACATGAGCACCTTGATTTTGTGGCCAGGTCAGCAGAAGAATCGAACCTGCAGATATCCGGGGCTCTGTGGAACAACCTCGGAATGAATCTGAAAGATTTAGCGGACTATGAGGAAGCTAAAAGAATTCTTGAGAGGGCTCTGAAGATCGACGAGAAAGTTTATGGCCCATACCATCCCAACGTGGCCACAGATGTCAACAACATCGGAGGGGTGCTGCTAGATCTTGGTGACCACCAGGAAGCCAAGAAGTATCTCGAAAGAGCCCTGAAGATCGACGAGAAAGCCTATGGTCCAGACCATCCCAACGTGGCCAGAGATGTCAACAACATCGGAGGGGTGCTGAAAGATCTGGGTGACCTCAAGGAAGCCAGGAAGTACCTCGAAAGAGCTCTGAAGATCGACGAGAAAGCCTACGGCCCAGACCATCCCAACGTGGCCAGAGATGTCAACAACATCGGAGGGGTGCTGAAAGATCTTGGTGATCTCCAGGAAGCCAGGAAGTGCTTCGAAAGAGCTCTGAAGATCGACGAGAAAGCCTATGGTCCAGACCATCCCAACGTGGCCAGAGATGTCAACAACATCGGATCGGTGCTGAAAGATCTTGGTGACCTCCAGGAAGCCAGGAAGTGCTTCGAAAGAGCCCTGAAGATCGACGAGAAAGCCTACGGCCCAGACCATCCCAACGTGGCCACAGATGTCAACAACATCGGAGGGGTGCTGCTAGATCTTGGTGACCACCAAAGCCTACGGCCCAGACCATCCCGACGTGGCCATAAGAGTCAACAACATCGGATTGGTGCTGCAAGCTCAGGGTGACCACCAGGAAGCCAGGAAGTGCTTCGAAAGAGCCCTGAAGATCGACGAGAAAGCCTACGGCCCAGACCATCCCGACGTGGCCATAAGAGTCAACAACATCGGATTGGTGCTGCAAGCTCAGGGTGACCACCAGGAAGCCAGGAAGTGCTTCGAAAGAGCCCTGAAGATCGACGAGAAAGCCTACGGCCCAGACCATCCCAACGTGGCCAGATATGTCAACAACATCGGATTGGTGCTGCTAGATCTTGGTGACCACCAGGAAGCCAAGAAGTATCTCGAAAGAGCCCTGAAGATCGACGAGAAAGCCTACGGCCCAGACCATCCCAACGTGGCCATAAGAGTCAACAACATCGGATTGGTGCTGCAATATCAAGGTGACCTCCAGGAAGCCAGGAAGTATCTCGAAAGAGCCCTGAAGATCGACGAGAAAGCCTACGGCCCAGACCATCCCAACGTGGCCATAAGAGTCAACAACATCGGATCAGTGCTGCTAGATCTGGGTGATCTCCAGGAAGCCAGGAAGTGCTTCGAAAGAGCCCTGAAGATCGACGAGAAAGCCTATGGTCCAGACCATCCCAACGTGGCCAGGGATGTCAACAACCTCGGATCAGTGCTGCAATATCAAGGTGACCTCAAGGAAGCCAGGAAGTACCTCGAAAGAGCTCTGAAGATCGACGAGAAAGCCTACGGCCCAGACCATCCCAACGTGGCCATAGATGTCAACAACATCGGATCGGTGCTGCAAGCTCAGGGTGACCTCCAGGGAGCCAGGAAGTATCTCGAAAGAGCCCTGAAGATCGACGAGAAAGCCTACGGCCCAGACCATCCCAACGTGGCCATAAGAGTCAACAACATCGGAGGGGTGCTGAAAGATCTTGGTGACCTCCAGGGAGCCAGGAAGTACCTCGAAAGAGCCCTGAAGATCGACGAGGATGCCTACGGCCCAGATCATCCCAAAGTGGCCAGATATGTCAACAACATCGGATCGGTGCTGCAAGCACAGGGTGACCTCCAGGAAGCCAGGAAGTGCTTCAAAAGAGCCCTGAAGATCGACGAGAAAGCTTACGGCCCAGACCATCCCAAAGTGGCCAGAGGTGTCAACAACATAGGATTGGTGCTGCAAGCTCAGGGTGACCTCCAGGAAGCCAGGAAGTGCTTCGAAAGAGCCCTGAAGATCGGCGAGAAAGCCTGCGGCCCAGACCATCCCAACGTGGCCAGATATGTCAACAACATCGGAGGGGTGCTGCAAGCTCAGGGTGACCTCCAGGAAGCCAGGAAATGCTACGAAAGAGCTCTGAAGATATGCCGAGATAAATTCGGCCCAGACCACCCGAACACCAGAACAGTGGCGGACAATCTGAGTTCACTTGGTCAGGGGCTTAAATAGACTTAGGGTTATGCCCAAGCACATGTCATGAAATTGATATATTATGACATTGTCCACTGTTGCATGCACCCTGAGGACTTTCTCTCGTTAAACGAACGGCACAGACTGCTGGCTGCAGCCCCTTCCTTGCGAGAGGCTGCCCATCTCTCGGCTGATGGCCGGCTGTGGCCTTCGTGTCTCGGAAGTAGCAGCCTTGAAGGTGGAGCACCTGGATGGCGCCGGAGGATATCTGCATGTCGTGAACGGCAAGGGCGGTAAACGGCGTACCTCTATCCTCCCAAAGCCTGTCATAGAAGTCTTTGGTGCTCATCTCCAGGCGAAGACAGAGGATATATCTTCGAGGGCAGAGATCAGGGCCATATCTCTGCCAGGCAGATTCAGAGGCTGCTGGACGAAGCTGCTGAGAAGGCAGGGCCCCAGGAGACAAGAATGGGCAAAATGAAGCAGCGGAAGAGGATCACGCCGCATCTGCTAAGGCGCAGCTTCAGCCGGTGGTCACTGGATGCTGGAATCGATATCAGCTATCTGCAGCATCAGTTAGGCCATTCTTCGTTGACTACCACAGCAATTTGCTTACAGGCCAGGCCCAATCATCGGAGGAAGGCATATGAAAAGGCTGGATTCGATCAATTGCTCAGTCCTTATGAGCTTCCATGTTTCCTGGCTAGAGATATGAGGATAAGCTCGCTTGGGATATAATGATATCATGAAGAAGGGCCTGCAAATGAAAGAAAAGTCGGCCTCTGTAGGTGAGATGGGGAAATCAGGAGAGAATGAAATCGCCATTGCCTCAGAAGAGCTTATCGGCAACATCCGGCCACTCATAGAGCAGGCAAAGGCCCGTGTCGCTCAATCAGTGAACTCAGGGCTTGTGCTCCTCTACTGGCAAATCGGCAAGCGCATCAGCGATGATTTGCCAGCCGAGAGCCGAGCGGAGTATGGAGCGAAAGTTGTCGAGCTGGTGAGCGAGAGGCTTGCTGCGGAGTACGGAAAGGGCTTTCGTCGTAGCAATGTCTTTCACATGATCCGTTTTGCCGAGGCCTTCGATGATGCCAAGATAGTCCAGACACTGTCTGGACAATTATCCTGGTCGCACTTCATTGAGATCATCTACTTCAAGGATCCACTACAGCGCCAGTTTTACACCGAGATGGCCAGAGTGGAGCGCTGGAGCGTGCGAACCTTGAGAAAGAAGATCCAGGGCATGCTCTATGAGCGCACTGCCATCTCCCGCAAGCCTGAGGAGCTGGCCAGACAGGAGCTTGAGGACCTGAAGGAGGAAGACCGCATGACGCCCGATCTGGTCTTCCAGGATCCATATCTGCTGGACTTCCTGGGGCTGGAGGACACCTACAGCGAGCGAGATCTGGAGGCGGCCATCCTCCGGGAGCTAGAGAGGTTCCTGCTGGAGTTGGGCACTGACTTCTCCTTCATCGCCCGCCAGAAGCGTATGACCATCGGAGACAGAGACTTCTACCTCGACATGCTCTTCTATCACCGCAGCTTGCGTCGTCTGGTGGCTATAGAACTTAAGCTGGGCAGCTTCGATGCTGCCTATAAGGGCCAGATGGAGCTTTATCTGCGCTGGCTGGACAGATACGAGCGCCGGCCGGGTGAGGAGGCACCTATAGGGCTGATCCTGTGCAGCGAGAAGAACCGGGAGCAGATTGAGCTTTTGCAGCTCGACCGGGGCGAGATCAGGGTGGCTGAGTACCTGGTGGAGCTGCCGCCAAAGGGACTGCTGGAGGCCAAGCTGCATGAGGCCATACGGCTGGCAAGAGGGCAGGAGGAGCTATGCTCATATCAGAGCAAGTGGCATTGATGCAAAGCTATACATAACTATCAGCATAACATCTGAGTACATGAGCGAGATAGTTTTACAAGTGCCAGATGATGCCTTACTGGCTCTAAAGATGTCCCCAGACGAATTGGGAAAGGAGCTAAAGCTGGCAGCTGCCGTAGAGCTCTTTGAACTGGGAAGGCTATCATCCGGGGCTGCAGCCGGGCTGGCAGGCATACAACGAACGCTCTTTCTTGCCAGGCTGGCTAACTATGGCGTGGATACCTTCCGTCTGACGGAAGAAGACCTCAAGGCGGAGGCTTCTCTTGCCTGAAGTCGTCTGCAACACATCTCCCTCACAGTATATGCAATCGAATCTCGTTTGCTCCGCCACATGGCTTTGCGCCGTGTCCAGCAGGCGGCGAGAATTCAGGACTCTGCAAGCCAATTTGTCCAAGACTATCTCAGATTCAAGCCGCTCTTTTCCTTCTCACATAGCTCTCATATGCCACCCGGGAGAGCCGATCCGCCTCTTCGTTCTCCTCTCGCGGAACCCAGCGAAATCTGACCTCTTTTCCCTCCAGGAGCTTCTTGATCTGGGGCACATACCTCTTGGAGGTGGCCGAGCTTATCCTGTACTCCCCCTTCATCTGCTTGATCACCAGCTCTGAGTCTCCTCGGACCTCGATCTTCTCATCAATCCCCTCATCATTCAGCCAGCGGGCCGCGGCCAAGAGGCCCTCGTACTCCGCCACGTTGCTGGTCATCCCCCGGCCCTCGCCCACAGCGCCAAAGCCTTTCCAGATGGGCTCATTATCCCGATAGATCAGATAGCCATAAGCTGCCACCCCGCCGGGATTTTGGGGATAGCAGAGGCCGTCGAAGTAAACAATGATCATTTCAACTACTGAATTGGCTGTGCTATTATAAAAATTAAATGCAGATCTCCTTCTCTGGATTTCATATCAGCTCCGGGGTTTCTGCACACGATGCATTTATAACTGACTTATCCAAATCAGGGAAATTGACAATTCCCGGCAGCGGCGGGGAGAGGTTCTAAAGACCATGAAGGTAGCTGTTATTGGCGGGGGCATTGCCGGCGCAGAGCTGATCCGGGTGGCTGCACCCTGCCCACTGGAGTTCACACTGATTGAGCCCAAAAAGCAGATAGAGATGCAGGCTCTCTATCCCGAGTATCTGGGTGGGGTGGCCAGGCTCCAGGACCTGGCCGCTCCCCTCAAGCCCTTCTGCGAGCGGGTGGGTGCCCGTCATGTCCAGGAGAGGGCCCTCCGCCTGGAGGGAAGCACTGTGCTCTGCGAGAGAACCCGGGTGGACTTCGACTATGCTATAATCGCTACTGGTGCTGCTCAGAACTACTTTGGCATCAAAGGGGTGGAGAACACCTTCTCCATCAACACCCTGGAGGAGACAAAGAGGGCGCGACGATTCGTGGAGGACAACTATCCAGAGAGGATCATGATCATGGGCTCCGGGCTCACTGGAGTGGAGGCGGCATCCATCCTGGCGGAGAGCCTGGATGCCAGCATATATGTCATTGAGGCTAAAGAGCGCGTCCTGCCCCAGTTCTCCCCCCAGACCTCTGAGCTGGTGGAGAGGGCCCTCTCCAAGCGGGGGGTGAACATCCTCACCTCCACTCAGGTGACTGAGGTCAAGGAGGACTGCATAATGTTCACAGACAACACCTGCCTGGATTGCGATATGGCCATCTGGACGGCTGGGGTGAAGCCCTCCCAGTTCATCGAGGGTCTGGATCTGCCCAAGAGGAAGGGCTGGCTGCTGGTGGACCCTTACCTCAATGTCTCAAGCAACCTATTCGCCATCGGAGATTGCGCCTGGGTGGAGATCGATGGCCGGCTGGCCACCAAGACCGGCCTGGAGGCGGAGAGGCAGGCCAAGTACCTGGCCCGTCACCTATCCTATCTGATAAGAGGCAGGGGGCTGGAGCGGTATTCAGTCCGGGCCAGCACCGACAGCCAGGTAGCACTGATATCCCTGGGATCGGACTGCGCTGTGGGAGTGGTGGGGAAGACCTGCATTGGAGTGCCCACCAGATTGATCTACTCTCTGAAGAGCTGGATCGACAAATCATTCATCAAAAGATTTAAATAAAAATCAGAGGTCTGGCTGAGGGGCTCTCATCCTGCCCGACCCCGGCCAGGAAAATTTGATCGCTTTCCTCTAGCTCAGCCTCGTCTTCAGCTTAAAGCCACCAGAGCCCCGGTGGGAGCGGACCGTTATGTAGTATTCCCCCGGCCCGGTTATGGGAAGGATGACGCTCTCGCTGGCCTTGGATGTGTATCCCCGGGCATCGTACTTCTCTTTAGTGGGAGCTGCTCCCTTTCTCACATAAAGATCGTAGTCTGCTCCCCCCGGCCCATCCAGGTCCATGATCAGTTGGTTGGAGACAGCTATCCTGTAGACCTTCTCCTCTCCCATGCTCTTGAGATTGCCTGCCACCTCCTGAACAAAGGGCGGTATCTCCTCTGCCGGCTGGACCCCAGGCCCGTGAACCTCTTTGGCCGCCTTCAGGGCGTCTATTATGCCATATCCGGACTCTCTGTCATACTGGTCGCTCCTGCTGCTTGTCCTGCGGATAATATCGATGATCTCTGCCGGGGTGAGGCGGGGGTCGATGGATTTGATCAGCGCTGCCAGGCCGGCCACAAAGGGAGTGGCCATGGACGTCCCGTCCAGGGTCTCATAGCGTGAGCCGAAATAGGTGCTCAAAATGCCACACCCGGGGCCATGACCTGCTTGTAGTCCCCGAAATTTGAGAGGTTCGCTCTCTTTCCGTTCTTGCTCGCCGCCCCCACGGCAATCAGCTTGCTGTATCTCATCTATCACTCCGTCAGATATAATAGCAGAGAGCTGCATGTAAATGGAAACGATGCCCGGACAAAGCGCTCAAGGAGGATGGAGAGCTATAACCCTGCTCTTGTGCGCCTCTGCATAAGGCAGCAGGTACGCAGCAAATACAGGCTAGAGGCGGTGAAATTGGCGGATAACGTTGTATACTATACGACCAGGGGGACAAGACGGGGCTCTTGTGAGCACAAGCATCGAACAGTTGCCTATGCCTATCACTGCTTGAGGCATGATATCCAGGCCTGTCAGAAGGAGGGCACCATCTCCGATCGGCGGATCTATGCTGTGGAGGATGGGAAAGAGAGGGAGTTGGTGGAAAGAGAGATCTATGAACTCGATCATGCCAAGAGGCTGGTCCTGGGCAAGACCATTCTCAAGCAGGAGCAAAGGGAGCTGAAATCCAGGCTGATGAGTGATGATCGCTGAGTGCCAGGCTGTTCAACTCCATGACGGGGTGCTCAACAGATCGAAAAGGATTGCAGCAGCATCACAGGTTGACTACAGAGGAGAGGGATCTCATGTATTCTGTAATTGAGATAGTCGGAAAGGATTCAATGGGCTGGGAATACTCAGTCAGAAATGCCATCGAGGCTGCATCTGAAAGCATCAGGGACATGAGGATAGCGGAGGTGAAAGAGCTGGATGTGAAGATAGAAGATGGAAAGATTTCCGCCTACCGGGCCAAGATCAACCTCTCATTCAGGGACGAGAGATAGTAAGCTGCATAGAGATTGAGCCTGCCTCAACCCCATCCTTTACTGAAGATCGCATCCAGCCGTTCAAAGTATCAGCTGTTCGATGTTCAAATTATCAGCTATTTAATATCATCCGGTCAGAGTGTCATCCGGTCAGAGTGTCAGCCGATCAAGAGCCGACCGTGCCGGTCGATCTTTCCCTCCGATATCCGGGTGGAGCTTATGCGGATCTTATCCTGAGCCATCTGATACTCTATCCTGGATATCTGCAGGGGCGGCAGGCCCTTCTTGGTCCGGAGGCGATTGATCTTCTCCGCCATGGGCAGGGTCTCTGGGGATACCACAATAAAATCAAAGTTCTAATAGATCGATGGGCCGCATTGATCCTCGATCTTGGTGATATGGACATCATCAATCCCAAAGCATTTCTTGATCGCAGTGCGCAGATCCTCCTCTCTGCTCTCATAGCTGCGTACTGATCTGCTCCTGCTCGACCGGGCCATCTCGTCCGAGGTCAGGCCGATCACCACCTCTCCGTCCTTCCCCAGCTCAAAAGCGCGCCGGAGCAGGGCTATATGCCCATCATGGATGGGATCAAAGGTGCCTCCTACTGCGACTCTGGCCATACAGGCCCGCAAACTATCAATGCCGTATAAGTACTTGGCGGCTAGATGCGGCGGCCCCGGAAGCGTTCCAGTATCTTATTGACGATACGCCGGGAGCTGCACAGCTCACAGGGCTCCTGCTCATCTATCCTCACAATCTGGGGGTGTAGGCCGCGACGGAAGAGATCGTGCTCCAGCCTTAAGGGGTCGAAGTGCTGGTCGAAGCCCAGGGTGATTATATCAGGCCGGAGCTCCTCTATTGTCCGGAAGATATCGCCCACCTCGCCCAGAACTGCCCTGTCCACCGGCTTTAGGGATTCGATCATCCTCCGCCTCTGCTCCTCAGGCAGGATGGGCTTGGCCTTATGGCGGACATTCACATCCCTGGCCACTATGACCACCAGCTCATCTCCCAGAGCCCTGGATCGCTCCAGGTACAGGACATGCCCGGGATGGAGAAGGTCAAAGGTGCCTGTGGCAACCACCAGCGTCAAGGCTCAATCTCCATTCCGGACCCCGGCCATCCTCTCAATGAAGATCATCCTCAATGGATATCATCCTCAATAGAGGTCATCATAAAAGCCATCATCATCGAACTGTACATCCAGGACTGGAAGGTCGCGACGCTCCCCTGCGGCATTGTAGCACACCCAGCTCCTCTCGTCGAAGGGGGGACCGACGATGATATGATAGTCTCCGGTGCGAGAGAAGAAGAGGATATCCGGCTCTGAGGGGCGGAGCACTCCGGATGGATGGCTGTGGACTGAGCCTGCCACCTGCATATTGGGAAGCATATAGAGCCTTACCAGAGCGTTCATGCGAGAGCTTTCCGTGCCGGGCAGGATCAGAACCTCAGTTATGATATCATCATCCACCTGGAGCAGGCCAGCAAACTCCAACGGGGCGGTGGAGCGCGATGCCTCCAGTATGAACTTCAAAGTATCTTTAGCAATTCCCAAAACCTTTTTTCTCCTCATTTTCTCTCCAATCCTCGCAGATGAATGCAATCCCCTTCCAGGACTCTCATCAGATCGCCATTTATCCTCAGCATTAAGGCTCCGTCCCGGGCCAGGTCCACCACCTCACCCACCACCTCTCCAGAACGGGCAGAGATGCGCACCATCCTGCCCAGGGTGACTGAGCGCTGCCGCCACTCATCATAGATCTCCTCTGAGCCCATACTCTCATATGCCCTCTCCATCTCCAGGAGAATTCTCTGGATCAGAGCAGTACGACAGATACTGGATCCCATCTCCTGGGATAAAGAGGTCGCCATCCATTCACCGGGAAAGGGAGATGGATCGATATTAGCGTTGATGCCCACCCCCACCACTGCATACTCCAGCCTCTCTCCATTGGCTTGGATCTCCATCAGTATGCCTCCGACCTTTCTCCCTCCGATAAGAATGTCATTGGGCCATTTGATCCCTGCCTTGAGGCCTAGCAGTGAGGATATGGCTCTGCAGGCAGCGAGACAGACCGCCATATTGATCTGGTAGGCAAGGGCAAGGGGGATGTCCGGCTCTAAAATGAGGCTCATCCAGATCCCGCCGGGTGGCGATTCCCAGGATCGAGAGAGCCTGCCCCGGCCACCGGTCTGGCTCTCGGCCAGGATGACACTGCCCCTGCTGCCCTTCCGGGCCAGTGAGCTGGCCAGCTCATTGGTGGATGCGACCCTATCAAAGAGGAGCAAATCCCTGCCCAGCCACCTGGTCTCAAGGCCGGAGAGGATGCGCTCTTCATCCAGGGAATCCGAATCATTGCCCCTGGGATCATGGCCGGAGCTCATAGCCTGGGCCTCACCATCAGTGCTTCTCCTCTGGTTTCTGCTGGCCAAGGTAGGAGCCTACAGCTGCTGCTATCGCCGCCACCTTGCGGTTGTCGGCCCCAAGGGCGGAGGCCAGTGATTGGTGCTTATCAAAGTCCTCTGCAGCCACCCGGATAACAGCATCGGCGATGTTCTCCTCCTTGATGAATCCCGTATTGAAGTCACCGCTTCTGAACCGGGCATTTCTGAGCACTGCCTTATGGAAGAAGATGTTCGTCTTCACCCCCACGATGATGTACTCATAAAGGGCTCGCTCCATCCGGGCGATTGCCTCTTTGCGGTCTTTGCCATGGGCGACCAGCTTGGAGATCAAGGAGTCATAGTAAGGGGGAATAAGGTAGCCTGAATAGACTCCGCTGTCAACTCTGATGCCTGGACCGCCTGGACTTCTGTATCTTTGGATCCTGCCGGGCGCGGGAGAGAAGTCGTTTAAGGGATCCTCGGCATTGATGCGGCACTCTATTGCCCATCCCCGGATCTGTATGTCGCTCTGATCGTAGTTCAGGGGCTGGCCGGCAGCGATGAGGATCTGCTCTTTGGCCAGATCCACGTCTGTCACCATCTCAGTTATGGGATGCTCGACCTGCAGGCGGGTGTTCATCTCCAGGAAATAGAAGTCCCCCCGGGAGTACATGAACTCCACTGTCCCGGCGCTGGCGTATCCAATGGCTTTTGCCGCCTTAACGGCGATGGCACCCATGCTCTCGCGCAGCTCATCGCTCATCACAGGCGAAGGCGACTCCTCGATGAGCTTTTGGTGGCGGCGCTGAATGGAGCACTCCCGGTCGGAGACATATATCGTCTTTCCCATCTCATCTGCCAGGATCTGGAACTCGATATGCCTGGGCTCGGTGAGATACTTTTCGATATATATCGTATCATCTCCAAAGGCACTGAGGGCCACAGACTGGGATGAGGTGAGGGCAGGGAGCATCTCCCCCCGGCTTTTCACGATCTTCATGCCGATTCCTCCGCCACCAGCCGCGGGCTTGAGGATGATCGGATAGCCGATGCCATCTGCCAGGTCCATCGCTTCATCAGGATCATTGATGCCCTTTTCAATGCCCGGGACTATTGGAACCCCTGCCTCCTTCATCGTCTGGCGGGCGGTGATCTTCGATCCCATGGAATCGATGGCCGATGAGGGCGGCCCGATGAATACTATGCCGTTTTCAGCGCAGGCAGATGCAAAGGCGGTGTTCTCAGATAGAAAGCCATATCCAGGATGGATAGCTTGGGCGCCAGTCTCCAGGGCGGCCTTGATTATGTTATCTATCTTCAGGTAGCTCTGGCTGGATGGAGATGGTCCTATGAATACTGCTTCATCGGCGTACTTGGCGAACAGTGCATTCTTGTCCGCTTCGGAGTAGACGGCCACACTGGGGATGCCCAGCTCCCGGCAGGCTCGCATAACCCGGATGGCGATCTCTCCCCGGTTGGCTATCAGGATCTTGCTGAACATTCGCCTATGAAAGGCTCTGTTAGGGTAAAACCTTTTTGGAAGGAGGGCGATCTGAGCTGGCCAGCTGAGGGGCCAACTGGCAAAGGAGGCTCATCACCTTCCCCGTCCAGATCATCCGGCAAAAGCTAAAAACCTGGAGGGCCAACTGCAGATCATGAAGCCCAGGGAGTTATCTGAAGAGGAATGCAAAGCGCTTCTCCTGTCAGCCAGATATGGCAGGCTGGGGCTGTCCAGGGATGACCAGCCTTATGTGGTTCCAATGTCTTTTGTCTATCATGACGGCAAGATCTACCTTCACTCCCGGGGGAGGGGCAGGAAGGTCCAGTATGCCTCTGAGAATCCTCGGGTCTGCTTTCAGGTGGATGTTCTGGAGAAGGGCAGGTGGATGAGCGTCAATGCCTTTGGCAGGGCAGAGCTGTTGGATGATATAGAGGCCAAGCAGAGGATGTTTGACGCCTTTACCAGAATGGGCCTGGGCGGCCACGGAGGCAAGAGCTTCCAGCGCCAGGATCTGGAGAGGATGGATATGACCATATGGGAGATTGCCATCGATGAGCTGACGGGAAGAGAGGGCGTCTGGTAGATGCCCGCAGCATTGAAGTGGACTGAGAAGTACCGCCCAGCCTCACTCAAACAGGTCCTGGGCAATGGCAAGGCAGTAGATGACCTTCGAGAGTGGGCTCTATCCTGGGAGAGGGGTGAGCCTATAGCCGGCGCCGTCATTCTCTACGGCCCGGCGGGAACAGGAAAGACCTCAGCCGCTCTGGCCCTGGCACGTGATCTCGATTGGGACTACATTGAGATGAACGCCTCAGATGCCCGCACTGCGGGGATGATCGAGAGGATTGCCGTTCCTGCATCGCGAAGTCAGACCTTCTCTGGAAAGCCGAGGCTGGTGATCCTGGATGAGGCGGACAACCTCCATGGCACTGCCGACCGGGGCGGGGCGGCGGCCATGCTCCGCCTGGTCAGGGAGACCCTCCAGCCGGTGATCCTGATTGCCAATGAATACTATGAGATCGATAAGACCCTCCGCGATGCAACCCGGGGAATTCAGTTCCGCTCGGTGCGCTCCACCACCATCGCCCAGGCCTTAAGGGAGATCTGCCGGGCAGAGGGCATAGATTGCGATCCCGATCTGCTGGTTACGATCTCCCAGAGGGCAGGGGGGGACATGCGCTCTGCAGTAAACGATCTGCAGGCAGCTGCAGAGGGCCGGGAGAGCATTCTGATGGAGGATCTGGCCACTGCTCAAAGGGATGTCAAATCATCCATCTTCCGGGTGCTGGAGGTGATCTATAAGGGCAGCAGCGCCAAAGAGGCACTGGAGGCATCCTACACCCTGGATGAGAGCCCTGAGGATCTGATCAACTGGGTGGACGAGAACCTGCCCCTGGCATACTCCGGCCAGGACCTTCTCCAGGGATATGAGAGCCTGGCCCGAAGCGACATATTTCTGGGCCGGGTGCGGCGTAGGCAGAACTATGGGCTGTGGCGTTATGCCAGCTATCTCATGACCGGGGGGGTGCAGGCGGCCAAGAGGGAACGCAGGCATGGTTATGTGGCCTTCCGTCCCCCCAGCCTGTGGCGGAGGATGGGCCAGACCCGCAAAGCCAGATCGATCAGGGATTCTGCCGCCAGAAAGATCGGCAGGCATTGTCATGTATCCCTCTCCTTCGCCCGCTCGGAGCTGATGGACTTTGTGGGCATGCTCCTCAGGGACAAGAAGAGCGCCCCCCGGCTGGCGGCCCAGCTGGAGCTGACTGCTGAGGAGGTTGCTCTCCTCCTGGGAAGCTCTCCTGGCACCAAGAAGGTGCAGGGCATCATCGATGAGGCGGTGAGAATTCAGAGCAGAGAGAAGATTGAGAAGATAGAGCTGGCATGGCGGAAGAGCGGCCAGGCGGCAGATGAGCCGGAGGGGAGTGGACCTAAGGGACGGGATGGGCCGAGCAAGAGAGACGGCCAGGCCAGGGCGGAGAGGAAGAATGGCAGCGAGCCCGCCCCCAGCTCAGAGAAGAGGCAGAAGTCCCTGTTCGACTTCTGATCGAAAGGGCTAACTAGCATAGTTGAGAGAATAAACTGCGTCCGGCACTGCAATCCAAAAGCGCAAGAGCTGTGAGGGGTGTTAATTATGACAGTACATAGCAGCAAATTTCCAAGAATGAAATCCGGCATACCTGGGTTTGATGAGATGGTAGGCGGCGGATTTCATCTGGGAACTGTAAATACCATAACTGGTTCCTCAGGCACTGGCAAGACCGTCTTCGCCAGCCAGTTCATTCACTATGGCATCGGAGAGGGAGAGAAGGGAATGATCATCACTCCCTCAGAGAGCGCAGAATATATGAGAAGAGAGATGATGTCCTCCTTTGGCTGGGACTTCGGCGCAATGGAAAAAGCAGGGAAGCTGAGCATCATCGATGTCACAGACCCGGTCCTGAGGCTGCAGAAGAGCGTCGATATAGATCCAGTGGAGTTTCTCATCAATTTCAGAAAACTGGTGGAGAGGAAGGTGGAGGAGGAAAAGCCTAAGAGGCTCTTTATCGATGATCTGACAGCATTTTTCATGGCGGTAGAGGCGCCTTTCAAGGTTCGTTCATTAACCGACGACCTCTTCGGCACCATCCGCTCCAGCGGTGTTACCTGCATGGTCACCATAGGCACCGCCTTTGGCACCAATCAGTTCCTGGAGTACGGGGCGGACTCCGCCACCATGCTCAACCGGGAGAGAATAGGCAATACGCTCATCAGATCGATCTACATAATGAAGATGAGGGGATCGAGGATCGCCAATAGCATCAGAGTATTGGACATCTCAGATGATGGCATCTCTGTATCAACCCTCTCCCCTTATCCATGAGGAAAGAATGATAGAAAGATGGATCGTCCTGGCCGCAGAGGAAGCGGGCCCTGCCTCCAATAAGATGGGAGGCATTTGGAATGTAGTGGATGCCGAGGCCACAACCTTAGCGCGGCTGGTAGCGAAAGGGGAAATAGATAGCGAATTTCGTATTCTGGTAGCCGGCCCCAATTATCCTGCTGCAGGATCGGACTGGAACGCCGGCCGGAACCGGGTGACTGATATCTCTTCCTTCAACCGGCTGGAGATGGGAGAGGAGCTGGGCCAGGCCCTGGCGGAACTGAACTCCATGGGCATTGAGAGCATCACCGGCCAGCGGGTCGAGAATGGCGTTCCCATCGGCTATGTGCTATTTAATACCAATTATTATCAGTCCCGTTTGGTGCGCTGGAAGAACCAGGAGATGACTCTCAACAATGCCATCAAGACCGAGGCCTTTACTCTCCTGGGCCTGGACTCCATGAGGTTTGAGAAGGAGCACTACGGAGGGGAGTACAATCACTATCTCAATCTCTCCTATGCCGTCTCAGAGCTGGTGCGCAACCTTGCCCAGTCCCGGGATGAGGGGGCGAAGAAGTACGCCGATAAGGCGGTGGCGGATTTCGCCCGCTCGGTTATGCCCAAGGTCCGGATCTCATTGCACTGCCATGAGTTTGGGGTTTTCTATGCTGCTGCCAGGCTGGAGAAGCTGGGCATTCCAGTGAGAACCCTCTGTACCTTCCATGCTACTGTACCTGGAAGGACGGCGGGTTACAGATCGCTGGAGAAGATAAGGAGGAATGACTCAAAGATGGAGCCTGGAACCCCACTGGGCTTTGCCGCCCTGGAGGCCCTGGCCCGCTATGCTGATGGGGTCACATTTGTGGGCGATTCCACAATGAAAGAGGCGATGCTCTTTCACCGCATGAAGGGGGTGGTCATCCGCAATGGGATCGATGTTCGTGTAGACCGGATTGACTGGGATAAAAAGGAACGCTGCCGGGCCAGGATCCAGGATTTCATCATCAAAAACCTCTATGGGAACCACGAGGGAAACTGCCCAGCAAGGGAGAACATCATCCCCATCTTCTCCATCTCCAGGATAGAGATAGAGAACAAAGGCTATCCTCAGCTCCTGGATGCCCTGGTGCTTCAGGATCATCTCCTCCAGCACAGGATGATGGGACAGCGACATGCCGATCAGATCGTAGTGGTTTGCTTTCTCATCACTGCTCACGGTCCCAAAGCCAGGGATAAGCTTCCCGAGGGCTTCCCCATCAAACTGCCCATAGAGGTTTTAGTGGGCGATGAGATCCGTCTGGAGAACATGATCCATGAACGGCGGCTCGGCAAGGATGAGCTGATCTCCGGCCGGAGGGGTGTGGCGGCCGTTCTCTATCCTCAGTGGCTGGGACCGAATGATGGCGGCCTGGGAATGAGAACGGATGAGCTCATGGCCGGCTGTGTTGCTGGCATATTCCCCTCTCAGTACGAACCCTTCCTTCTAACTGCACTGGAAGCGGGACGGGAGGGGACTCCCAGCATCGTCAGCCGGAGCGCTGGATATAGCGATGCCCTGAAGAAGGTTGAGCATCGGGTGCCCGGATTGGGTGGGGTGGTGATTGTGGACAATATCGAGATGCAGCTCCAGGAGACAGTAATGGACTATGCCCTGGCTCTGGATTACTTCTCCCGCACCTATCTGGAGGACGAGGTGAAATACCGGCTGCTGTGCGAGGAGTCATTCTCCCTGGCCAGGCAGTTCAGCTGGGATCAGCCCGTATTGGAGTATTATAAAAACCTTACAGTCTGATCACCGGTCAGGTATCAGTCCCGGCGTCGGCATATCTATGGCATGAACACCCATATCTATGGCATGAACACCATCACATCTATCTGCCGGCATGAGCACCGGTTTGAGTACTGGCATGAATGCCGGTTTGCACCAGACAGATGAATCCAGAGGAGTGGCATTAATTGAGGTCAATGAGAATCGCCTATTTCAGCACTGAGTACCCTCCCCTCATCTATGGGGGGCTGGGGGTGTATGCAGATAATATCTCTCGCTCTTTAGTCGCCCAGGGGCAGGAGGTCACAGTCTTCTCCTGGGGATCGGAGAAGACTCCCAGACATGAGAGGATGAGCGGGGTGGAGGTCTTCCGGGAGAGGCCCCTTCCCATGAGGGAGGGAATGGAGATCTTTCTCTCCCCCCAGACCCTGGGCTGGGGAGAGGGGCTGGATTATCTTCTCAATCTGTTCTGCTACAACCAGCTCGCTCTTGACAGGCTGATGCAGGAGGGGGGTTTCGATCTGATCGTTGCCCATGACTGGCTGGCCCTTCCTGGTGGTATGGCCGCCAGAAGATCCGGCATTCCCCTGATCTACCACGTTCACGGCCTGGAGGCGGGCCGGTCCTCCCGCCCCAATCCTCAGCTCATTGCCCTGGAGCACAAGGGCGCTGAGGTGGCTGACCTGGTCATCACAGTATCCGAGGCCATGAAAAGGGAGCTTGCTGGCCTGGGCGTCCAGCCGGATAAAATCCGGGTCTGCTATCATGGAGTGGATTGCGATTTCTTCGATCCGGATAAGGTGGATAAAAGATCCCTGGCCGCTCTCAGAGAGAGATATGGCTTTGATGAGGATGATATCGTAATTCTCTTTGTAGGACGGCTGGAGCCTGTGAAGGGAATAAGAGAGCTTTTTGCTGCCCTGCCCCGCGTTCGGGCAGAGCACAACAGAATAAAGCTCCTGGTGCTGGGTGTCGGCAGCCTGGAGGATTGGGCTATGGATGAGGCCAGGCGGCAGGGCAATATAACCCTGGTTACTGATTTCGTCAGTGCAGAGGAGAAGAGGCTCTTTTATGCTCTGGCTGATCTATGCGTCTTTCCCAGCCTCTATGAGCCCTTTGGCATCGTGGCCCTTGAGGCAGCAGCCATGGGCAGAGCGGCAGTGGTTGGTGCAGCGGGTACCAGCGGCCTGGCGGAGATAGTCAGGAATCCAGGGGAGGACGAGCCCACCGGGGTTCATGTCAATGCTCGCGATCCAGCCGATCTGGCCTGGGGGATCAACCTCGCCCTGGAGAACAGAGAGCGCCTGGAGGCCTGGGGCAGAAACGGCAGGAAGAGAGCTCAGACCGCCTTCAGTTGGCAGAAGGCAGCGGAGAGCACCCTGGCCATCTATGAGGAGGCGATAGCTCTCTGTCAAGATAGGTCTCAGGCGGTATAGGTTTGCCCGAGATAAGGGGCATTATTTCTTGGAAGAGCACTGCATCATCGCTTCCGAATGCAATAGAAGGCCTTCGGATCTCCTGGCGGCCAAAGCAGTCCCGGCAGATGAGAGAGGCAGACGAGAGAGATTGCCCCCCTCTGCCGGGGCATGAGGATAGGACCTCGATGGCCCTTGCCGCTTATACTGGCGACGGTCTCCTGCGCCAGGATCAGATCGGATCGAAGCCCTGCAGATCAGGGCTTTTCTCAATGCATATCCTACTGTGATTCCAAGGCCTGGGCCCCTGGAAGCAGAATGGATTTCCCTCTTTGGCCAGGGCTATCATGAGGTGATCGCAGGCTCACAGGATCATCGCCAAAATCCCAAGGATTTCAGCAGGGGGCACATGGAGATGCTGGTTGAAGCCCATGCCGATTGCTACCGGCATTACTGCTGCCATGATTGCCTTCCACTTCCTGAGAGACATCACTTCAACACCAGGATTCAGCCGACATTCTCCAGGATCGCAGGCTTTGAGAGGTGCTCGGGCATATATGTCAATCCCCTTCCTCCAGAGCAGGCCGCGGCGGAATTGATTTTTCTGCCCTGCCGCCGAAAGATTAATCAATTATCGGACTAAAATCATACTGAGCCTTTGTAGGGCCTGAAATACTTTTAAAAACAGGCAAACAAGAAGAAACAGCACTAAAAAATGACCATACTGATAATAATTTAAAGGCACCTCTCCGAAGTACTACTGGCATAATGCTCTGAGCACCCTTTGCAGCATTCACAGCAGTACTCTCAGCGATATGGACAGGATGCCTTTAGGGATGCATGGTGAGTGGATGCGAATTGGAATGCTCTCCTGGGAGAGTCTATACTCAATAAAAGTAGGTGGTGTTGCCCCTCATGTCTCAGAGATATCGGAAGCGCTGGCCAGGCGGGGCCATGAGGTTCATGTCTTTACCCGCAGAGGGGACTTTGAGTCTTATGATAAGATAAATGGGGTGCACTACCAGCGGGCAGATGTAGATGAGCACGGCGATATCCTCGACCAGATGAACAGGATGTGCGATGCGCTGTACTATCGTTTTGGTGCAGTGCAGCAGCTCTTCGGCAGCTTCGATGTGGTGCATGGCCACGACTGGCATCCAGTTACCGCCTTGACCCGCATTAAGAGCGACTATCATCTGCCCTTCCTTCTGACTATGCACAGCACTGAATGGGGGAGGAATGGGAATCACTTTGGATATGGCATATCCGAGGAGATATCTCATAGGGAGTGGCTGGGCTGCTATGAGGCGGCGAAGGTGATTGTGACCACCAAGAGGATGCAGGATGAGCTGATGCAGATCTACAGCCTGCCCAAGGAGAAGCTCCTCATCATCCCAAACGGCATAATTGTGGGCAAGATGAGGCGGGGGGTTGATGCTGGCCGGATCAAGGAGAGATATGGCATTCATCCCCTGGCACCGGTGGTGCTCTTCTGTGGCAGGATGAGCATCCAGAAGGGTCCGGATCTCCTGGTGGAGGCCATTCCCCAGGTGCTTAGAAATAGGCCTGATGTCTGCTTCCTTTTCATCGGAGAGGGGGGCATGAGGGCAGAATGCGAGCAAAAGGCTCGCGATCTTGGCGTTGCTGATTCCTGCCGCTTCCTGGGCTATATCTCCAGCGCTGAGAAGCAGATGCTGATCAATGCCTGTGACATGATGTGCGTCCCCTCCCGCAATGAGCCCTTTGGGGTGGTGGTGCTGGAGGCATGGGATGCCTGCAAGCCGGTGGTGGCCACTGATGCTGTGAGCATCATCAACAACTTCCAGGATGGTCTGCTAGCATATATCCAGCCCGACTCCATAGCCTGGTGCATAAACAGGATGCTCAACGATCCCAAAGAGATGAGACATCTGGCGCGGGCAGGCTGGGCCAGGATAGAGAGCGAGTTTTCCTGGGATCATATTGCCGAGAGGACAGAGGAGGCCTATGAGCAGGCCATTGAGCTTAGCCATCATTGAGCTTAGCTATCATTGAGCTGAGCTATCATCGAGCGAGCCGTCATTGAGCTGAGCCATGAGCAAAGCAGTTGAAGGTCTGCCTTGCACTCCTCTCATTCTCTTTTCACGCGGCTTCATATCAGCCCCTTTCCCCTTTTCAGACCGAAAGGTTCATGAAGGGCGAGCGCAAGGGGCTCTTAGCGCCTCGATAGCTTAGCCCGGTATAGCGCGTCCTTGGTAAGGACGAGGTCGCGGGTTCGAATCCCGTCCGAGGCTTAACCTTTTTTTTGTCTCATAGAAAACAGTGAAAAGCCCCTTTTTCTTCGAGGAAAAAGCCCTGGACAGATGGAATTATCAGGGAATAGAAAGTTCGGTTGTTCTTGATAGATGCATAGTCTTGGGCATAGTCTTGGGCATTGCATTTGGCGCTCCGGGAGGGCCAGATGGATCGATCGACTGATCATCGGCAGAGCATCAATGCCGCCCGCGGCCAGCTCCCCTGCGGGCTCTCTCCCTCTCTTGGGCATCCATCTGCCGGGAAGCCGTCCTCCGGACTTGAGGCCAGGCCTGCCTTCTCAGTCGCGCCCTGAATCAGAGGTGGCGCTCTCAGTCTCCTCATGCGGGATGCGGCAGCGGAGAAATCGTCTGGCAAGCCAGGTGAAGGCCATCAGACCGATGAACAGCTTTATGAGACCTTTGATCATGATCTATATCACCAATAATCAGTATTGGCCTCTGAACCTATAAAAATACCTGGGTCTCTACTCCTCCAACCCCCTCCCATCAAAGGCCTCCACCCAAAACTATTTCTCATTGCCAGCCAGAGTAATGCTGGTGGCATCATCTTGAAGAGAGGCGCTTTTCTGATCATCTTGGCACTGCTCAGCATCTGGGCGGCCTTGATGCATTCTGGCATGGGCACATCTCCTGCCGCATCGGGGTTTGATATGGGCGGCACCATCACATATGTCCTCACCCCGGCGAGCATCGTTGTGGGCAACATCACAGTCGATCTAGCTGGCATCAATGCATCCGGCTTATCCAGCTCAGCATATGTCTATCTGATGGAGGATCTGAGAAGATATTACACCGGCAAGGGTGTGCTGGTGAAGGGAAATTATGCATATTTCGATCTAAACGGATCTTACAATTCGGAAAGCATAAATGAAATGATCCAGAGGCAGATCTCCGAGCTGGAGGCGGTCCAGGGATACATAACCTCCCAGAATCATACCCATAGCCATCATCACCATCCCAATCATCCCCATCCCAATCATCCCCATCCCAATCGCCGGATCATAAATCAAAAATAAAAGGCTCCTTGCTCTCTTTTATGGCAAAAATAAATAAAAGGATGTTTATCGTCCTGGCCGGGCAGAAGAGGCAGAGAAATCCAGCATATTCTCCTGAAGGTCAACAGCCAGATCATCCATATCCAGACCATTCGCATCCAGACCATTTGCAGCCAGGCCATCCGCATCCAGATCATTCATTGTCAGGGCACCCATGTCCTGCAGACTCTGCTGATAGAGGCTGTTGGCCGGATCCAGCTGGGCCGCCTTCTGGAAGCACTTCAGGGCTTCACTATTCCTCCCCAGCCTCATGAGAACATGCCCCTGGCGGAACCAGGCTCTGTCCAGATCCTCATCCAGATCGATCGCCCTTCTGTAGGCCTCCAAAGACTCGTTATTCCTCTCCATCTTCTCCAGGACCATTCCCTTGTTATACCAGATATTGGCATTGAAGGGCTCGATCTGCAGGGCTGCCTCCAGGGAAGCCAGTGCCTCATCATCCCGGTTCAGCCCTCCTGCGAGGATGAGAGCGCGATCGTTATAGGCTTCTGCATGGGAGCTATCCAGGGCGATGAGCATATCAAAGCTCTCCACTGCCTCTCTGTATCTTTCCATCTTCTTCAGGAGATTGGCCCTGAAGCTCCAGGCCCAGGTGTCTGTCTGATTGATCTTCAGGTATTGATCGATATCATCAAGGGCAAGGGAGTATGAGCCGTTATAATAATCGCTTTTCGTCTGGCTGATCCAGTGTTCAGCATCCTGGCTCATCACAGCAGGGATGGCCAGCATCATAATGGCAAGAAGAAGTGAGGCTATTGGCTTCATGCTTTCGAATGTATTCGAATAAGTGGATATAGGTTGCGGTCGGTTGAGCAATTCGACTGGACTTCTCAGCGGACTATTCAGCTCGAAGCTCTCATATTGAGGCTATCAGCAGCAGCGTTGAGCCGGCCGGTAACTATTCTCTCATCGAAGATCAATCGCGGATCTTCTGATATGGGGTATGCTCTTAAGGTGAATTGAATTGCCGCAGGTCGATATTATCCTTTTTTACCTCGGATGAGGCCCGGCTGCCTGGCGGCCTGGAGCTATCGATGGTAATTTCTTTTTCCGAAGGCCTAATGGCAGCATAAGTGGGGACCAAATTAGAATTGGCATGGGGTCAAATTCGGATTGGGAGTACATAAAAAGAGATCTATCGCATGCAGAAGGGATTGTATCTGCATGCTTGAAGCCTATTTTCGTATCAAAGCTGTTCATCCCGTTGCAACAATCAGCTGATGGCAAAAAATAGCTCCGCCAATTCAAATTATTGATAAAATATTTATTGTTATATTCTGGTATGAACAGTACAATCCCGGATAAGAATTGCACTCAATCGTCTATATTACTTAACGAAGTGTAGTGCATGCTGCCATTGGACTGGAGGGTAAACAGGTGAAAAAAAATATTTCGGTGCTGCTCTTGATGCTGCTCTTGGCCACAGCATACACTGCAGAGGGTGCCAGTCTGCTGGGGTCAAAGACATCTGGAGAGATAATCAGCCTGGCAACAGCGGCCCAGAATGCCCAGGATGAAGTGGATTATGACTACATTTGGACAGTAGTTGAGGTGGATGAGAATGGAAATGAGATCGGCGATGATTTAGTTACCACTGGGGTTCTTACACAGACAGGATCGAATACAGGATCGTTTGAGTTCTATGCCCCTGTAATCCCTAAAGGGCAGCAGAAAAGGTTCAGAATAAATGCAAAGCTCACCCCCAAGATAGGGCAGGATGGAGCAGGCCTGGCGGCATGCATTGGGGAGTCCAATATGGAACTCATAGTGGACGGTCCGACTGATTCTGCAATTGGCGAAGAGCTGGTTGTCTGCGAGGACGATTCGAATGTTGAGGTCGAGCTGGACGAATCCATCGGAGACAGTGGACTGGATTTGCAGTGGTCGGTGGATGATGAGGCTCCGGGATCCAGGAACCATCCGGAAAAGGGCAAACGCTTCGCAAAGATCGATGCAACGGGGCTCTCCCTTGGGGAGCACATCATAAAGCTTAAGCTTAAGAATCAATCAGGAAAAGGCGATGAAACAGAGATCACAAAGGAACTTCATGTGATTCACAAGCCCAAACCGATCATGCGATGAGCCGCAGGAGATGGCCAAATGAACATCACTGCCAGAGAGCAGCCGGATGTAAGGGCTACTGAATCGGCTCTTTCCGAATCATCAGCCCCTTCATAGTCCTGGTATTGAGCTCTTCGCCGTTTTCCTTGGATAAACCGGCAGAGGCAATCTGGATCAATTTCTTTGCGCCTAAGCTCCATGAGCCTGAGACTATCTCATTGCTGGAAAATAAAAAGAGATCAGAATTTATTTGTGCTGCCAGGATATGCCCTGCCACAATCATATGATGCCGATTGCATGCCCTAAGCGAGCTCAGTGGAATTGATGGTGGCGTTGTCCGTGCAGTTCAAGCACTCCTTGCTCTTACTTACACTATAGCTGATAATGGATGCACCCTTTTCAGCCTTTGCCTCATCACAGGTTGGGCAGACTATGACCGATCCCTTCTCTGAGGGACTCACATCCATTCCACCCTTCCTGGCCTCCTCAAGCTCTGGAATAGTGCTGCCGGGATCCTTGGCTGCCGCCTCTTCAACCAGTTGCAGTGTGGTCAGGAATCGGGCACCATTGGATCCAGCATAGTCCAGGAAGTTCCTGTAGGCATCAAGGTACTCCCCATTCCCAGAAACGAGATTGCTGAAGATAACGACAGTGGGCGCCCCATCCCTGACATTCTCGTCGAACTTGGACTGCAAGAGCTCCTGCCACTGTGAGCCGCTGAGCCCCTGCTCCTTGACATATTTATCGTAGAGGACGGCGTACTCTCCATTGACCTTCGCTGTAGTGATGGGAACGGCATATAGCTTGAATCCATCCAGGAGGTAAGGCCAGGCATCTTCTTCATGTCCGGGCGCATAGATCAGGCCCTGCTGGAAGCCTGCATTGTAGATTATGCTCAGATTCTCCAGGATGCGCAGTGTATCCTCATTCTGCTCGAAGCCCTGGGGACGGAAGCCCCTGATATCTATATGCTTTCCTCCGCAGACATAGCAGTGGTATAGCCTGTTATTTGCATCCTTCAGGATAGCTCCCTGCTCGGCATTGGATAGGATGGTCAGATCCTCGCCGGTATTGTTTCCATAGAGGGCAAGCTCATGGTTGGCCATAGTGCCCTGTGATGCCACTCCGAGCCTGTAGACGGTTGCCATCCCCCCGCTCACGAAGATGGTGACATTTCGTTTCTTGGGATCGATCTCATTGATTAATTTTATCAGAGAGGTGCCAGCTACATCTACATCATCCGCGGAGTGAGTTGGAGCGATATCAGCATCTATCATGATGTTCACTACAGGAGATTCCTGGCATAATCCAATGCATGCAGTTCCCAGCAATGCCATTCCTAGCAGTATTCCAAATGCTATCTTGCTAGACTCATTCATTTTTTCACCTCGTTTTGCTGTAAAGATCTGACAATCCTCGTTTATTCTCTTAATTTTTAATTTTATTAGGAATGATCACAGTTGAGGTTGCTCCTACTAATAATCTTTACGCCTAAAATAAATTTATGACATAGATGCTTAAATAAGTTGGGTTTAGTAAAATTTTATAACACTGGGTTATTATTATTAGTAAATTTCATAATTAATATAATTTTAATTAAGAAGATTATATCTATAATAAAGTTAATAACAAATTTTAAATAGTTTCGAGGCGGAGAGCTCTTTCAGGGTGATATCTATATGCAAAGATTTGTGAATAATTTGGCACTGTTGTTTTCGCTATGCCTGATGGGAATGGTATCGGGTGCATTTGCGGCTTGTACTCCAATCCAGCAGGGGCAAGTTGCACCAGGAGATATAATCGACCTGAGTGGCCCTGATGTACCGGCTGATCAGCAGGCCCTGGGAGTTCACTGGGATTATTACTGGACTGTCAAAGAAGAGGATGCCAGTGGCAAGACTGTTGCAACATTCAATACAAAAAGCATTTCCTATACAGTTCCAGCTTCTGAATATGCAAAGAATTATTATTTCGAATTGATGGTTACTGCACGTGAGGCACAGCTATGCATCAACCAGGCCTGTGTGACCTTCCCCATTGTGAAGCCTGGGCCGTGCGCAATCAAGACTGAGGCACCCAAACAGATCTGCATCACTGATGAGAATAAATATTCCTACAGTACAGGCTCAACTCCAGGCCAGGTCAATCAGCGCTGGTGGGTCTTCCTCAAGGATGATATGCCCGAGAGCCTTCAGTATAACAGCTTCGCCGATCATGTTGTTGGCGATGGCTCCGATGTGGGGCTGGTCTGGCATAAGGTTGCTCCCAAATCAGGCACATATGTGGTAGTAACGGGCTACTTCGCCAAGAAGGCTCCCTATGCCTTCCAGGGCTCATGCCAGGTGCAGGTTCAAGTCGTGGATATACCACTCAATACCATAACTGTGAGGTAGACCGCTGATCAGGGCACATGGCGATGCGCCATGTCCCTCTTTACCAATTTAATAATTTATATTTTTAAATATTTATGATAATAACTTCAAAAGATATATATAATAGTAATCCAAATTGGGTTATAAAATCATAAACGGAGTTATTATGAGATGCGAATCAGCTCTTATAAAAAAAACCAAGTTAATAATGATTGTTTTAATTATATTTTTAGTAAATATATCGCACTGCTCCGCCTACTCAGATACAGTCTATTCCGGTACGGTTAACATCTATCATGTGAAATCCTTGGATGGAGAGGATTTCGAAGGGCCCGGTTATAAATTTTACTGGGTACCATCTGATGGATCGTATGATTCCTGCAAAGAAAGCATTTTTAAATGGACTGCACCTGAGGTCAGCGAGCCCAGGAACGTCACAATAGCTGTTTATGCTGCAAATAGCATTGATGCTGATAGCATTTGCGTGGGCAAAGATGAGATTGAGGTAACAGTCCTTCCGAGGGAAAATGGAGGGATTCGACTTGAAAAGACTCTCCTCTCTGCTGCAGATGACATCAGGGTGAATGATATCATCACCTACCGTGTTTGCATAACCAATATTGGGAATAGCAGTATAGTCTCTATGCCTTTTTTAGATGACTATCCAGAGCAATTCCTGAGAGCAGAAAGCTCTGATCTGCCCTGGGATGAGGATACAGGATCTGCACTGGCCTGGATTGATTTGCTGAATTCCACTCTGCATCCAGGTCAGTCCATAAATATCAATATCAATTTCAGGGCCATTGCTGCTAGCAGTCTGAAGGTGACGAATATCGCCAGGGTGATTGGAGCCAGGATTGAGAATGGGGCTACTCTGAAGGCCGTATCAGCGGAGAGCACAATCGATAGCATAAGGGCTCAATGTCATTTGCTTGGGCCATCGACAGGATGTATTGGCTCTTCTATCATATTCTCCTCGCCATCTTGGAGCCAGGGGGATCGATGGATGGCATTCAATGCCAGCAATAATGTGCCTGTAGGTGGTTTTGATGATCCCACCCAATCCGAGGTCATTTGGACGCCTGCTGCAATTGGAGAATTTATCATATCTTATAATAATTTCTGCAAGCATAAAATAACAATATATCAATGCTCTGATTTAAAAGGAGATCTGGATCTGAAAAAGACACTGTTGGGAAATAAATATGATATTGGTATTGGAGATGTCATATATTATAGGATCGCCATCACCAATACCGGTCAGAACAATATCTCTGTACTGCGTCTGGTTGAGGACTATCCTGAACAATTTATAAAGCCCATGACCTCCAGTATTCCCTGGGATGAGGACAACCAATCTACATTGACCTGGAATGATTTGCTGAATGATCTGCCGACATCTCCACTTCCGCCCGGCAATTCCATAACAGTCAGCCTCAGCTTTAGAGCGATCGCCCCCACCAACCTCACAGTTGTCAACCTGGCAATGGTGAGCAATGCCATTGATGAGGGCGGAGCCAGTCTCAAAACAAAAACAGCGGCTGAACAATTTCCTGGCATCAGCACCAATTGCTCTTATATTGGGGCTGAAAGCGGATATGCTGGAGTGCCTGTGACATTTTCCGCTCCTTTTTGGCTTGATGGCGATGAGTGGACGGCTCAGGATAGCAAAGGCCGGCCAGTGGACGGTTTCAATGAGACAAAAAGAGCAGTGGTGATATGGACGCCGCCATATTCAGGCATCTTCCAGATTTCATATAATTCTCAGTGCAAATATTACATTTCTATAAAAAATCCTTCGCTTTGTATAAGCAAGAGATCGACCAAGGATGCCTACTCGCCTCAAGATACAGTCAAATACACAATCAATTATGCAAATCACCTCGAACTCGAAGCTGATGACGTGACCATTTATGATGTTCTTCCTGATGTCGAATATATGAACTCGACTCCCGGGCCCGATCATATAACAGGAAATACCTTGATATGGAAGGTGGGGACGATGGCGCCGGGAACTAATGGATCTATTGAGCTCTTTATCAGGATCAAAGAGAGGCCAGATCTGATGTTTAAAGAGGATCAATCGGTCTATGGCCAGGGGTATGTATATTCCAACAAGAGGCTATCAACAGCCACTCCGCCCACCAGCTTGGTGAATTATGCCAATATCACCGCCTTTTATGGAAGGGAATTCAATTCATCGACCTGTGCAATACAGGTTCAGGATTCAAAGGGGATAGAGTTCAGGTCTACAACGCATGGAAGCGGCAGCTATTCGAAAAGCATCAGATCCCAGCTCTCCTCCCTGAATAAGACTGTACAGATCGATACCGATCTTGCAGAGAGCTTCGGCATATCCTCCTTCTCACTTCCCCAGGGCAGATCGATAGACTATGCCTCTAGCTGGTCTGAAATGCAAATGGCGAAGAATCGTGAGACGGGCGCCTTCTTTGAGCAGCAGATCATGTATGCGGCGATGATCAAGAGCAATAGCTCGATCGCCCTGGATAAAAATGGCTCTATTGCGAAATCAAGGATATCTTTTGAGGGTGCCGGCCACTTCAGGGAACAGAAGATGCCCTCAAACAACTCCTCCCGCTCCAATGGGCCAGCCATTTACCATTCGGAAGAGGACTATCTGGGACAATTCGAGGTCGATAAGAGATTTGATGAATACGGCAAGAATGCTGTTATTGTGCACTCAGCCACAGGCAACGGATCGATCAGCTCAGAGAAGAGGGCGGGAAGAAGGCAGATGAGCTACCATTCCGGCACGGGAGCATATCAGTCAATGGAGGAAATTCAAACTCAGACAGACCACATGGACAAACTCATAAATGCCCGTTATGGACCCCTTAATTACATCTATCCATCAGGATTCAATATAAATATCTCTAAAAAGTGGGCAGAAGGTATGTGCTCCCGATCAGGAGAGTTAAATCCAAAGAGCTCGACCAGCTCCGAGCCGGCAAGCTACATCGCAGAGCAGATCTCAAATGCAGAGTTCCTTAATAAGATCACTGCTCTTGTGGGATTGGCTGAGATGAGAACCGATCTCAATCTCTCAGGAACTGCTCGCTTTGAAGCCTTCAGCAGCCTGCCGAGCACAAGCAAAGACGACAGCGGCACATATCTTTTTGAGGAGTATAGCGGCCGCTATGATATCTCAAGAAAGCTGAATATAGGGGGAGTGGCTCGGTTTGACGAGCCCCACCTCAACCTCACTATATCAGGAAAGCTCTCCGCAGCCGGAGACAGTCTCATTGACTATGTTATAAATGTAACAAATGACGGAAACATAGCACTTGGGCCGATCATCATAACTGACTATTTCCCGCCCGGCACAGAATATGTCTCCTCCTCATTGAGGCCCTCTGAACTGAACAGAAGCCTCGCCCAGTGGACTTTAATCGATCTGGGCATTGGAGCCTCTGCTATCATAGAGCTCAGGCTCAATATAACTGAGAAGCAGGCGGACAGCCTGATCAATCGGGTCAGAGCTCGCAGCAATCAATCCGATAAATGGACGGATGCAGAGGCCTTATCATCTCTGCAGCTTGACTGGCTGGGTTGCTGCTCGCCCCACCTGTCTGCGTCCAAGAAAGCTCGGGCAGACCCAATAGACCCCTTGCTGGTTCATTACTGCATCTCTGTGACGAATCACAACAATCAGACCATGACGGCGGCGGTTAGAGATCTGCTGCCGAATGGCATGGTATTTCAAAGCTCATCCCCTGCTGCCACAGGCCAGAGCACCGGTGAGGTTCTCTGGACGATCGCTGATCTTCACCCGGAGGAGACAAGGCGCATCAATTACACCCTCAGAGCAATGCGAGGAGGAATCTATGTAAATCGGGCTCATATCTCATTATATTCTGCTGATGCTTCCGGGTATGCGCAGGGAGATATCGCCTCCAGGATAGAAGTTCAGGGCGCACAGGACGGGGGCAGCGGCTCTGCCGGGCAGGGATCCTCCTGTCTTGGCCTGAGCTCCATCAAGCAGGAATGGACGGAGGATTGGATTTCGTGTGGCGCATGCGAGAATGCTCAGTCTGACTCTTCAGCCTGGGAATGCTCTTCTTGCATCACATCGGCTCTTAACGAATCTGATCATCCTGATCTATCTGATCGCTCTTCGGCCAGCTCGATCTAATTCGATCTAATCCGATCTAATCTCAGGTCACCTGCCCTCGGCTGCCGTCGCCTATTGCAATCTCGTTATCGGGCAGTTGTTGTGGTCGCGCACTGCCGGGGTGGGGGCGGCTGGGCGGCAGATGAGATCCTGCTGGCAGAGGAATAGCTGACCAGGCCTTGATCTTGCGCTGGGAATGTACCTTACAAGGCGGGGTTTTCTGCAGCAAGCCTTCCATATAATTAAAAGGCCAAAGAGCATATCAAAGAGTATATCAAGAAATGCAGTATCCTATTGTGAGGAGAGTCAGCTTTGGCCGGTAAGAGCCAGAACTCAATGAGCCTCAGGCAGATCCCTGCCACATTAATCCTGGCGGAGATAGAGCAGGGCAGGTCGGTGGAGTTCAATGAGGTTCTCATCAAGGGTGATCTGATCATAGGTTATGCCAGCCTGCCAGTGGAGGAGAAGAGGTTTCAGGTAAGCTCCGCCATAAGGATAACCAACTCCCAATTCGATGGCAAAGTGACCCTGGGACGGACTGCTTTCCTGGAAC
This sequence comes from Methanothrix sp., assembly GCF_016706325.1. NCBI lineage: Archaea > Methanobacteriati > Methanobacteriota > Methanomicrobia > Methanotrichales > Methanotrichaceae > Methanothrix > Methanothrix sp. The sequence goes on along the minus strand of NZ_JADJJX010000001.1, from coordinate 1,618,112 downwards.
CGGTCGACCTCAGGGGATCGAGCTTCCATCAGCAGGCCAGCTTCAGCGGCTCCCTATTCAAATCGGTTGCCGACTTTGGAAATGTCTCCTTTTCCGGAGAGGTCAGCTTCAACAAATGCCAGTTTGAGGATGAGACAAGCTTCAACCGGGCGCTCTTCGAGAGGAAGGCATTCTTCAGCAAATCGCTCTTCAAGAGGGAGGCCTACTTCAGAAAATCCATCTTCATGGAGAGTCTGAGCTTCAATCGCTGCCAGTTCGAGGGCGATTCTTACTTCAAGGGATCCCAGTTTCATAAGGATGCCTCGTTCAGAAAGGCCAATTTCGCCCACGATGCCGACTTCAGCAGCTCCCACTTCACAGGAGTGTCGAGCTTCCAGTCCGCTCATCTCCTTGGAGATGCATTCTTCATCGATGCCACCTTCGATGGCGGCCTGATCCTCAGCCGGATCAAATATGAGAAGCTTCACATCCGCTGGAAGAGCCTGACCAGACCCAAGTATCGATGCCGCTTCCTGGAGCACCTGGAGAGAAAAAGCAAGCTGATCAGCACCAATAGCGATGGAGAGACTGCATATCTGCTTTTAATTGAGAACTTCAAGAGGTTGGGCTTTCTCGAGGATGCTGACGACTGTTACTATCACTACAGAAATGAGCGCCGGCCGGGCTTGCCGGCCCACTACCGCCCCATCGACTGGATACTCATGGCCTCCTATGGCTATGGCGTCCGCCCCCTCCGCCCTCTTCTCCTCTCCGCCGCCTTCCTCTTTGCCTTCTCCCTCTTTTATGCTGCCGTTCCGGGCTTGTTCAACCCCTCTGGATCTATGGGCCTGGGGGAGGCAGTAAACCTCAGCCTCACCCTCCTTCTCTCCGGCACCAGGCTCATAGATGATCCCAACAGCGCCGCCACAGGCGCTCTTTACTTCATCTTCACCCTGGAGAAGCTTGTTGGCTCGTTTCTCTTCGCCCTCTTCCTGATCTCAGTGGGCAGGACGATAATCAGATAGATGCTTGTGGCCGAATGGCCTCTGGTGCTCAGGGCAGTAGTAGCTGGTCCGTCCGCCAAGCTTCTCGTGCTTGAGAAGTGTGCCGTCCCGGGGACAGAGGCCGCCGGGATGGCGGTGGCGGAGAAGGTAGGAATCGGGCAGGCGGCTAAAATCCGCCTGGACGGAGATGGATGTTCTCAGTACCTCCTGAATGGTGGAGTGGAGGCGGCCTAGCTGCAGCTCATTCAGCCCCCGGGATTGGGGATGTATGCCCGCCTGAAAGAGGGCCTCATCAGCATAGAGGTTTCCAATGCCGGAGACGAGCCTCTGATTGAGGAGAAGGGACTTGATAGCTCCCCTCCTGCCGCGCATGATCTCTGCAAATCCCTCCCGGTCAACCTGCAGGGCATCAGGCCCTGTCTTCGCCTCTGCCAGAAAAGAGGAGGGGCTTGCTGTGAGCCCCGCCTCCCCGAAGATCCGAAGATCGTCAAAGGCCAGACAGAAGCCGTTTTGAAATCGGAGCAGCAGCCTGGTATGGGCAGGCTCATCCTCCCCTTTCTGCAGATAGATCAGCCTTCCAGTCATGCCCAGATGAATTGTGAGCCACAGCCTCCCGTCCAGCTCCAAAAAGAGCCTCTTACCATGCCTTTGAACTGAGCGGAAGCTCTTTTTTGCCAGGTGCTGCTCAATCTCAGCCGGAGTGATCCGGGAGAGGATGCGTTCATCTTCAACTAGCACCTCCTCTATGGGCTGGCAGAGGACAGCCGCCTCCAGATATCCTCTGGCCAGCTCTACCTCAGGAAGCTCGGGCATGGGCTTCAGCTATCCTTTCTCATAGCGTTATCGTCTCCTTTTCGTTATCGTCTCCCTTTGCGCAGTGCGGTATACCAGGAGAAACTTCTTACCATATATACACCAGGCCTGCAGATATGGCAGTGAAAGAATGATTGTGAAGCCAGCAGCAAAGGTGTGAGCATGGGCGGCATTACAGCCAATGAATCATGTGATAATGATAAGGCATATGTCTTTACAGAGACGGACAAGACCAAGTCCAAATGGGTAGCCAGGGTCTACCAGGATTTCCTCCGGAGGACCGGCAGGCCCAGGACCACATTGAGAGGGCTCTTCTATCATGCTCTGCAGATGAAGGATTCTGAGTATCCGATCTGCGGGGGGTTTGTGGGGGAGATCAGGATCATGAGGCCCTATCACGAGCAAGACGGGCTGAAGCTCTCCAAGTGGGCGCGCAAATCCATCGCCATGGGATTTGTCTCCCCGGAGGCTTTGATCGAGGAGCTCTCCGAAGAGGGCGGCTTTCTGCCGGAGGGAGAGCAGACAAATGTGAGCGGCCGACGGATGAGGTCCTCCCCGGCCATTGAGGTCTGGCTGAATAAACCCTCGCTCTCCAGCCTTCTCATCCCCGTATGCAAAAAGCATGGAGTTGCCCTGGTCTGGTCAGATCGCCGCCCCTCTCAGGAGGCCCTGGCCGCCCTCTTCGCCCGTGCCTCTGCTGAGATGACCATCCTCACCCTCTCCGACCTCAGCCCGAGGGATGCCTTCTTTGCCGGGGAGCTGGCCGAGCTGATCGAGGCCTCAAGACCCAGGGGTTGCACTGCCCGGATTGGGGTGAGATCGATTGGGCTGCTGCCTGAGCAGATCGGAGAGCTGAAGATTCCGCTGGTGCAGGGCAGCGGCAAAGGCCAAAAGGAGGAGGCGTCTCGTTATGCCCGGCTTATGAAGGAATGCTCTCTTGATCCGGGAAAGATGGCTGAGCTTGATGCCCTCGAGGTCTATTATCCGGGGGGTGTTGCCGCATTTCTGGAGGATGCACTCTCCCGGCATCCAGCCTGATTCAGCTCAATTCAGGGCGCGGAAGTATTATAACAGACGGGATCGCTCCTGGGTCGATATGACAGAAGTTCCGGATATCCCCCTGGACCAGATCCAGCAGCGGGTGGTGGCCATGTGGATGGGAAGCTTTTATGGCAGCAGCGGCTATGTAGCCCGGAAGCTTGGCAAGAAGGGCTTGAGGGAGTTTCAGGATATCGGAGCCCGCCAGGTTGCAGCCACATTCAAGCAGCTAGGCCTGGAGGAGCCGGAGGGGGTGGCCATGGCCATTGCCACCAATGACAAGAACCTCTTTGGCAGTGTGGTGGAGGTGGTAGAAGGAGATGGATTTGTTGAGATCAGGCGGCTTCGCTGCGGCCAGATGGAGGGGGCCAAGTCATTTGCCCGGGTGGGAGCGAACCTGATCGCTCGGGAGCACTGCAAGACCTGTATAGAATCCCACTGGCAGAAGGTGATCTCTGAGCTGAAGATGAATCTGGAGGTCGAGCATACCGATGAGGGATGCATCATGAGGATATCAAAGCAGAAGGCCTAAGAGAGCAGTCTCGGGCAAGTTCAATCTGATATAATTTTATTTATTTAAATCAAAATGCCAGACGTATAACAGCATTTTGATCTGGGTCCGATCTGGATCTGCTCTCCTGCAGCTTGCTCTTCCTTGCATTCGCCGCTGAGAGGGCCATCTCACTGGCCTTCTCCTTCGCCTTCATCCGCTCTGACTGGGTCTGGGCCTTGAGGGCTGCGGCTGAGGCCTTCGCTGCTGCTGCAGCAGCATTTCGATCGGCCCTCTGATCAGCGATTTTCTCCCGCCGTTCTGACTGGCTGCTCCTCCAGTCTCTCTCTGCCCGATCGGGGAACGAGGCTGAGGCCTTTGTCAATGAGGCAGCATCATCTCCCTCCAGTGCCGCTGGAGTGGATTGCTCAGATGTGGATTGTGCAGAGGGAGCGGTTTGTGCAGATGGTGCGGATTGCTCAGATGTGAATTGTGCAGAGGGAGAGGGTAGTGCAGGGGCCGAACTCGGGCCGTCATCTCTGCCCTGTGAGAGAGCCTTTGTGCTCATCGCTGCATCATTGCGCTCTGTTCTTTTCTGAGCCATGATATCATCCTTCTCTGAGCGTCTCTCCTGCAGCTTTGCGCTCCTCTCCGATGCCATCTGGCTCGCTTTTCTGGCAGATTCGCTCCTCTTTTCCAAGCCCTTCTCAATGGATGAGGATAACAGAGCCCTTTCTCTGGCCATCCTCTCATCCCTCTCGGCCATTTCCCCGGCTAAATCAGTACTCTGCTTTGACAGGCTCTCATGCTGATTATTTTCACTTTTGGCAGTCGTCTTTGTGCTGACTGCTGCCTCTGTGTTGGCTGCAGTCTCTGCTCTGGCTGGCAGCTCGATCTTGACCGGGGCCTCGATCTTTGCCTTCGCCTCTGCCTTGGCCTGCCCTTCCGCTTCTGCTGCATTCTCAGCCCCTGCCGATTCCGTGTCATCTGCCAGAGTCTTCATCCGGGCAGGTGTCCTGATAGCGCCAATCTCGCTCTTGAGCTGCTCCGATCCGGATTCGGAATCTCCTTCCTTGATATCGGCAGGCTGCTGCGGACCATCATTGCGATATAGCCCTGTTGACATCCCCTTCTGTTGCTGATCGGCAGAAGCTGCAGTATCCTTTGGCGCAGGGTGAATTGCTGAGCTATTTGCCAGAATCTGAGTGATCAATGCCCTATCTGTGGTGGTGTTATTCTCGCTCTTATTGTTCGCGATGGCGCCCCTCTCCTCTGCCTCCCCCTGGGATGGGGATCTTGAAAGAGGCAAGCCCGATGAGCCTGAGGAGACCGGTGAGCCTGAGGAGTCTGAGGAGCCCGATGAGCCCGATGAGCCCGATGAGCCCGATGAGCCCGATGAGCCGGATGAGCCTGATGAGCCGGATGAGCCCGATGAACCTGAGGAGCCTGAAGAGACCGGTGAACCTGAGGAGTCTGAGGAGCCCGATGAACCTGAGGAGCTCGATGAGCCCGATGAGCTATTGCTTTTTTTGCTGGTAGATGTGCCGGCCTTCCTCGCAGAGGCAGTGGAGGCTGTGGCCAGGCCTGCTGTGGAGCTTGTCGGGGATGAGTTCAGCTCTCGGCTCGCGCTGACCACCCTGTCCTCGGCGGTCGAATTCGAGGTGGATTGACCGTTTACTGCCTCATCTGGGGATGAGTTGCCATCTAGGGCCCCGGGGGAGAGCCCCTTCTCCAGCCCGCCATCCCCCACTCCCTCTTGGCCTGCTTTATCATGATCGATGCCGAGGGAGATGATATCCGAGACCAGAAAGGCGGCGACGCCAGTAAGCAGGAGCAATATGAATATCAGAATGAGATTGTATATCCTGGGATGCCTTCCCTTCAATCTATCTTTAGCCAGATTGTAATAGGTGATTCTCGTTCCCATAGAGGCCCTCATACTTAAATAGATATTTTTCAGAGTTTATAACCCTTGCGACTGAATGCCAAATCGAGTTGGATGGCATTACATCGAGATCCCACCCTGGTTGATTAACGATGAGCATGCCGGTACTCTATTTCAATATTTCCATCTTGGTATGGCCATTATCATATGAATTTGCTTAGTAAATTATATATACTGTTATTAGCTGAATACACTAATTGAAGGCGAGGAATATGAAGAAGATAATCTGCAAAAATTGTGGAGTGGTAAATGAGATCTCAGATGATGCTCAGATCGAAGATTCTGATTGGGTGGAATGCACCCTCCCTGAGGGCTTTGAATGGGTCCTTCCTGCAGGGAAGATAACTCCAGTCATTGGCGATCCCCTCTACATCTCCGCCCAGGGCGAGCACCTCTCCCAGCATGCCTACCTGGACCGGTACAGCATCGACCCAGAGATATCCTATCAGCTCATACGGGGAAGCAGCCGCTCTCGATCTGCCGTCATGGCTGCAGCCGGCAGGAGAAGAGGTCCAGAGGCAATCAGCTCAAAGGGCAGATCAGATAGCTGGCTGGATGAGGATGACTGGATCTCTTGATGGCCGGAGGTATATGCGCCCAGAATAGAGCAAATCTATAGCTCAGCACAAAGGATAGAGCAAATTTTCAGCACAAAGGAACGAAGGCATAAGGCGGGATAAACAGCAGTCCCTGATTTCATTCACAGGAGGGTGCAAGGGGCTGCAAGGGGCTGCGAGGAGCCTATCTGTTTTTGCAGGATTAGCATTCACCCTCTTCTATGGAAAAGCAAGGCATATGCCACGCTGCCGCTCGATCGATGTGGATCTCCCTGGATCGATCTCATTTAAGCCGAACCAGCCCGACTTGCAGAGATAGATTCAAATATAAATGTGGGGCAGTCTCAATCCTGCATTACCTGTGGCCTGGATCTACTGCTCTGGACCATGAAGTTGGGATGCGCCGAGGAATGTGCATGAAAGAAACGCTTGAGGAGATAGGAACGCGACTTCGTGAGCTGAGAGAGTTGAACCGAGTATCATCCAAAGAGATGGCAGAGCACCTGAATGTACCAGTGGATGCGTACAACTGCTATGAGGAGGGAAAGCTGGACATCCCGGCCAGCGCCCTCATAGGCATTGCGCGAAAGCTGAACGTGGACACAGGACTGCTGCTGACCGGCGAGGAGTCCAAGATGAGCATCTTCACCATAACCCGCAAGGGCGAGGGGGTGGAGGTGGAGCGCAGGAAGCAGTATCATTATCAGAGCCTGGCCAGGAAGTTCGCCAATAAGAAGGCTGAGCCCTTTATCGTCACCATCGATCCCAAAAAAGAGAGCCAATCACATCCCGGCCACTCGCTCTACAGCCATCCAGGCCAGGAGTTCGAGTATGTGCTCGAGGGCACCTTGAAGATCACCATCAATGAAAACGAGGTCATTCTCAATGAAGGAGACTCGATATTCTTTGATTCAACATATGACCACGTCATGGAAGCCTTAAATGATAGGCCGGTGAAGATTCTGGCCGTGGTCATGTAAACCCATTACAGAGGATTGAATATGACATCTTTACTGCCCAGGTATGTCACGCGATTGGATTTCAAATCATACGATGACTTCAGAGAGGATCTGAGGATAATCATCCCCGAGAACTTCAATTTCGCTTATGACATCGTCGATACTTATGCTGCTGAATGTCCTGACAAACGTGCCCTTGTCTGGTGCAATGATCATGGAGAGGAGAAGACCATCAACTTCAAGGATCTGAAGAGACTGAGCGACAAGGCAGCCAACCTCTTTCAAAGCTGCGGGATAAAGAAGGGCGATACTGTAATGCTCACCCTCAAGAGCCGCTGGGAGTTCTGGGTGTGCATGGTGGGCTTGAACAAGCTGGGCGCCATCTCCATCCCTTCCACCCATATGCTGAAGGCGAAGGACTTCCTCTACCGGATCAAAAAAGCAGACCTGAAAATGATAGTCTGCATCGGCGAGAATGGCGTTCCGGCGGAGTTTGATGCCGCCCATAACGAGGCAGGGAACATCCCCCTGGTCAAAGCCCTGGTGGGAGGCCGGGATCTGAACCGGGAGGGCTGGATCAACTTCGATCAGGAGCTGGAGAGGGCCAGCGCTGACTTCATCCGCCCCACAGGGGATCAGGCAACAAAGAACGATGACATACTCTTGGCATACTTCACCTCCGGCACTACCGGCTACCCGAAATTGGTAAAGCATGATCAGACCTATCCTCTGGGCCACATCCTCACCGCCAAGTTCTGGCAGAATGTGGAGGATGACGGCCTGCATTACACAGTGGCCGATACCGGCTGGGCCAAATGTGCCTGGGGCAAGATCTTCGGCCAGTGGATAGCAGGATCGGCCGTCTTCGTCTATGATTATGATCGCTTCGATGCCGGAAGGATGATGGACGAGATGGGCAAGTACGGCGTGACCACCTTCTGCGCCCCGCCCACCATCTTCAGGTTCATGATCAAGAGCGATATGTCTCGCTACGACTTCTCCCGTCTCAAGTATGCCGTCACCGCGGGCGAGCCCCTCAATCCATCGGTATACGAGAGCTTCCTGAAGACCACTGGCTTGCGGCTGATGGAGGGGTACGGCCAGACTGAGACTGTGGTCTGCATCTCCAATTATCCCTGGATGGAGGCCAAACCAGGTTCCATGGGCAAGCCGGCAGCAGGATATGATATCCTCCTGGTGGGCAAGAACAACAAGATCTGCGAGGTGGGCGAGGAGGGGGAGATTGTCATCCGGACGGATAAAGGAAAGCCGGTAGGCCTTTTCACCGACTATCACATGGATCCGGACAAGACCCATAACACCTGGCATGATGACTATTATCATACTGGGGATACCGCCTGGCGGGATGAGGATGGATACTACTGGTTCATCGGCCGGACAGACGATATGATCAAGAGCTCCGGCTACCGGGTAGGCCCCTTTGAGGTGGAGTCAGCCCTCATGTCCCACCCTGCCGTCCTGGAGGTGGCGATCACCGGGGTGCCCGATCCCATCCGCGGCCAGGTGGTCAAGGCCACTGTGGTCTTGACCGAGGGATTCAGCCCCTCAGAGGAATTGAAGAGGGAGCTGCAAGACCATGTGAAAAAGGTTACAGCTCCCTACAAATATCCCCGCATAGTGGAGTTCGTGGATGAGCTTCCCAAGACCATCAGCGGCAAGATAAGAAGGGTGGAGATCAGGGATAAGGACAAGCCATACCCGGTGATCAACACCCTGGAATGCAAGGCCTGCGAGAGATGCATTGAGGCCTGTCCGGTAGGGGTGCTGAAGATGGGCGATGAGCTGAACATTCGCGGCTACAAGTATGTGCTCTATTCAGGGGATGGTTGCATAGGCTGTGCTGCCTGCTACTATACCTGCCCCGAGCCGCTGGCAATTGAGGTGCATGTGCCTCAGAAGGAGAAGTCCGTGGGGGGGAGCTGAAGATGGCATCTGCATTAATGGCAGGGAACAGCGCTGTGATTGTGGGTGCACTCTATGCAGGATGCGACTGCTTCTTCGGCTATCCCATAACTCCGGCCAGCGAGATACTGCATGAGGCCTCAAGGCTCTTTCCCCTGGTGGGCAGGAAGTTCGTCCAGGCGGAGTCCGAGGAGGCAGCGATCAATATGGTCTATGGAGCGGCAGCCGCCGGCCACCGGGTCTTGGCCGCCAGCTCCGGGCCGGGAATGAGCCTGAAGCAGGAGGGGATCACCTACATCGCTGGGGCCCAACTGCCCTGTGTGATCGTGGATATCTGCCGGGCGGGGCCGGGCCTGGGAAACATCGGCCCGGAGCAGTCCGACTACAATCAGGCCTGCAAGGGTGGAGGCCACGGCTGCTATCATAACATAGTCCTCGCCCCGGCCAGTGTGCAGGAGATGTGCGACTTCACCGCCAAGGGCTTTGAGCTGGCCTTCAAGTACAGAAACCCGGTGATCATCCTGGCAGATGGCGTCTTAGGGCACATGGTCGAGCCCTTGGAGTTTCCCCATGAGGCGACGCATCCCACAATCGATACCAGCTGGGCGGTGGCAGGCAATGCAGAGACGAGAGGAAATCTGGTGACATCCATCTCCTTGGACTTCATCGACCTGGAGAGGCATAACCTGATGCTGCAGGAGAAGTACCGCCAGGTGGAGGAGAATGAGGTCTTATGGGATGGCTACCGTCTGGAGGATGCCGATGTCGTCCTGGTCTCTTATGGCATCAGCAGCCGTATCGCCCGGTCGGCAGTGGACAGCGCCCGCAGGGAGGGAATCCGGGCCGGGCTCTTCCGGCCTATAACCCTCTATCCCTTCCCCAAGGGGGAGATCGCCCAGCTTGCCGGCAGGGGCTGCAGATTCATATCAGTGGAGATGAGCAACGGCCAGATGAGGGATGATATCCGCCTTGCCAGCGGCTGCCGGCCGGTGGAGCTTGTCTCCCGTTACGGAGGAAATCTGATTGATGCAGAACAGATCATGAATAAGATCAGGGAGGTGGCATAAATGGCAGCAATGGAGAAGCTCTTCGGCGACCATCCGGGGCTGTATGATATCTTTCCCCGGAAGGGAGGATCTGCTCCCACTGCTACACATTACTGTCCAGGCTGCGGGCATGGCATCCTGCATAAGCTGATCGGCGAGGCCATGGCCGACCTGGGAATTCAGGACCGCTGTGTTGTGATCAGCCCGGTGGGGTGTGCTGTGTTCGCTTATTATTATCTGGATTGCGGGCATGTGCAGGCAGCCCACGGCCGGGCTCCGGCCATAGCCACGGGGATCTCCCGGGCAGAGGATGATGCCATAGTCATCTCCTATCAGGGGGATGGAGATCTGGCCTCCATCGGCCTTAACGAGACCATCCAGGCGGCTAACCGGGGGGAGAAGCTGGCGGTCTTCTTCGTAAATAACACTGTCTATGGCATGACCGGCGGGCAGATGGCGCCCACCACCCTGATCGGAGAGGTCACAGCCACCACCCCTCAGGGCCGTGATCCCCTGGAGCAGGGCTATCCCATCCATATCTGTGAGATCCTGGATACCCTCAGCGCCCCGGTGTACATCGAGAGGGTCAGCCTCTCGGATATCGAGCATATCCGCAAGGCCCGGCGGGCGGTGAGAAAGGCCCTGGAGGTTCAAAGGGATAAGAAAGGGTATGCTTTTGTGGAGCTGCTCAGCCCCTGTCCCACCATCCTGAGGATGGATGCCCGTGGCTGTGCTAGGTTCATCAATGAGCAGATGGAAAAGGAGTTCCCCTTGAAGAGGTTCCGGGACAGGTCAGCCCAGGCCCAGCCCATCAACAGGCAGGAGAGCGACTATTCTCTGCAATCCCTGAATAGGATCTTCGGCTGCGAGGATGATAGCTGCATTCAGTTCGAAGAGGATCCGGAGTTTGTGCCCAAAGGGGTGAAGATCGCCGGGTTCGGCGGGCAGGGGGTGCTCAGCATGGGCCTGGCCCTGGCCCAGGCAGCCTTTGGCTGCGGCCGTTTTGTATCCTGGTATCCCGATTACGGGCCGGAGCAGAGGGGCGGGACCTCCAACTGCTCTGTGATCATCTCCGGAGTGCCCATCGGCTCGCCGATGGTAGACCATCCCGATGTGCTGGTGGCCTTCAACCGGCCATCCCTGGAGAAGTTCGCCCCTTCCGTCAAGAAGGGGGGCGTGATCCTGTACGACTCTTTGGCCGGCCAGTTCCAGGCTCCTGAGGGGGTGAAGGCCATATCGGTGCCTGCAACAGAGATCGCTGTGGGCAGGGGAGCCAGTATGGCTGCCAATACCACCATGTTTGGGGCCTTGATGCAGGCTGGAGATCTGGGGCTGCCCAGAGAGGCTTACGGGAACGCCTTCCGCGTCACATTCGCCAAGAAGCCCAAGCTCATCCCCAAGAACCTGGAGATCTTAGAGGCGGGGGCGGAGGCGGCCCGTGTGCTGGAGATGGCAGCGAGAAAGTAGGGCTGCAGGCTGTATCGAGATAGGATCCGCGAGATCTTCCTGAGAGCGATTGGATCCTGACCCCCTTTTTTTATGGGCAGAATTTTTTTATGGAGCAGAAAGCCTCTCTTGGAGGAGCGATATATATCAGTTAATCTTCAGAGCGGCAGGTCTTTTCCCATAGCCACTGGCATGGGCCCGGTCTGCATTCAAAGATTAGCAGTCAGCAAGATAGAGATATATATACGATCAATATAATCAGAGTCCAGCCTCAAAGGGAGAAGAGAGTATGAGCGATCCCGTCCTCACCAAAGCGATAAAAGATGCTGCCATCGAAATGAATGCTGACTTCATAGGCATTGCGGACCCCTCCTGTTTTCTGAATCCAGACTATCTCGGAAACAGACCCCAGGAGATCATGCCCGGTCTGAGGTCGGTCATCGTTTTGGGGGTTGGCATTCCCAGGGGAGCATTTGAGCCCCTCCCCAAGGGGCGGGCGGAATATACCAATACCCTCATGGCTGCAACTGCAACCCTGAGGGTGATCGCCTTTCAGATTGCAAGGATGATCGAGAAGCAGGGCTACCGGGCGACAATCGTCCCCCCGGAGGGGAGCGAGTTTGGATACTGGTATGCTGATCGGGAGACGCTAAAGGCAAGCGTCTCCATCAAGTATGCAGGCTATTGTGCTGGACTGGGAAACTTCGGGATGAATCACCTATTGATCACAGAGGGCTTCGGCCCCAGAGTTCGCATGACAGCATTGCTGACCGATGCTCCCCTGGAGGCTGATGAAAATGGATCGATGCCTTTTATCCATGAGCACTGCAGAAGCTGTCTGAAGTGCATTGATATCTGCCCTGTAGGTGCCATCTCTCCCGATGGGAAGATCGGCCGGCATAAGTGCGCTGAGTATATGTTCAATGCTCTGGGCGGATTGCGTTGCGGCCTGTGCATCAATGTCTGCCCGTTGTGAAATCTATTCTGAGCTGAGAGAGCACGGGCCTCATCTCTGCAGGGCGAACCGGATCCTCTGCAGGGCAGTGGCATTGGCCAGGATGGCCGTCAGGATGATGATCGCCATCAGCCATTGATCATTGAAAAGCCCGAGGAACATGCCGAAATAGAGCAGCATGAGCCGCTCCAGCCTCTCAAGGAATCCGCCCATTCTCTTCAGATCACCCGGGTCCTTCACAATCCCCCGGTGGTCGGCATAGGCCCGGACAAAGCTGGTCATGAGCCCGCCAAATATCAGGAGCACAATCCAGGCCTCATTGGGAAGGCCCAGAGACTCCCCCCGGCCCACATAGATGAGCAGCCCCAGGTAGAGCATCAACTCCACATATCTGTCCACCACCCCGTCGATGAAAGCCCCCTTGTCGGTGACCTGATTGGTGACCCGGGCGACAGTTCCGTCCACTATATCGATGAAAGCCGAGAGTGCGAACATCGCCAGGCCGATGGCGAGATGGTGCATGACCAGAGCGAGCAGGCCTGCTATGGCCGGCAGCAGGGAGATGAGCGACCAGGTGTTGGGGCTGATGCCGAGGGCAGCCAGCCCCCCTGCCAGGCGATCGGTCCTCTCCGATCGAAGGGTGGCTTTGAGCATTTACTCTCTCCTCATCCTCTCCTTCTCTTCTCCTTATCCTCTCCTCTTACTGCCCTTTTGATCTCTCCCCGGCTACAGGCTCTTGATGAATGTCTCCATCCTGTCCAGAGCCTCTATCAGCTCCTCTCTGCTGGTGGCATAGCTGCAGCGCAGGAAGCCCTCCCCGCTCTCGCCGAAGACATTCCCCGGGACCACTGCCACCTTCTGTTCATGCAGCAGCCTCTCTGCGAACTCCTCAGAGGAGAGGCCGAAGCCCTCTATGGAGGGGAAGGCATAAAAAGCTCCCTTGGGCTCAAAGCAGTCCATACCTATGCGGTTTAGCCCCGAGACGAAGAGGCGTCTGCGCAGATTGTACTCATGCCTCATCTGCAGCATCTCCTCTTTTCCCGCTTCCATCGCCTCTAAAGCCGCCACCTGGGCCATGGTGGGGGCACATAACATGGTGTACTGATGGATCTTGGTCATCGCCCCGATGAGCGCCGGGTCTCCCAGGGCATATCCTATCCGCCAGCCGGTCATGGCATGGGACTTGGAAAGGCCGCTCAGGATGATGGTCCTCTCCTTCATCCCCTCCAGCTGGGCAAAGCTGGTGTGGTCCCTGTTGTAAGATAATTCTCCATAAACCTCATCAGATATCACAATCAGGTCGTTTTCCATCACCACATCCGCCAGATCCTCAAGATCCGAGCGGGTCATTATCGCCCCGGTGGGATTGTTGGGGTAGCTTAATAGAAGGCTGCGGGTCTTCCCGGTCACTACAGGGGCAATATCCTCTCTTTGCACCCGAAACTCGTTCTCCAGATGGGTGGGAACCGTCCTTGGCACCCCCCCTGCCAGGATGATGTCCGGGGTGTAAGCCACATAACAGGGCTCGGGCACCACTGCCTCTTCGCCTGGGTTCAGTGTCGCCCGGAAGGCCAGATCCACCCCCTCGCTGACTCCTGTGGTGATGAGTATCTCCTCACTGGAGTCATACTCCAGCCCCTTGTCCCTTTTTGCCTCCTGGCAGATGGCCTCTCTCAGCTCAGGCATGCCTTTATTGGAGGTGTAGTGGGTGTTTCCCAGCTCCAGGGAGTAGATGCAGGCCTCGCGCACATGCCAGGGGGTGACGAAGTCGGGCTCGCCCACTCCCAGGGAGATTGCTCCTTTCATCTCGTTTACCAGGTCGAAGAACTTTCGAATCCCTGAGGGGGGCATGTCCCTTACAGATTGATTGATGTGCCTTTTGGCATTCCAGGGGGGTACGTTCTTGAGGCTCTGCTTTTTTGTCTGCTTTTTCATGGGGTTACCACCAATCTCTCGGGCTTGGGCTGATCGGTGAGGATAGCCCCATGCTCCTTATAGCTCTTGAGGATAAAATGGGTGCAGGTGGACTGGATCCCCTCCAAGGGGGCGATCTTCTCCGCCACAAAATAGGCGATATCCTTCATCGATTTTCCCCGCACGGTGACCGATAGGTCATGCCCTCCGGAGACCAGCCGCACCGACTCCACCTCCGAGAACCTGGCGATCCTCTCTGCCACAGCATCGTAGCCCCTCTTTCTCTGCAGCGCCACCTTCAGCTCCAGGACGGCGAAGACAACGCTCTGGTCGAGCCTCTCCCAGTTGATCAGGGTGATGTACTTTCTGATTATGCCCGCATCCTCCATCTCTTTGATCTTCTCGGCCACCTCCTCCTCCGGTCTGCCGAGAAGTGCTGCGATCTCAGAGGGTGTTGCCTTGGCATTCTCATAGAGGATCTGCAAAATCTCGTGCATGAATTCCTCTATTAGCCCACTCCATTCAATTATAGGCTTTGCCCTTGCCAGAGTAATAGGGATAATCATATACTATCGAAAGTTATTAATACTCTTATTACAACTGTATTAATATGAAACGAATGAAATGCCCCAAATGCAATTATGCATGGGAGACGAGGGTGAACAGACCAAAGGCCTGTCCCAGGTGCAAGACCAGATTGGATGTGAAGAGAACGAGAAGGGCTTGAATGAATATTCCGGTGGGGGCAGGGATGAGGCCGGACCATTTCTTTTTCTTTCTAATTATTTTAGTCTTAATTGCATCCCCTGCCGGTTTACTGGAAAAGCCCCGAGCGTGATTCGAACACGCGACCTATTGATTACAAGTCAATCGCTCTGGACCAGCTGAGCTACCGAGGCACAGGATCGAGATATTTTTCACCATCACTTAAAGGCTTTGCTCCTGGCGGTCCCTGATCGATAAGATCTCTCAAACCCAGCTTCTCCAGGCTGCGCAGCAGGGAATACTTTGTTCCCGGGTGGCGCAGATCAAAGAGAGATAGCTCTTCCCGTGCCCGGGCTTGTCTCTCCTCTCTCTTCCCCCTCTCCCGGCAGAAGCAGAGGCCATGCTGGAGGGCATAGAGCCTGACCTCCCTGGCGGGTATGCGCCGCAGGGGCTGGATGATGGGAATCGTACCCCTCCCCCCCTGCCCTATCCCCTGCTCTACATCCGGCAGCCTGCATCGGAGTCCATCAATATCCCCATCAAGATAGCTCATGAATATCCCTGTGGCCACGTCGTCCAGGTCCTCGCCGGTGGCCATGGCATCCGCCCCCCTCTCTTGCGCGAGGTCTGCTGCCCTCCTCACTCTCTGGACAGGGCGGGAGGGATCGGGCAGAAGATCCCCTCTCTCCTCTCCATTCCGGGCGGAGCCGGCAGGAGCTCGATGCTCGAGAATAGCCCTAGCTGCTGGCAGGCAACCCGGGCCGCCCTGAGGCCAGGACCTCGGTCATCTACGATCAGGGCGATGAGATCGATATCCCTTCTGCAGCCAAAGAGGCTCTTGATGATACTGGCCATCACAGCGCTCCCCTCTCCTCCATCCATGAGCAGGGCCAGCCGCAGGCCGTGGGCAAAGAGCCCGCTCTGGCGCAGAATCTCTCTCGCCTTGCGGTGGATGTCATCCTCAAAGTGGGCCCGGCATAGATGCATCCCCGAGTACTTCTGGTAGATTATGGCAGGCAGGGGGCACTTGCAGCAGCAGGTCAACTCATTCTCCCCTTACGCCATCGATCCATCCTGTGGATGCATCTCTCTTGCTTATTCTCGTTCTCATTCTCGTTCTCATTCTCGTTCTCAAGCTATCTTGAATCTGAGCAGTGCCGCCACTCCCCCTAAAGAGGCCAGCCGGTCTCCGGGCTCAAACTCCGAGCTGAATATGACCACCTTTCCGCGGGCATCTCCCACCTCGCGCATGATATCGTCCATCCCTCCCCGGCGGGCGAGATCGTCCAGGACCAGCAGGCTCTCGACGGCCCCGTAGCTTATCGCCTTTCTGACCTCTTCCGGGCCATAGGCGGCCCTGCCATCAGTGGCGATCTCCCGGAAGAGCTCCTCGATCAGCCTCGCCTCGCGGGCGATGCGGCTGGACTCAAGGACGCTCTTTACAGCTCCCCGGCGGAGAACCTCCTGAAACCCGGACCTGCCAATGGAAGAGGCATCGTCCAATGCAATCCTCTCCGCTAGATCAGGGTAGGTGGAATCGATCACCTTTTTCAGGTCATCTTTGGCAAATCCCGGACCGGCGAGGATCACCTCTGCACCATCCTGAGCGATCTTGTCAATGGCCCCTGCCACCTCTCTCATGAATGAGGAGCGCCCGTCTTCACCCCCTCCCTTGCCGCTGCTCGTGCTGATCTCCGCTGCCATCTGCACCCCGAACTGGCGGAGAATGCCGATGGTGGCCTCGCCCTCCTCCACCAGAGCCAGCACCACCTTGGGCCGCTGAGACTCCTTCACAGCATCATCGATGCGCGCCAGAAGGTCAGGCCTCCAGTGGTATTTGAGTATGGACAGATCAGTGCCCACCTCGATATTCAGGGTGTGGTAAGAGCCCACATCCATGCCCGATACAATCCGCCCGTGGAGCCGCAGCCAGTTGGAGTACATATGAAACTCTATGTCCTCCACCCGCACCCCCAGGCGCACTGTCTTTCTCTCCATCTTCTCCGGCCGGGCCTTGTCTGCAATTGCCGGAAGCTTCCTCTGGGTCAGGGCGAAGACCAGGTCCCCCCTCTCCACCAGGTGGCGCAGGTGCCACAGGTCATCCAGGGACTCGGGAAGAAGGGCGATCTCTCCCTCCTCACCGCGCAGATCTCTCTTCAGGACGCGCATAGGATATGCTCTCAGATCAAAAGGCTTAAATCATTGTGCATCCAGGGTGGTGGTCGAGCCGCCATAACTCAGATGGTAGAGTGTCTGGCTGTTAATTGAGCAAGCAGCAACCAGAATGTCACAGGTTCGAGCCCTGTTGGCGGCGCATTCCTTTCGGGCCTGTAGCTTAGTCCGGTTAGAGCGCTCGGCTCATAACCGAGTGGCCGCCGGTTCAAATCCGGCCAGGCCCATGCTGGCTACTGAGGATTGGGATGCTCTGGACTTTGATATGGTGATGGACCTCAAGCATATCGCTATATTCTCTTGCATGTGATTGATCTCTTCGGAGATGCCCTTGTTCATTGATTCATTCTCATGCCCCAGGGCGCGCTTTTGCTGCTTTCATCCAGACGGCGATCTTCTTCTCAGATAAGCCCGTCTTCTCCGCCAGAGCCTTGGCCTTGGAGCTCAGCAGGTCCTGCGATGTCCTGACACCCGCTGCCTCCAGCTTCTCCAGGGTCTTGGGTCCCACGCCCGGCAGGCTGGCGAGGCCGTCGCCCCTGGCACTGGATGATTTGCTGGCAGTCTTCTTGGCTCCTGTTGCCCCTCCTGCTTTTCTGGCCGTCTTTTTGGCGGGCTGGGGCTTTGCCTCTCCGCTCTCTTTGCCCTCGGCCAGCTCCAGAGCCTTCCTGGCCTGCCATTCCAAGAAATTGCAGTGAGGGCAGCCCAGGTCCCAGGGCCTCTTGCCCTTGTTGATTATGCGGATATGGAACATGCCGTGCTCCTCGCAGAGCCTGTCCGTTACCACTATCGCTCCCGAGCGGGGGAGGGGAAGGGTGAAGCGGCAGTTCGGATAGCCGGAGCAGCCGATGAATCGCGATCCGCGATGGCCGCGCCTTATAATGAGTTCGGAGCCGCATTTCTCACAGGTCCCCACGATCTTGTCCGTCCTCAGGCCATCTTTAAGGGACTGTCCAATTCCCTCCTGATTGCAGCTGAGCTCATCGAAGACGCTGGTGAGCATGACCCTTGACTCCTCTATCACCTCATCCTCCTTGATCTTTCTCTCTGAGATCTGGGCCATATCCTTCTCCAGGGTCTGGGTCATCTCCGGCTTGGTGATGGTGGGGCGTACCTCTGCAGGGTGTCCACCACGGCATAGGCAGTGTTTGTGGGCCGCATGGGATTGCCCTGCACATAGGCGCGGGCATAGAGCTTGCTGATGATATCATGACGGGTGGACTTGGTCCCCAGGCCCAGCTTGTCCATCAGCTTGATCAGCTTGCCCTGGCCGTATCTGGCCGGCGGCTGGGTCTCCTTGGCCTCCACACTGTGGCCCAAGACCTTCAGCCTCTCTCCCTCCTTCACTGAGGGCAGTATATGCTCTTCCGCCTTGCTGTAGGGATAGTAGTACCTCCATCCCGCCTCGACCAGCCGCGCTCCATTGGCCCGGAAGGGCTCGGGGCCGATGTCCACCTTGAGGCTGGTGGCATCCCAGACGCATGGGTCTGCCAAGGTGGCGAAGAAGCGGCGCACCACCAGCTCATATATCCGCCACTGCTCTTCTTTGAGCTCGCTCTTCTCCGCAGGAGCAGTGGGATAGATTGGGGGATGGTCGGTGGTCGACCTCTTGCCCCGGGTGGGCACCATCTTTCCCTGCAGCAGCTTTTCTGCCTCCGAAGAGAACTCGCCCTTGGTGAAGAGGCGGGTGAGGGCCACCAGATCGATGGAAGGGGGATAGACGGTATTGTCCGTCCGGGGATAGGATATGAATCCGTTGATGTAGAGCCATTCGCCAATCCGCATGGCATTGGCAGCGGAGAAGCCAATTCCGCTGGCAGCAGAGATGAAGCTTGTGGTGTCAAAGGGGACGGGCGGCTTTTCCACCCTTGGCTTGGTCTGGATGGAGCGGATGATGCCCACCGGGCCCAGGCGGGCCAGGATCCCATCTACCTCATCCTTATCCCAGATCCGGCCCTTGGAGTGCTGAACGCGCAGCTCGCGTTCCAGGTCGGCATATATCTCCCAGTAGGGTTTGGGGACGAATGACTGGATCTCCTTCTCCCGATCGACGATCAGGGCCAGGGTGGGCGACTGGACCCTTCCCACTGAGAGGAACTCCTTGCCCAGCCGGCCGGAGGTGAGGGATATATATCGGGTCAAGGTCGCCCCCCAGACCAGATCTATGATCTGCCTGGCCTCCCCAGAGGCGGCCAGGTCATAGTCCACCTCGCCAGCATTCTTGAAGGCCTTGAGGATCTCATCCTTGACGATGGCGCTGTAGCGCACCCGATCCTCCTTAAGGCGGGGGTTTGCCTCCTTTGCGATCTTCAGGGCCTCAACCCCAATGAGCTCACCCTCCCGGTCGTAGTCCGTGGCCACAGTGATGCGGTCAGCCTCTTTTCCCAGGGAGCGCAGGGCATCGACTATCTTTTCATTTATGGGGCGGGCGATTATCTCTGCTCGGATCAGCTCCCGGCAGTCAACCTTCTGCCAGTTGTTGTATCCAGGAGGATAGTCCATTCCCACGATGTGGCCGGAGAGGCCCAATACCACCTTATCATCGAACTGGAAGGTCTCAACTCCTCCTATACGATGAGAGCGAGGCTTCGTGCCTGCCAGGATCTGGGCAATCCTCTTTGCAGCATCGTGCTTCTCCGCGATTATGAGATGCATTCGTCAAAGGCAAAACATGGCATTGATTTAAATTTTCTCTAAATCCCGAATTTTCAATATTCTGGATTGTTTATATAATTATTCGGCTGTTAACTCACTCAACTGACATTATTATTCACTGAATTTCACCAGTCAATTTTCGATATCAGCCAACAAAACACTGCCTTTGGAAGAGCCCTTCAACCCCCCAAGATCAAAGATGAGAGCAAACATTTGCGTCAGAGCTGAAATAAATTAT
The DNA here is from genome assembly GCF_016706325.1 of Methanothrix sp. Lineage (NCBI taxonomy): Archaea > Methanobacteriati > Methanobacteriota > Methanomicrobia > Methanotrichales > Methanotrichaceae > Methanothrix > Methanothrix sp. Next base: position 1,598,276 of record NZ_JADJJX010000001.1, on the reverse strand, counting down.
TTAAAACGACTATATCAATTTATCAAAAATAGAAAATATTATCATCCCATTTCGGGAACGCTGTGAGCTCTCGCGATTTTGGGAGAAGGGGAGGCGTATCTCTTCAGGATAGGATCAGGCCAGATGTCGAGAGGCATGGAGCAGCATAATTAGATAAATGTATTTAATAAAAATAAACATAAAAAATTTTTTAATTATCGCTTCACAAAGGTTACAGATTCTTATAATATAATAAGTAATAATAAAATCACTCAAAACCTTTAAGTATAAATGGTGCATTGTGAAGAGAGGCGGGAGATCGTTACAGATTGTGCTGATGCTGGGCATGATACCTTTTAGACCTGGTTATCATGCTTTCGCTCCAGCATCACCTCTTGTCTCGATCTTGGCTGCTAAAAAAGGTAAAGGAGGATAAAGAACGTGTCTGATAAGATAGACCTATACAGCGACCGCGGAGTTCTTTTGAAGAGCGACGTCGACCTGAGCGCCGTCAGCCCTCTCAAGAACGCGGCCATGCAGAGGCTCATTGCCCTTACTAAGCGAACTGTCGCCGTAAACCTGGCCGGCATCGATGCTGCCCTTAAGACCGGAAAGGTTGCAGGCGGACGCAGGCAGATCAAGGGAAGGGAGCTAAATTACGATGTTCTTGGAAATGCCAGTGCCATTGCTGACAAGATAAAGTCTCTGCTCCAGGTGACACCTGGCGATGACACCAATGTTCAGGTTCTTGGCGGCGGCAAGCAACTGCTAGTCCAGGTCCCCACTTCCAGGGTCAATGCCGCCTCCGAGTTCGTTGTGGGATTGACCGGCGCTGCCTCTGCCACTGTTGAGGCTCTGATCCAGCAGTTCAATGTAGGCATCGTCGAGGCCCCAATGATCCATGCCTCCGTCTGGGGCGAGTACCCGCAGACAGTGGGCATGAACGGAGGAAACGTAGCCTCTGTTCTGAACATCCCCCAGAACGATGAAGGCCTGGGATTTGCCCTCAGAAACGTCATGGCCAACCACCTGGCCGTCATCACCAAGAGAAACGCCATGAATGCTGCCGCTCTGGCATCCATCTACGAGCAGATCGGCGAGTTCGAGATGGGCAATGCTATGGGCATATTCGAGCGCCATCAGCTCTTGGGCATGGCATATCAGGGCCTGAACGCCAATAACCTGGTCTATGAGACCGTCAAGGCCAATGGCAAGACAGGAACCATCGGCACTGTAGTGCAGAGCTTAGTGGCCAAGGCCCTTGAGGACAAGGTCATCAAGGCCGACAAGAAGCTGCCCTCTGGCTACGTCATGTATGATGCCAACGATGTATCCAAGTGGAATGCCTATGCCGCAGCAGGCGTCCTGGCGGCCACCATGGTCAACTGTGGCGCCCTGAGGGGTGCTCAGGCTGTCTCCTCGACACTGCTGTACTTCAACGATATACTTGAGAAGGAGACCGCCTTGCCCGGATGCGACTTCGGCAGGGTAATGGGAACTGCTGTCGGCTTCTCGTTCTTCAGCCACTCCATCTATGGCGGCGGCGGCCCCGGCGTCTTCAACGGCAACCACGTTGTAACCAGGCACTCCAGAGGATTTGCCATACCCTGCGTGGCTGCAGCAGTAGCGCTGGATGCCGGCACTCAGATGTTCACCCCTGAGATGACATCTGGATTGGTTGGCGCTATTTATGGAGAGATCAAGGAATTCCGTGAGCCGATTGTATCGGTTGCGGAGGCTGTGTAAGGCGAAATAAATGGTCACTGCATCAGACACCGCATCTTTGCAGATCGAGATAACACCCCAGAGATATCTCACCCCTGCTACAGCTCAGAAGCTGCTAAATGAGATCTATTCCAATGGGGGAGTAGCCAGGATAATGATCCACGGGCCCAATCTGCCCCGGACAATTCCCTACGGTCCGGGCAAGGGCACCCCCATCGATGAGAATAAAGATCTACTGATAGAGGTAGCTGGGCAGGCCTTCGAGCTGAGCGTTAAGGTTGGAAGGGTAAGGCTGGAGCTGGAGAGCGAAGAGTATATGCCCGGCCTTAAGGCGGCGTGTGAGCGAGCGCTTCCTTTCTCCTTTCAGATCAAACGCGGCAAATTCTTCCACAACCGTCCCACTCTTTCGGACTATGCCAAGTATGGCGATGTGGAGGACAAGAGGATCCTGGGGTTGATCGATCCCAAGGCCGGGAAGGATAAACTGGCCATTCTGTCTGAAGAGAAAGTGACTATTGAAGATGAGGAGAGATAATTATGGCATACACACCACAATTTTATCCCGGAAGCACCTCTGTTGGCATCAACAGAAGGAAGCATATGTCCGGCAATGTCGAGAAGCTCAGAGACATCCCTGAGGCGGACGTCGTAGCCATCATGGGCCACAGGGCCCCCGGCGCCGATTACTCCAGCACTCACCCACCCCTCAAAGAGATGGGCGAGCCGGACTGCCCCGTAAGGCAGATTGTGGAGCCTACAGCAGGCGCTGCTGCAGGTGACCGCATCAGATACTCTCAGTGGACTGACTCCATGTACTTCGCCCCCTCCATCCCCTACTTCAGATCCTACTGGGGAGCAATCAACTGCAAGGGCTGCGATCCTGGCACTCTATCCGGCAGACAGATCATCGAGGCCAGGGAGAGAGATATCGAGGACTATACCAAGACCCAGTACGATAGCGAGATGACCGATGTCGCCCTCTGTTCCATGAGGGGCTGCACTGTGCACGGCCACTCCCTGAGATTGGAAGAGAACGGCATGCAGTTCGATATGCTGGCCAGGACTGAGATGGGCGAGGACGGAAATGTCTATGCTGTCAAGGACCAGGTGGGCATTCCCCTGGATAAGAAGATCAACCTGGGCAAGCCCATGTCCGAGGCCGAGGCCAAGAAGAGAACCACCATCTTCAGGTTCGATGGTGTTCCCATGGGCGGAAAGGTCGGCGCCAGAGAGTTCGATGAGGCCATCGAGATGACCCACCATATGTGGGAGCGCAGAAGCAAATGGGGCTACAGGCCGGAGTAAGAGGGGTGATTTAAATGGCAGTTAAGCACACTAAGAAGCTATTCGTTAAGGCTCTGAACAAGAAGTTCGGAAAGGATTTCGATCTGGCCAGCCAGAAGACCGAGTACAAGAGGCTGGGCCCTGAGCAGAACGTCCGCAAGCGGGAGTTCATGGAGTACGCCAAGAAGCTTGAGGGCAAGCGCGGCATGACCGGCTACAACCCCTATGTCCACGCTGGCGGCATTCCCCTTGGACAGAGGCAGCTTGTGCCCTACAAGCTCTCATCCACTGAGTATGTGGTAGAGGGCGACGACCTGCACTTCGTCAACAATCCAGCCATGCAGCAGTTCTGGGATGATATCAGGAGGACCACTATTGTCGGCCTGGATATGGCCCATGAGGTGCTGCAGAAGAGGTTGGGCAAGGAGGTCACACCCGAGACCATCAACAACTACCTGGAGATCCTCAACCACGCCATGCCCGGCGCAGCCGTGGTTCAGGAGCACATGGTGGAGACCCACCCTGGCCTGGTAGATGACTGCAACGTCCGCGTCTTCTCCGGTGACGATGCCCTGGCCGATGAGATCGATGATCAGTACAAGATCGACATCAACAAGATGTTCCCCGAGGACCAGGCTGAGTCCATCAAGGCCGCTATCGGCAAGACCACCTGGCAGGCAGTGCACATCCCGACCATCGTGGTCAGGACCTGCGACGGCGGCACCACATCCAGATGGAGCGCCATGCAGCTCTCTATGACCTTCATCGATGCCTACAACATGTGCGCTGGTGAGGCCGCTGTGGCTGATTTGGCCTATGCTGCCAAGCACGCTGCTGTCCTGCAGATGTCTGAGATGCTGCCGGCAAGGCGCGCTCGCGGACCCAACAACCCCGGAGGCCTCTCCTTCGGCTATTTGTCCGACATGGTCCAGACCTCCAGGGTCAAGCCCCAGGATCCAGTCTATGTATCCTTGAACGTCGTCGCCGCCGGCGCCATGTTCTACGATCAGATCTGGCTGGGAAGCTACATGTCCGGCGGTGTCGGATTCACCCAGTACGCCACTGCAGCCTACACCAACGATGTCCTGGATGACTTCTCCTACTATGGCGTGGACTTCGCCAGCGACAAGTTCGGAGGATTTGCCAAGGCACCAGCGACCCTCGATATCGCCAAGGAGCTGGCCACTGAGGTCACCCTGTACGGCATTGAGCAGTACGAGTCCTTCCCCACCCTGCTTGAGGATCACTTCGGCGGGTCACAGAGGGCAGCCGTTCTGGCAGCCGCATCCGGTATCACCTCTGCCATCGCTACCGGTCACTCCCAGATCGGCCTTGCTGGCTGGTATCTCTCCATGCTCCTGCACAAGGAGTCCTGGGGCAGACTGGGATTCTTCGGCTACGACCTGCAGGATCAGTGCGGTCCAACCAATGTGTTCTCTTACCAGTCCGACGAGGGCAACCCACTGGAGCTGAGGGGTGCCAACTATCCGAACTATGCCATGAACGTGGGCCACCAGGGCGAGTACGCAGGCATCACCAGCGCCGCACATGCCGGCCGCATGGACGCCTTCGCCGTCAACCCCCTGATCAAGGTCACCTTCGCCAACCCCGGCCTGGTCTTCGACTGGACCAATATCCGCGACTGCTTCGGCAAGGGCGGTGCACGCGAGTTCCGCGCTGCAGGCGAGAGATCCTTGGTCATGCCCGCTGTGTAGGTCAGAAGACCTTCACACCATTTTTCTTTTTTTTCCTCTGCTATTCTGTTCAGCCCGGGCTATGAGATTGATTTAATTAATGAAAAATTATATATGAAATGCTCTTCGCTAAAATCCCGCTTATGGCAGAGCATCCCGGTATTTATCCAGAAGGTCGATGACCCTTCTGATATCCCTGCCCTGGCCCCGGCTCTCATCCAGATAGGCATTGTAGAGCCCTTGGCTCAGAGCTCTGGGAATGGGCTTGGAGCTTTCTCCCTGCAGCATCAGCTCAAAGCAGCGTGCTTCCCCCTCAGAGAGGCGGAGGGCCTTATACTCCCCCTGGTGCTTCTGATAGAGGGCCAGCTCCTCTTTGGGCATATCCAGGATCTGCCTGGAGAGGGGGGTTCCGGGTATCGGCTCGGCAATGCTCACAAATACATCATCCAGCATCGTCTCCTCTGCAAAGCTCATCGTCTCCTGGAAGTCCTCTCTGCTCTCTCCCGGATAGCCGACGATGAAGCTTCCCCCTACCTTCACCCCCAGCTCTCTGGCCATCTCCACTGCCCGCCGGTTCTCCTCCACAGTGACCCCTTTTCTCATCGCCTTGAGCATCCTCTCGCTTCCGCTCTCCAGCCCGAAGAAGACCCAGCCGATGGTATAATCGCGCACTGCCTCCAGCACTGTCTCATCCACCAGATCCACCCTCATGTCCGGCACTGATAGGTTCTTCTTGCCCAGGATCTGGGAGAGGGAGTGGATCATCTCCACAAAGGCCTCTCGATTGATCTGATTGCGGTAGCCGAAGAGAGATCCCGTGCCCCCACTTATCGCTATCCTTTGCACCCCCCGGCGCTTCATCTCTCTCACCTCGGCCACGATATTCTCAATGCTCCGGCTCCTTATGCTCCGGCCAAAGAAGCGGGGGACCTGGCAGAAGGTGCAGCTTCCCAGGCATCCGCGATGGGTCTCAATGTAGACATTGGCCCCCCGCACATTCTGCTGGGCCAGGTCATCGGGAATCAGGGGAAGGGCATGATCAAGGGAGCCGACCGGTTGGGGAGGGCTTTTTATGATCTCTCCTTCATGGCTGTAGGCCACGCCTGCCAGCTCCTCCGGCCCATTCTCAACCAGCCGGGCCACTATCTCCTCTCCCTCCCCGCTGACCACAGCCCTGGGGTTCAGCTCCCCCAAGACCATCTCCGGGCAGAGGCCCACAGGCCCTCCCACATATACATTCTCCTTTGCCGCCACGAAATCCCTGATCCTCAGGTCGAGAAGCTGAAGGGTGGAGAAGAGGCTGAGGAGGACGACCTCCCCCTGGGAGTGCAGATTCCTGCTGATCTTTACATCATGCCCTCTATCCCTGAGCACTCCTCCCAATACCAAAGAGCCGTAGGTGTATGTTCCCGGAGATACTATATCGATTCTCATCTGTAATCCCTCCTCATCTGTAATCCCTTCTCGCCTGTCAAATCAGAAAAAAACATGCCTGCTCTGGATATAAACCCAATTGCCAGGGCAGGCGAGCAAAAAAAGGGATTGGCCTTGCTCTATGCCGCTGATATCTCGTCCTCTTCCTCAGGCCTGGGCCAGCACATCCACAATGACCACATTGCTGGGCTGGCTGCCTATCACAAAGTAGAGCATATGCCTTCCTATTGCATCCGCCTGGAAGTTCATGCTGTTGTAGCCCGGGCTGAATTGATAGGTGCTGTACCTGGAGGTGGTGGCATCCGTCTGGATCATCTGATAGAAGCCTGCAGTCCCCCCAGCCGGGGCGTGGGCGATCAGTTGCAGCCAGGTTCCTGCAGGGCATATCACATACTGGGTCCAGCTGGACTCCCCGTGAATCCACAGCTCGCTGCTCTGGGATTGAGCCGAGGACGAGTACTGGGAGAACGGCAATCCTGTCCCGCTGCCATAGTATACCCTGGAGGGGGATTTCCCGGCGATATCGTACTTGGCCGGATTGCTTATGATCCCGCTGCCGGCGGCACTCCCACCAGCCGAGCCCAGGGTGGTATAGTACTCTTTATAGGGGGTGAATGTGGCATCAGGTGCAGCCTGTTTATAGAAGCTGGACTCGGAGCTGTACCATGGCAGGCTGACCGGCCGGTCCAGCCACTGAAGCATGCCGGATATGCCTGGATCAGCCATGGAACGATCCCCGCTGCCAACATATCCTCCCTGGAGAAAATCCCCCTCTCCTGATGCAAAACCAGCAAGCAGACACGTGATAAGTCCTGCTATGCAGATAATAATTCTGCTATTTATCCTGTAATTCATCAAATCACCCTTGAGAAGAGATAGCGCCCTTCTTTCTATCCATTGCGCTCGGGGTTTTATGATATTGGCTGAAGGATGAGCTAAAAAGGAGGGGGATATAGTCAGGGCTCAGTATGAGCAGCAGTCTATCTGAACAGTTCCTTTACAACCTCAGTCAATATAGGGCCGGACTGATCTATCACTGTGGCCTCATATAGCCATCCCTTGTGCTCGGGGAGAGAGCCAGTTACCATGATGGCTTTGCCTTCATATTCAGCCAGGTCTATCTCATGTGAGGTTACCAGTTCTTCTGCTATCGATGCTGGCTTCATTATTCTTGTGAGCCTGACGGTACAACATTGAGGACGGGGCAGCACTATAGAGAATCTGCCATCCTTCACTATGCCAAGAAATCTGTCCACTTTTATTGACCTCCTCAGAAGGCGACCTATTCCTGTTTATATTAGATATCGATGGCTTTTATCAATTAAATATCTTTGGACGCTTGAGGGAAAGATTATGGTTTTCCCTCCAGTTGAGCCAGAATCGATTTTACGATCCCCTCGAATGACCTGGCAGCGGCGGTATCTTTATTGGCAAAGGTCTTTCCCATATCGCCCAGCCTTCCTATCTCCGTGTCCAGAGGGATAGCTCCCAGGAACGGCACACCCAGCTCTCTGGCTGCATTCTCTCCCCCTCCCGTCTTGAAAACCTCAATTCTCTGGCCGCAGTGGGGGCAGACCAGCCCGCTCATGTTCTCCACAATCCCCAGCATGGGCACATTCATCATCAGGAACATGTTGACCGCTTTTCGAGAATCGAGAAGCGCTACCTCCTGAGGGGTGGTGACCACAATCGCCCCATCGAGGCCCGGAATGAGCTGGGCAATGCTTATGGGCTCATCGCTGGTTCCTGGGGGCAGGTCCACCAAAAGGAAGTCCAGCTCGCCCCAATTGACCTCTCCGATGAACTGCTTTAGGGCAGCCATCTTCATGGGCCCCCTCCAGACCACAGGGGAGTCCCGGCTCTGCAGGAGAAGGGCCATAGAGACCGCCTTGATCCCATCAGCATCTGCCGGCTCAAGGCCTGAGGGGCCGGGGATAAGCTTCTGATCCTCTATTCCCAGGAGCTTTGGTATATCCGGGCCTGTGATGTCGCCGTCCAGGATGCCCACCTTATAGCCCTGCTCCCGCAGGGCAGCGGCCAGGTTCACAGTGACTGTGCTCTTGCCCACGCCTCCTTTTCCGCTTGCGATTGCGATCTTGTACCTGATCTGTCTCAGCCGTTCATCGATCTGGCTTTGCCGGGCTCTGGGATCAGTGCACTTTTCTTTCTCGGCGCATGAACTGCAGACGCCTTCGCAGCTATCAGGGCTGCTCTTACTTGAAGGGGATGGATTCATCTTAACACCAGGGTATGATCGTTGCTCTTTTATTCAGCAGATTTAAGAGCCTATGAGAGCTTCTATTTAATTCTTTGGAGAAATAGCATTAAATCCAATGGGCGCATTTATGGCCGCAGGTGAGAATGATGACAACTGGCAGAATCCTTTTCCCCTTGATTCTATTTGCCGCCCTTTTGCTCCTGATCGGCTCATCCTCAGGCGACTGGCTGGAGGGCGGGTATGTGGGGCCGATCGACCGCAACGATGTATTGCCCTACTTCTCAGATCCGATATTCTATATGCCCGTTCCCTCCGGCAGCCAGGGCTATTCTTATGCCTCGCGATACTATTATCCCCGCCCGGATGTGGTCCGGCTGGGCAAGTATCCATATTCAGGATCCTGGGGGACCTATTCTGGGGAGAGCTATCCACCCAGCGATGAGCCCCGTGGCTCTGAGTTCAGACAAAGCTCTCTGGCAGCAATGCAGTGGGCCCCTTTTCAGAAGAACTGGACAGAGACAGTGAGCTATGCGCAGAAACACTCCACCCTGCGAGTGAATCAGGATGGGATGTGGAGGACTGCTCTTTGATTGCACTTTGATCGCCGTGATCACAGAGAGATCGCACTTTGACCTGTTCAGAGAAAATCGACGGCCTTGAGAGGTTTTAAATCCTCTCAGGGATCCTTCTTTATATCTTCATTCTCTCCCCGCTCCCGCGGGGCTGGCTTGCCTGGATTATCCCTCTTCAAGGCTGAGAGCGGCCCTCTCTTTGCCCATTTGGGCGGCCATCCTCCTGTTAAGATATTCCAGCCTTGAGCTGAGGAGTTCTATCTCCCTTTCCATCAGCGCCATCTCCTTCTGATGCTCCTGAGACTCTGCGCTCCCTGATGCTGCCTCTCCTCGCAGGGCAAAGCTGCCACCCTCAATTCTCAGGCCCATGCCGTAGACCAGGGCGGCAGAGATCTTCTTTCTGGCATTCATCAGGTCGTTCCAGAAGGCCTTTCTGGAGATCCCCATAAAGAATGCCGCCTCCTCCTGATTCAGATCCAGGAGATCCACCAGCCGCACGGCCTCCAACTCCTCCAAGGTGATGGAGACGCCCTCCACTCTGGGACAGCCCTCAGGCAAGAAGCTTCTCACAGAGGGGACCTCTGATATCCACCGCCTTCCCCTCCTTCTTCCTCTACAAGGAGACATGCTCCTTGTTATGCAGGCGGGGTGTATTTCAATCTTACTACACAGAAAGATTTAAATACTTTTTCTCATAAGTTACTATTACTTGGACAGAAGGCTCAGCTGGCATTGCAAGTCCAGCATGCCTTCCGCCATAAGTCCATATAAATATGTAAAATATAAAATGTAATGTGAGGTGTAATAGGTATGCCATGGGGAGATTTTACGGGGCCCTGGTGGATGGGCCCTCGCGGGAATAGAGCTGCAGGATATTATAATCCCTGGTGCCGCCGGGCAGCAGGTTTCGGCATGGGTTATGGCAGGGGCTATGGCAGAGGTTTCGGCATGGGTTATGGCAGAGGCTATGGCATTGGCTATGGCAGAGGATTTGGCTATATTCCAGACGTGCCCTTCCGTCAGCCTACTCCAGAGGAAAAGAGAGATTATCTGGAGGCAGTAGCCAGGAATCTGGAGGAAGATCTGAAAGCAGTGCGCGCTCAGATCGAGAATCTGCAGCCTTGAGCCTGATCAGGCTCAAACGCCCTCTCTTTTATTGCAGCCCGGCTTTTTTATATTTTTAATAGTTTTTAGATCTTCTGCCAGGACTGACGGCATTGCCCGCCATTGCATTCATATTTCCTTATTCATAGTAACCACTGCCACTCACATCGAGCCGAGCGCCAGGCAGAAGTGAGATATTGGCAGCTGAAGGCCATCCAATTGAGCTTCCTGAATGATCATATGCCGCCTCTCAACACCGGCTTTAGCCTCTACTCGCGAACCTTCCTTTGGATCATGGTGAATGCTATTTTGAGAGATCAAATTAGGCATGAGCCTGGCCGTGAGGCCTCTGCAATTCTGCAATCTTCGCCTTATCTTTGTACCTATTTCCGTTGCCTCTGAATGCTTGTTCGGGATCTTCGGCCAGCTCTGCCTTCCATCGGCAAGGAGGGCTCGGATGGAGGCCATATTCTCGGGCATTCTGAGCAGTGGCTTGTCAGCCCCAAGCTCGGATATTACTGATATCTTGAAGTTCTGGTTGTAGCGCCGCCTGGTCTTCTCCATACCTCCACGATTCGGCATCGCCGAACTTTTTGTCCGCTCCGGGGGTCCGCTCCATCTCTGCAGTATATCGCCCACACAATTCAGCGATGAGCTAAGAATTCTTTTCAGTACAATACCCGCGCAATTTAGCGAAGGTCCAAAAGATTAATAATCTGAAAATGGCACCATCATAATAGTGAAAGGGAACCTGGCCTCTTTGATCCCCGTAGCTGCGACGTTGATAGCTCTGGCTGCAGTTCTCTTCTGCTGCGCGGGGGCAATAGGCCATAGCCATGATGGCAGCGGGTCCCATTCCGCTCCGGGCCCGGCCCGGGAGGATGGTGCAAAAAAGGGTTTCCGCTTTGAGGAGTCATCGACGGTGAGAGGCTCAGGAGAGCTCTCGATAAAAGGAGCATTCCATGACCGCTCGATTGATTCCAGCGGCTGGATGAAAGGCTCAGGATCGATCAGCTTCGAGTCCCTCAGAAACATGAGCAAGGTTCGAGAGGAGGTTGAATTCAGCCAGAGGGGCGATCTTGTCTTTACAGGAGGAGAGCTCAAGAACAAAAAGAGCATGAGGCTGCCCTTATTCGAAAACGGCACTGGCGCTTCTGTCAGCGAGAGATTCAACACCAGCCACCTGGACCAGAGTGAGACCAGTCTGATGAGGTCCCTTGGCCTTCATAACAACTCGATGATCTACGATACTGCACTTGCATTTGAAGGGAAGTGGGATGTCGAGAACAGGAGGGGATGGTCCATCTATATGAATAGAAGTAAGCAGTCATATGTGGGATCATTCCAGACTCAAAAGATGATCGAGTTCGATGATTCTCCCTCCAATCGAGGCTGATCCAGATCGGCCTATATTTATCATAATATAACATATATCTGAGCTTGCCCCTGCCTCGCCTTCTGAGTCATCGATCTCCAATTCTAAAAGATCTATTTTAAAATATCTTTAACAGGAAAATGTCTATTTATGAATTTGCGTATTTCACAATAAATTGATCAATTGATTTTTCAAAATTTGGCTGAAATTAAGTTTTTATCTAATTTAGACCGCAATGTTGATAATATAGTATGCGATCTTGTCCTCATATCTGCAAATCAGTTGTCGGCGTATAGGATACAAAAATGGATGCAGGAGCAGCCTGGAATCCTGAGACTGCTCTCTTCACTCTGATTTGCAGGGGGTACTATCATGGGCTTTGAAGTTGACCTGGATGCTGTGGCGCAGTGCAATAACGCCATAAAAGAAAGCTCTTTCCTGGATGAGAGGACAGTGGAGTTGATCTCCATATCGGTCTTGGCAGCCATCAGAAGCAGCCATTATCTGAGGTTGCATATTCGGGCCGCTTGCAAGCTGGGCATACCGAACGATCAGATCGCAGCGGCGGTATTTTTCGCTGGAGACCTCTGTACAAGCAGCGTGCTCTCCTCGGCTGCTGCTCATCGGGAGGAGGAGCCTGCAGCCTGCACCATCTGTGAGCTGACGGGCAGGTGCAGCGAGATTCAGGCAAGGCCCAGGGATTGAAATATTGACTATTAGGTGATCATTGAATGATTGAGATTGCAGATGAGGCAGTTACACTGACCGATATAGGCCTGTTTATAATCTTTTTAATTGTATTGATCTTCCCCTTCAAGGTTAAGATGGTGGAGCAGAATCTGGAGGCGTTCCTGTTCATCATGGGGGCGACGGCTGTCACCATTACCAGCAAGTGGGGACTTGATCTGATAGCGTTGGCTGCGAGCGAGCCAGTGCTAAAAGGCATAGTCCCGGCAGTGTTCGTTGCCGGACTGATATTCTTCTATGGAAAGGTGCCGATGAATAGAGCCCTCAGAAGACTGACCAATTCCATTCCGTTGCCGGTTTTTGTCGCTGCAGTTGTATTCATCCTGGGAATGATCTCAAGCCTGATCACAGCCATCATTGCATCTTTGTTCTTGGTGGAGATCGCAAACCTCATGCCCTTGGAAAGGAGCGATAAGATAAAAATGGTTATCATCGCCTGTTTTGCCATCGTGCTGGGAGCTGTCCTCACTCCACTGGGCGAGCCGTTATCTACCATTGCCGTCACCAAGCTGCAGGGCCCGCCCTATAATGCCACCTTCTGGTACCTGGCAGACCAGCTGGGCATACTCATCACTCTGGGGGTTTTGGGATGCGCCCTCTTCGGGGCTTTCTATGTGGGAAGAAGAGGCTCAAGGGCGGAGGTACAGGAGATTGTGGATGAGGGCGGCTTGAGGGAGGTATTCGTCAGAGCGGCCAAGGTCTGGCTCTTCGTCTCAGCCCTCTTCCTGCTGGGGGCGGGCATGGAGGTGCTCATATTCAAGTATTTCACCAAGATCCCCGATTATGTCCTCTTCTGGGTGAACATGGTCTCTGCCATCCTGGATAATGCGACCCTCACTGCTGCAGAGATCTCTCCGGCGATGAGCCAGAGCCAGATCAATGCCGCTCTGTACGGCCTGCTCATATCCGGTGGTATGCTGATACCGGGTAACATCCCCAATATCATCTCTGCAGGGAAGCTGGGGATCACCAGCAGCGAATGGGCAAAGCTGGGAATTCCCATGGGACTGGCATTGAATGCGATATACTTCATCGTGGTCTTCATTCTGGGAATCAATCCCACACTGGGACTGTAGGGCGGTGCGTGTGCATCGCCCCTATGGGCAATGATCCTTGGAGTAAGAAAGAGAGAAAAGGGGTCCAGGCTGCAAATCCTCTGAAGGATCTCTCTTCGAATCCTCTGAAGGATCTCTCTTCGAATCCTCTGAAGGATCTCTCTTCGAATCCTTTGAAGGATCTCTCTTCGAATCTCTCTGCGAGTCTCTCTCTTTCAACAGCTCGATCAGGACTGAAAATACGGCAGCCTCCAAAGGATCATCCAGAGCATAGAATGCCTCGCTTGAGTGCATTTTTGCCATGTCCGCGAGCTTTTTTGCGTAAATCTGATCCCTCTTTTTCAATGCCCGGCCAGCCCTGGTCCAGCGAGCAGAGAGCTCGTTCACCCCCATGCGCAGGCTCTCAAAGCTCCGGCCCATAACAGGCTCCCTCCCGATTTGGCCACTGGAAATGTCTCTTCTTCATAGATCACCATCTTCTCCAAATAGGGATCTGCAAGCGAGGGAGTTATAGAGAGCAGTGCAGCCCTCTGCTGTAGATATCATCTTCCCGGCTTCAGCTCCATGGAACCGACTCCCTTTGAGGAGATAAGCCTGAGGAATGTGCACAGCGAAGGTGAATCCATGCGCGAATGGGTTGGTGGATGGATGAGCGTAATATGGAGGTGAAAGTAATATGGGTCGTGAGCCTCTAATGGGTTTGAGTTTTGTAATATGGAAAAGTCAAGAGTTCCTGCAAGCTCCAGACATGATCGATTAAGCCAGCTTGCTTCGCGGGACTATTGAACTTCGTTATGCCCATCTCATTTCTATATTTTAGAGCACGATGCTTTCGGCAGTAGTTGAAGTGCGCGAAATATAGGGTCATTTGGTTATTCAATTCTGCAGTCTCCTTAGAGAAACCTATGGTTTTCCTTGATATGCGGTTATTATCTTGTCTGCATGTCAGGTTTTGCCGTTCAATGTAGCTGGTAGATATCATTTTGTGGTCTATATCTTTGCCAAATATGATTCTCTTGACCACTTTTTTAGTCTACCGTTGACCCTCATTTTAATGACTTGAGCATATTGTAATAGTTCATCTACGATTAATTTAGGACTTCGAGGTCGCCCTCGCTTGCCTGTTGGTGCGAACGGCTGTAGTTTTCCATATTGCTTTCGAAGAGCTGCTGCATATAGTCTTAATCCATCTGTCACAAAGAGCGGCATTGATCTGAGTCTTTTGGCAGTATTTGAAACGAGCTGATCTGCATTTTCCTGAGATCGCTCACCGATAACATGTGAAAGCACCAACCTGCAATTTGCAGCCATGCTTATCCAGATCCAAGTTCCTTTATCTTCGTATTCACCTTCTCTGGGTAGTGTTTTTCCCCACAAAAGTCCATGCCTCGTCCATCTCTACCTTTGGGGTCTCTACATCCTTCAAGACAACTTCATTGACTTTTTCACTATGCTTTGCTGCTTTCGAGATCCAAGTGCTTACAGTAGATGGTTTTGACTCAAGGATCTCAGCTATTCCTAAGACACTCATTCCACGCATGGCCATTTTTAGAGCCAGCTTGATCTTTTCTTCGTTTGTTCTTGTGTCATAGAATGCAGTGTTAGTTCTATCACAGAATCTGGTACCACATGTGTGGCAAATATATTTCCTGACCTTGCCGGAGCTTATCTTGTAAGTTCCGTACACAGTGACGTTTCCTTTCCCAGCAATTCCAAATAGATTGCACTGCTCATTCGGGCATGCTACATCCAAGAATCGAGGCTTTGGACCTCTTTTGCCCATTTTGCTACACCCCATGTAGCATATAGGAATAGGTTATATAAATAACAGCCGATTGTAGATTCACGACCGAAGCAGCCAAAAGGATCAAATACTTTTAATTCTTACTATAGATAAGTATTACAAGTAGGAGGGTCGAGATGAGATGCTTTTTTGTAGCTTTGGTGATGCTGATAGCTTTGTACAGCCTCATGATGCCTGTCTTGGGCATCAGTGTGAGCTTTGTCGCAGAGGAAAACGGGAAGACGGCAGTCTCCTCATCTGCCTATCAGCTGGATAAAGAGACGAGTCTGCAAACAGAGACCAATGGCTGGATGACGGATACCAGGATCAATGGGGCAGGCATCGCCAGGCATAATGGTCTCTTCATTGCCACAGATCATCCCCAGATGAATACAAAGATTACCTCTGCCGGCCAGGATGTCAGCATTATAGCAGATGGAATGGAGGTCGCATCAAGATCTGATGATTTGATGATGGGCACCAGCATGCAGATGGAGAGGGGATCGCTTCTCGCCGGGCCTGATTATACTGCAGAAGGAGGGAGAGCGAATGCCTATACATTGTTGGGATACCGCTGGAATACGAGAGATCCTCAATTGAAATGGGTATTGAAGAATGATGCCATTCTGGCAGCTCAAGGCCTGAACAGCATGGATGTTAAGAATGCCCTGGAGGCGGCGGCGAATACCTGGGATGAGGCATCCAATCAGAATCTCTTTGCAGACAGCAATATGGTCACCTTGAACCCCACCGTCGAGGGCGATAAATTTAATAAGATAAATACAATTAACTGGCAATCCTTCCGAACATGCACCAATGCAATCGCATATGCCCGGACTTACTATTATGCAGGCAGACGGGTTGATGGATATGGAACGGCAATTGAGTCCGATCTGGTCTTCAATTCTGATAAGAGGTGGAGGGTGGAAAGCGGCAACAGTAAAGATATCGACATCCAGTCTGTGGCATTGCATGAGATGGGCCATACTTTGGGGTTGGGGGACATCTACGGCATTGCGATGTATAAGTATGATACAGATCAGGTGATGCATTACTACTCAGGAGAGAAGCGTTCTCTAGGAAATGGTGATAAGACTGCAATATGGAAGCTGTACGGATGATAGTATCTCAGCCGATTGCATGCCATACAGCGCGATCCCCGGAATCCACCGAATGGCTTGAGGGCCCCTGGGCCTTCAAGCATTATTCTTGACCACTCTGACCGCTGTCGCCATTTACTTCGACATTCAGCGTATATTTTTTCCGGCGGAATGACCCCTTTTTGGCATTCAACCTACCAATGATGGCGGACAATTGCTGCTAAAACCTGCGAAAGGACTAAATATAACGGCATTAAACGAATTAATCAGAGGAACTCTTTATTTAGTATGAAGAGTGCCCCGATTGATCCAATACGAATCAAGGATCGGTCCTTATTCCAAAGGAGGATAGATCTGATGAGAAGGAGTTATGCAATATTAGCATTAACAATATTTTTTTGTAGTTTAATAGCCCCCGCCCTCAGCATCGATGTGGGTTTCAGCTCCGAGAGGAGTGGACAGACTGCTTCGTCCTCTGCCAGCTATGACCTGGATGCCTCCACCAGATTGGGGGAGGCAGCAAAAATAGGCGATGGGGATGTAATCCGGGCCATCACTGCCAGTGGATCGGGTGAGAACAGCATTTCTGTCTCAAGCACTGCAAAGGGCAAGAGCACTGGCTCAAAGATGGACAGCTCAGGAGATTTCCGGACAACTGCCTTTGCTGGTGTATCCAAAAACGGAGCCATTATCGATCAGGATACATCCATCCATGGCAGCAGCGGCGAATTGGCCTATTATGCTGATTCCCCAGAAAACAGGATGCTCATCTCCGCCGGATTTGACAGCCAGGGCGATCTTTCAGCAAGGGTATTTGCCGGGGCTGCCAAGAGGGCTTCCATGTCCGGAGATATAGAAGCTCTTGGTGTGAAGATGCTTGACAGCGAGAGCATGCAGATTGTGGGCTCCGGTGATATATCCATGGCGGTCAATGGCCTCTCCAATGATGGCCAGGGAGGCTTCGGTCTGATAGCCTCAAATGCCAAGAAAGGGATAGGCAGCGATCTATCCCAAGAGCTCATCGGCCCACAGATGACCGCCAGCGGGGGGAGAGCCTCTGCCTATACGCTATTGGGATATCGCTGGAATACGAGGGATCCCCAGATAAAATGGATCTTGAAGAATGACAATATAATGAAGAATGAAGGACTGCAGACAGCAGAGGTGAAGAGAGCAATCGAAGCAGCCTCAAACACCTGGGATGCAGCATCAAATCAGAATCTCTTCGCCGACAGCAACCTGGTCACATTGGATCCGCTGATGGCTGCAGACCGGTATGACAGGAAGAATGTGATCAACTGGAAGCCTTTCGCCACCAACTGCAATGCATTGGCCTATGCCAGAACCTATTACAGCTCGGCTAAGGTTGATGGTTACAACAGTGCCCTTGAGTCGGATCTAGTGCTGAATTCGAATTACAACTGGCGCACAGATAGCACCAATAAGAGAGATATTGATGTGCAGTCGGTGCTATTGCATGAGATGGGGCATACCCTGGGTCTGGGCGATCTTTACAATAAAATGGAGTTCGCATATGATACCGGACAGGTGATGCATTGCTATTCAGGGGAGAAGCGCTCGCTTGGAAATGGTGATAAGGCCGGAATATGGAGGCTTTACCGATGATGGTGATGAGTGGCGAAACCATCGCCATATATTTTTAAAATATTATATGCTTAATTTTCAAAGAATATCCCCATCCTGGCAATAAAACATCAGCAAAAGATATATGTATCAAAAAGCTTAACCCAAATGTGGCCAAAGGAGGGCGAAAAAATAAGGCATGGGGCACTTTGCATCTTTATATTTCTGCTGACGATATCGATATTATCATTGGCCGAAGGGAGGATTGGCTATGATATCTCTGTTACAGTAAACGACAGCAACAACAGCACCTCATGGAGCCGGGGCCATTTTATATCGGCCTATGAGTTCAACTCAGAGAGCCACTGCAAAGGAGATGGGAACTCTTCCAAGTATATATTTATCAAAGGCCTGGACGATGTAAGCCTTAAGGAGAATACTCATACCAAAGAGGGAAGGCTTAAAGAGGATAGCCTTCTATCTGCAGGAAGTTCAATCAACTTTGTCAGCATCGAGGAGGCTGTATCCGATAACGCCGAAAGATATAATGTAAAAATAAACGAGAGCATGCCCTCCTATCTGATGAGCGTTGAGGAGACCATGTACCGAGGAGAGGGGCTACACAAGCGAAATATATTCCAAAACCATGATGATAAAATGATGACCAGCTATCATGCTAAGAAGTTCTCCGAATCGTCTGCTTTCGCTGCAAGATACAGAAATGCATTGATCATGGCCGATGTAGTCCCCAGTGGGGTCGATGAGTTTGCAGGAGAGAATCACAGCTCAATGCTTCGGTTTGTCTCTGAATCGGATATATATTCTGGATTTAAATTCAAATCACCGGACAGAGATATCGAGGAGGACTATGTAGGCTCATTCAAGATAAGCAAAAAGGTTGCTTCAGAGCATAGCTTCCAATTTGCGGAGGACGATATTGGCGGCATGCTGGATTGCTGTCCGGCCACCTATCCCGGGCTGGACTATTCCCTCAGAGCCGCCTGGTCATGCCTGCTCCATTCGATGCTGAATGATTCAAGTCTAGCAGTTAAATGAGGTGTTGAAATGAGATCAAGATTAAATGTCCTATTGGCGCTATTCATACTGGCCGCAACTGCAGCAATGAGCATGCCGCCAGTATCGGCACAAGATGAAAGCAGTTCGGCCGGCATGATCGATCAGCCTGTTCTGAAGATCATGCAGGCTCAAGATGCGGGGGATCCAGATGAAGGGGCAACAGAGAAGCGAATCTGGAACACCTTCGTTGAGAATTTCGACTATCAATGGGAGATATGGAATGCCACAGTGCATGGAAATGGCTCGAACCAGTCGATCAGAGAGGCCATGATTGCCACCACAGCACTCCTGGTCCTGAACTCACACGGCCTGGCTGAAGCGGAGAGCACTGTGCCATCAGAGAAGTTCGAAGATTTTCATAACTATACTGTCAGTTCCATGAAATATTTCAATATATATCTCTATAATATGGCGAAATACTTTGAGACCAGAAAGACGAAGTACTCCACGGCTGCCACAGACGCCCTCAACAACAGCATAAAATATTACGATTTGGGCAAGACAGAGGCCGAGTTCCTCTTCTGATAGAGGCTGACTCTATCATCTTATTTTCATTATTTTTGTTTTCATTATTTCCATATTCATTATATCCATATCCATATCCATTATATTTATATTCATTGTGTTTATATTCGTTATATTCATATTCATTGTGTTTATATTCGTTATATTCATATTTATTATTTTTACATATATTATTTCTATATTCATTATCTTTGTATTCATATGTTATAGCGTTTCTGCTCTTTCGGAATTAAGCTCTTAACACGCATACGCATCCATTGTTCGTCTCTCCTTAAGAACAGGAATGAGGTAATGACTACATAAAATAATCTGGAGGCAAAACCATAATGGAGGCAACGACTTATGTATAAAAGATCGCTCAAGGGCATTCTTATTCTCGGAGTGTTGCTGGCTTTGATGGCCTCACTCTCATCAGCAGCAACATGTCCCTGGCTTATCCGGGGGGAGCTTTATACAGCTCAATGCGGAGTGATAAAGGAGGTTCCTGAAAGCCAGGGGCTCTTGGCGAATGATCCCCAGGCCCTTGAAGTCCTGGATCCTGAACTGATAACGATCGATCCCAAATATGGATCCATAAAGGTAGCAGCAAATGGATCCTTTATCTACTCGCCATCACCGAATATCCGGCAAGGCACATATGTGTGGTTCAAGTATAATGCAACCAATGGAAGGTGCAAGTCACTATATCCAGCGATTGCTAAGATCCAGATCCGTTGCACATGCCGGCCCAATATCCCGACCATAGACCCCATCTGTCTGCCAACCACTCTGGGTGAGATCAGAGATATTCTGGCAGAGGCTGGAGCGGGCTGTTACGGATGTGGAGATGTATCTCCAATCATCGATCTGAGCAGGATCGGAGTGGATAAAAATGGCAATCCAATTGCTGGCACATACTCCTTCTGTGTGAAATGCCCGGGATGCAAAGAGCAATGTGGGCAGATCAGCCTCATAGATTGTGCCAATGATCATCCAGTGGCCAATGATGACACATTCAACACCATCGAGGACACGCCGATAACCGACAGTGTTGCAGGCAATGACATTCCCTCCAAGGACGGCGGAAATGTCTGGCTGAAGGAGACCGATCCAGAACACGGAACTGTAGTGCTCAATCAAGATGGCTCATTCACCTATACACCAGAGGAGGGCTACTGCGGAGAAGACGAGTTCACCTACATCCTCAAGGATGTCGATGGAGACTACGATACTGCCACTGTGACCATCAACATAGAGTGCATAAACCACATTCCAGTGGCCAATGATGACACATTCAACACCATCGAGGACACGCCGATAACCGACAGCGTTGCAGGCAATGACATTCCCTCCAAGGATGGCGGAAATGTCTGGCTGAAGGAGACCGATCCAGAACACGGAACTGTAGTGCTGAACCAAGATGGCTCATTCACCTATACACCAAAGGAGGGCTACTGCGGAGAAGACGAGTTCACCTACATCCTCAAGGATGTCGATGGAGACTACGATACTGCCACTGTGACCATCTATATAGAGTGCATAAACCACATTCCAGTGGCCAATGATGACACATTCAACACCATAGAGGACACGCCGATCACCGACAGTGTTGCAGGCAATGACATTCCCTCAAAGGATGGCGGAAATGTCTGGCTGAAGGAGACCGATCCAGAACACGGAACTGTAGTGCTCAATCAAGATGGCTCATTCACCTATACACCAGAGGAGGGCTACTGCGGAGAAGACGAGTTCACCTACATCCTCAAGGATGTCGATGGGGACTACGATACTGCCACTGTGACGATCAATATAGAGTGCATAAACCACATTCCAGTGGCCAATGATGACACATTCAACACCATCGAGGACACGCCGATAACCGACAGTGTTGCAGGCAATGACATTCCCTCCAAGGACGGCGGAAATGTCTGGCTGAAGGAGACCGATCCAGAACACGGAACTGTAGTGCTGAATCAAGATGGCTCATTCACCTACACACCAGAGGAGGGCTACTGCGGAGAAGACGAGTTCACCTACATCCTCAAGGATGTCGATGGGGACTACGATACTGCCACTGTGACCATCAATATAGAGTGCGTAAACGATATTCCAGTGGCCAATGACGACTCAGCCCGCATATGCCAGGACAGTACGCTATGCAGCAGCGTTGCGGATAACGATATCCCCTCCAAAGATGGTGAGAACACCTGGTCTTTGCTCTCGAATCCCGCCCATGGAACGGCAGTTGTCGACTCCGATGGCACATACTGCTATACCCCAATAGAAGGCTGGAGCGGCATGGACTGCTTCACCTATCAGCTCTGCGATATCGACAATGATTGCAGCCAGGGGACTGTGACCATAACTGTAGTCGAGAAGTGCAACTGCGATCTGATAAGCTTCTCGCAGGATGGATGCATGTATCCAGATGAGCTGGAGGATCTTATCAAGGACGTGAATGCCTATGTCTGTGCAGAATGCGATGATACGCCCGAGTGGTCGTTCCCTGAATGGCCTGTGGACCAAACAACAGGCTATGTGATGGGCGGCGAGTACACATTCAGCGTCACCTGCCATGCCGGGGGGGAGGAGCTTGAGAACTGCGACTCCACCTGCGAAGGGGTGATCCTGTGTACCTGCCAGCATGCTGTCTGCCCCTGCGAGGCCTATGCCGAGGATATCATTGTGGGCTGCGGCGTGAGCAAAGAGGATCTCTCCGCTCTGGTCGTCGCCGACTGTCAGAACAAAGGAGACTATGTCTGTGATCAGACGCCGGTGATAGATCTCAGCGGCGTGATCACCGATCCCAGCACAGGATTTGTCACCGGCGGCAGCTACACAGTCGACTGCAGCCCATCTTGGGTGGAATGCCCAACTGCCAAGGGCGATGTGATTGTGGAATGCAATGACATTGCTCATGCTCCCGATATCTGTCTGCCCATAGTATGTGTAGAGCTATCCGGCAAGCTCTCCTGCAGAGATTACAGCCTGCCGCTATACAGTGCGGGGCTGAAGCAGATGGTGACAGCAGCAGGAGGAGGGTGCGCAGACGAGCTCAGCGAGATGAGCGTTGTCTTGCCAGGAAATATCAATTGGGGGGTCCCGGGCCTGTACCAATATAAAGTGGTATGCAAGGACGCCAAAGGGCTGATTATCGCCTCAGATACAGGACGGCTGATCCTCGACGACGACTGCGGCTGCGGGCCATGCGGATGCTCAGGCTTCTGCTAAATGGATTCTGCCATAGGGAGCACCCCCTGGTGCTCTCCCTCTTTTTTTGATTCAATTCAATGAGCTCTTCACAGGATCAGCCATCTCTCCCCCAGAGATCAAGATCAAGTTAGTCGCCATTGCAGGGACTGCGATTCTTATCCGAGCTTAGATCAGTGTTCAGGATTCATCTGAATAAAGAGATGATCTCACTTGAATGTCAGCTTATCTTACGATTTCCTATAGATTCCTATAGCCTAGTTTATATAATAGATCCCATCTGTGTTATCGATCATCGCCGGGTTCTGGCTGATCAGATGGCTCCTAGACCACCTCTCCGTATCGGCGCGTGCTCTATCAAAGCATCTTTTCAGGAGGACTCTGTTGCTTCTCTCCCTCTCCTCTCTGATGGCTTTGATCAAATAAGAGGTGAATACGCTCATTGAGCCGGTCCATTCCCCATTGCTGGACTCATTGTGCCGGGATGAGGCTATGATGAGCTGATCTTTGCCGATTGCCCGGCTCATGCCCTCGCTATTGCAGGCATCGATGATCATAGCAAAATTTTTTAAATCTGCTATCTGCTCTCTCAGCTCGGCCTCGCTGATATATGTGGAGATATGTCCATCTGCATCCCGGGGTATGAGGTAGAAGCTATCATCTCCCTCCTTTGTTCCATGCCCGGAGAAGTAGAATATCACATTCCCCACATTCGGCTTAGCTTTTATCTCATCAAATGCCTTTTTCAGGATGTTCTCTTTCGTCGGCTTTTCATCAGTCTGATCGCTGAGCAGGAGGACATCATAGCCCATCTCCCTCATCAGATCTGCCATCGACCTGGCATCATTCGCGCAGGTGCGCAGCCTCATGCGATCATTGTACTGATCGATCCCCACAACTATGGCGTAGTTTTTCAGTTCCTTCTTATTTCTCGACTTGGGAAGCCTCTCCGGAAAATAGCTATAGACTTCTTTGGAGGAGCCGTCCGTTCTGCGAGGCTCCAGCGGGCTGATGAATGGATTCAAGGCCTGATCACCGCCCGCCTGAACGGAGGGCGTGCCAATTATGTGAGATGTAATGAGGGAGGTCTCATAAAACTGAGCGATGCGCTCCGGGTCCAAAAGCTTGAGGCTATTAGAATCGCTGGTTCTGAGCATGCCCTCAAATTCTCCTTCCGATGGCGCCCAGATACCAGTGATCATGTCGATGGGGCTGTCAATGATCTTTTTCTTTTCATCTACAAAGGCGATATCGCTCTCTTTGAGCATCCCCAGTGAGGTGCTGTAGTCAAGCAGCCTCTCTTGCGCTTTATCGCTCCTCTGAATGAACTGCAATTCAGGGGAGCTCTGGCTCAGGCCTGCGCGGCTGAAGGGACCGTCTCCTCCTGGCTCTTTGCTGCTGATCTTTGGCAGATGGCTATAGTTGGATGAGGCCGATTTTAAGAATTGAATATCATCCTCTCTCTCATCGGTCAGAAAGAGATCGTTCAGAGAGAATTGCAGGGATCTCAGCTCTCCTGAGTGGACAGAGGATGCAAAAGCCTCAGGATGATCCTGAGCATGGGATGGAGAGAGCCAGTCCCATCCCGACATATACTCATACTGCTGGGTGAGATTGGCCCCGGAGAGCGTGATAGCGAGGGTTCCCTCCCCTGTGGCCATGGAATCGTCTACAGCTCCCGCTAAAGAGATCTCCAAGCAGCATAGCAGCAGGGCAAGAAGACGCTTCATGCTCAAAGGCATCACTGGCCGTTTATCGATAAGTATAAGGCCTGCATGATCCTATATAAAAAAAATCCATATCACCTGTAAGTAACGAGGTTACTTATCAAAACTACCGAAATGCAACTCTTATAGATGGTTCCTATTCCTTTAATAAATTACAGGTGCAAGTAATGTACGACCACCTGGGAGGGGCAGATATCCCTTCCACGGATTGGGGAAGAATTATATATGAAACGTAAGGAGGCAAAAAAGCTATGTTGAAGTATCTAGCGGCGTTCATGCTGCTCCTGACAATAGGAGTGGTAGGCGCTGATGAACTGAAAGTCTGTCCCGATTGCTATGCGAACATCATCACCCAGAAGGACACTCAGACTGTCGAGAATGTCAGGGTTGGCATTTCCGTTAATGACGAGCAGAAGGTGGGCATTGGAAACGAGGGTCTCTCTGCAGCAATCATCGTCACACCCAAGGCCCAGGATGCAGCCGATGGCAGTGTATTCAGGATTGCTCCCTTTGCAAGAATCGATCAGGAAATGAACCAGAAGATCTCCAGCCTGGGACCCGCATCCTTCGAAGATGGTGAAGGAGCAAAGGGCCTCACCTGGAACAAGGCTATTCAGGGTGCCTGGATCGCTAACCAGGGCTTGAAGGAGCTGGAGACAGACGAAGATGGATCCATGGTCTGGTTGAAGGAGGGCTCCTACATCGGCCAGATCACCAATCAGGACATCCTGAATATATACGACTACAACTGCCATGATGAGGCCAAGGTCTTGAACGTCGACAACAAGCTGGCCATGATCGTCGATGATGTCAGGACTGTGATCGAGCTGACCGCCTCGGCCAACACCAAGTCACTCGACAACCAGACCTCCATCGGTGCAGTTGAGAACAACGTCAACATCACCGTCGCCGCCAAGGATCCGTAAATACTGGATTCAGAGTGGAAAAGCCATAAAGAGAACAAGATGTGAATAAGGCGAGGGGGTTGCCTTCCTCCCTTATTCCTTAAATTATTTATCACGATTATGTCTCAGATCTTCAGAATCTCCCGGCCGTTCATCCTGATGGCAGCGCTGATCATATTGGCGGGACTGTTCATGGAGAGTGGCTCCTCCCAGGAGGATCTCGATTTCACCAATGCTGAAGATGAAGATGGATATTATTTTGAGATTATCGATGAGCCCGCTGATGCACTGACCATCAGCAGCAAGGATATACATAGCGTCGCATCCTTCAGCAACAACCCCATGGGCCTATGGAGCATGATGAATACAGCCATCCTGACAGAGGATGGGGCCATCAAAAAAACTCGAAATCAAGGGTTGATCTCTTATGGATCTGAGCTGATGCAGATATTCGATTACTCATGGCTGACCATAGAATACGGAATGGGAGATGAGCGCTACAATGATGGATATCAGATAGACAGAACACTCCAGAATGCAGCACTGCCCTTTGCTGTGCTTCGAGAGGATATGTTGACTCTGTCCGATCTGGTCAATATCAACAATGAGACCATGAGTTCAAGCTCAGCGACAAAGCTATTGTTATATGAGGATTTTTACAAGAGCTACGATATTAGCGCTTTAAACGAGGCCTTTGGAAATTCAAGCACTGTGGAAGAGGTGCTGTTCAGGTACGATCCGGAGCTGGGGGAGCTGAACCCATTGAGTGCGTCAGGCCTGGATCTGAGCATATTCGGAGGTTTCTGGTCTGAGTTTGGCAGCATCTTTAATAATCAGGATATCATGCAGATGTTCCATGATTATGCAAAGGAACAGCTGGAGAGAGAGAATCAAGAACAAAACAACAAAGACCAATTTGAAAGGATCGAGAATATGTTTAATAAGTGCGAGGGTGGGATCTGCTGCAAGTGGGGCACATCGAGATAGAATAATCATGGATCCCCGTCATCTCTTTTTCCTGATTGTTCTGGCAACCATTATCATCTGCCCCTCTGCGGCGGATGGGCAGAGAAGCGATCTGGCAGCCGGTGATCGGGGCATTGAATATATATCCAGTTATGATATCGAGAGGGCGATCAACGAATCCAATAAAATTATCAGCAGCATTGTGTTTTTGAAGGAGCCATCGACAAGAGAGGAGCTGCTCTTGATCGGCGAGGTTACTATATCCTCAGTCATGAAGAGGCTGGCGGATATATCCAGCGATTCCCAGGGCAGCAGCATGGAGCTGGTTGAGGCTCGAGATCTGGCGGTGCTCTACAGCGATATGAGCTATTCTCTGGGGATTGAGAGGATCCCCATCGCACTGGCCCGCCCACAATCACAGAAAAAGTTCACTCCAATCGGAAACCTCACAGAGGAGAGGGCTATGATAAATAGAACCACCATCCGGGAAAATCTATTTCAACCATTGCAGCCAGAGTTCACTGTAGTTGAGATCTCAGAGGGAAGGAGACAGTCCTCAACTGGAGGCGATGTAATTTGGGTTTGAGAGATCTGCCAGCAATAATAGAAGGCCAAAAGACAATGAGAATGGGGCTGATTGTCCTGTCAATCATCCTTCTGGCCAGCATTTCATCTGCCGATGTAAGTCTGCAGAACACCTATGCAACCAGCGGCAGTGAGACTAAGGAGAGCATCTACCTGCAGGGGGTAGATTACACCAACACCGCCGGCATCTATCAGACCACTTACTTTGCCAGCTCCGCCGCCAGCCCGGCAGAAAATGCCAAAAGCAGCCGGTTCGAGGATACTGCTTATATGAGAACCCCGAATGGCGATCAAGGGGCAGGCCTCACGATCGATGCCGGTGATCTGAACTACACCCGCCGCATCTCCGGCGGACAGTCCAACTCCATCCTCTTCTCCTATCGCTCCGGCTCCGGCATTGTGCTTATGGACTATTTTACCCCTAAGTCGGCGATGCAGGAGGAGATCTATTTAAATAATAATTCATACATTGGCGATTTAGCAGTATTTGATTTAAAGGCATATTCTATGGGGGATGGAGAATGCTCCCTTGATGCCCAGAGCAGTCTGAAGCATAACATCACCATGAGGTTTCTGGATAAATTCAACCAGATAAATGCTGTCCTGAATACAGAGCCGATAAATGGAGGAGAGGTCCCCTTGAAGTATACATGGACCGGCTACAGCTCTCAGAGGGATTATGCATTATCGGGGATAAATATCAAGCTCACTCCTGGCAACAGAAGCGCCACTGCCTGGATCGATGGCACAAGCTCTATAATGGAGGCGAAGTTCTCCCCGGATAAGGATATGGGGCTATATGCCTATCCGCTGCAGATCAACGAACAAGGGAAGATCAGACTGAAGGGCGATGATATCTGGGTATACGAGGCCAACCGGACCATCGTCATGCAGTACAGGCTAAATGCAACCGGTGTAGAGGTGGATCTGGAGAATTCCACAATAGAGTAATCCTCCCCAGTGGGGCTCCCGGTGGACCTCCATGTGGAGCAGATCCAGCCGGGAAGGCTCCTGTCCAGTGCTTATTATGGCATCATCTTCCCAGCAGATCCTCCTCCTTGATGAGGTCCAGGGAGATCCGACCTGACGAAGTCAAGTGACAAAGCCGGGCGAAAATCAAGCTCCTGGCATCCTGGATAGATTGAGGAGATGATAGTCATCCTCTAGAGCACCAGACAAGCCATGGCATGACTTTGCTGTGATCAGGTCCAGGCAGGCAATCATCTCCCAAACCGCCTGCCGGCTGGAGTTCATATCTATCTCTTGCCATCCTTCCCCTGAATCCATCTGCAGCTCACCTGGAAGGCAGTAGAAAACCAGGATGTTCGTCCTGCAAAAGTCGATGCCTTTTGGATTATCTTTGCTTCTCATATCCTTCATGATCTCCATCAGGCCAGCAGCATTGATGTCCCGGGGAGCAGCTCCATGCCCCCCTCTCATAAATGATGCATCTGTGCAATCGAGATTGGTCCATTCTTGCTTCTGATTTATCTGCTGGATGATGAAGGCATCTTCCCCCTCGATGCCTGATATCTGGATGCTGCTTTGCAAGCTGCCTTTATCTTTTGAATAATCTATATCCTGGCTGACGCTCTGCACGATCCAGCTTTCTGCCGCCCCGGGCAAGGCCAGTAGGAGGAGAAGTACCAGGGCGCAGAGCATAAGTCTTATCATGAAGCTCATTTGGATAATCCTCAGGATGATGGCCGGTCCTGGTCCCTGCCATCTGCAATCTTATTGAACTTTTTACCGGATAAAAGGAGGCGAACCTCAAGATCGAAATTGAACTGAATTGTCCAATATCAGTAATTTAGTGGATTAGTGATTGCTTCTCTCCTCCTTGCACAGAAAGGGTTTTAACCGGAAACTGCCTCTGCATTCCGGGATAGCTTTGCAAATAGATCCAAAGACCTGGCCCGGGCTGATCGCTGGCCGATAAACTGCTGGTGGTCTCACCCCCACAGGAACCAGATGCAGTAGAAGGAGATTGATCGATTATGAGAATGATATCCTGGGAGGAGATGCGGGCCGTGGACGCCAACTGCCAGTACCTGGGCCTTCTTCCTCTCCAGCTTATGGAGAATGCAGGTGCTGCTATAGCCAGAGAAGTAATTGCATCCTCTCCGGGCAAGAGGGTCGCCATCATCGCTGGCCGGGGGAACAATGGCGGCGATGCCTTCGCTGCTGCCCGCCATCTGTCAGGCTTTGAGGTTACCATTTATCTTCTGGGCCGGGCACGTGATATATCCACAGAGGAGGCGAAGAGGAACTGGGAGATCTTAGAGCAGCTGCACTGGGATCTGCGCGAGGTGAGGAGCTCGGAGGAGCTGAAGCTTGGCGAGTGCGACCTGATAGTGGATGGGATATTTGGAACCGGGGTGAAGGGAAGGGTGGCCGGGCTGGAGGCAGAAGCGATCGATGCTATAAACCTCTCCGGAAAGAAGGTGCTATCGGTGGATATCCCCAGTGGCCAGGGGACGGGCAAGGTGGTGCGGGCTGATTATGTGGTCACATTTCATCGCCCAAAGCCGGATCTGGGTGAATGCGTTATCGTAGCTGATATCGGCATACCCCCGGAGGCAGAACTCTTTGTGGGGCCAGGGGACCTGGGGCTGATGGGAAAGAGGTCTCGGGAGAGCCACAAAGGAGATAGCGGCCGGGTTTTGGTGATCGGCGGCGGCCCTTACACCGGCGCTCCTGCTCTCGCTGCCCTTGCTGCCTTGCGGGCGGGTGCAGATATCGTCACCGTGGCAGCGCCAGCAGAGGCCGCAAGGGCCATCTCCTGCTTCTCGCCTAACCTGATTGTGCGGGAGCTCTCCAGCGATCATCTCACCCCCCAGGACCTTCCAGTGCTCCAGGACCTTATTCCAGCTCATGATGTGGTGGTCATGGGCATGGGACTGGGAAGGCATCCCGATACCGGTGATGCCCTGGCCAGTATAATCCCTCTGGCGGAGAAGGCGGTCATCGATGCCGATGCCCTCCTGCCAGGCCTGCCCCTGAAGGGAATTATCACCCCCCATGCCGGGGAGTTTCAGCGCCTCAGTGGACTCTCCCTGGCGGATATGGACTGGAGAGAGAGGATGGAGCCATTGAAGGGCTATGCCCGGGAGAGGGAGGTGATCGTTCTGCTCAAGGGAAAGGTCGACCTGATCACCGATGGAGAGCTCATTCGGGCCAATACCACCGGCAATCCGGGGATGACTGTGGGCGGCACGGGAGATGTCCTGGCGGGGATTGCCGCTGCCTTTTATGCCCGAACATCCGCTCTGAGGGCAGCAAACGCTGCAGCCTTCGTCAATGGCAGGGCAGGAGATCTGGCCTATGCAGAGAGGGGATTTGGCATGCTGGCCACTGATCTGGTGGAGAAGATCCCTCTGGCCATGCAGCTGGAGGGGGAAGAGCTGAGGAAGTGAGGATGAGGGAAGAGGGGGACGGGCCAGGCGATCGGGCCGGCACAGAAGAGCTGCTGGGCATGGTGGATATCACCTTCAAGCCCCAGGTCTTCAGAAGGGCCACTGCCGCAGGATCGATCAGGCTGAAGGAATCCACCATCGAGGCGGTGAGAAGAGGGGATACTAAGAAGGGAGATCCTCTGGCTACCGCCAGGCTGGCGGCCATACTGGCAGTCAAGGAGACACCCCGTCTGATTCCCTTCTGTCATCCCATTCCCATCACCGCTCTGGAGGTCGGCTTTGAGCTGGAGGAGATGAGGGTGAAAGCAACAGTCACAGTGACCTCCTTGGGAAGAACGGGGGTGGAGATGGAGGCCCTCGCCGGCGTGAGCGCAGCCTTGCTCAATATCTGGGATATGATCAAGTATCTGGAGAAGGATGAGAGCGGGAACTATCCTGAGACAGCGATTGAGGAGATCCGGGTGCTGGAGAAGATGAAAGAGGAATGACTCCAAATGCAAAAGCGATGGTGCTCCCTGGAGTCATTGGGCCCTTCGCCGGATCGTTGGGGTGATGTGCCACCGGGAGTTTTCCTCCTGTGCCTTGCAGTCTTTGCAATGAGGCCAAATGGCACCATCACTGCCCTCTATGCAGCCTGAAAGAGGAGCTGTGATGAGGCATAAAAGCGCAGGATAACTGCTGCCGCCAGGCTAACGCCACCGCCCTCATAATCATTCTGGCCCTTTAAAGCTCCATTTGCCTGCCACCCTCTGCCATCCTCATCCACCTATTCCTTCCGCTTAGAGGATGATTGCTACTGTATGATATATACTTGCGATTTTTTCTGTTTTCTTGATTGGGCATCGATTTCAATCCTGAGAACGGTGCCCGATATGCGGCAAGTAGATCGATTTCACAAGATGGTGCACGCAGGGCACGATCCTGCGCGAAGAATTTCCGGCAAGGAATTGAGCACAGGAGCAGTGATGCCCTCAGCGATGGGATCATTTGATCATGATCAAAGGATATTCAGGGCCTCGATGATCCATTCATCTCTGCCATAAGAGTTGACAGAGAAGATGGACATGATGATACAAATTGGAATTGATAAAAAGTTGATGTAATTTCCTCACATCACCAAGAATGTAATTATAACGAACAGCAAAATCTTCCTTTAAAAAATTTAGACATATACAGCAAAAATCGATAACAGTAAAGCTTTTATAGCCTTTTGGTTGAATTCATATTGTGAAAATAAGATCGGAGGTGAAAGCTAATGTGCTGTCATACAGAGGATAAACACTCCCACCCTCATGAGCATGATGGAAAGGTGCACGAGCATGAGCATGTTCATGACAAAGAGCATCACAATCATACCCATCAGTGCTGCCACAGCCACTAAATGCCATATTCCCTTGGCTCTATGGTAGGGTGGCATTGATGCCTCTTTTTTATTAATGCCTCTTTTTTGATACCTCTTTTTTGATACCTCTTTTTTTTTTTGATATCAGGCGACGTTTTTTTGATTTCGTAGCAAGATTTAAGTATGATTTCATATCTAGTATGATTGGTGTATTGAGAATGAGAAGGATTTTCCTGATATTGGTGCTGCTGATGCTATTTTGCTC
Organism: Methanothrix sp.; assembly: GCF_016706325.1. Classification (NCBI taxonomy): domain Archaea; kingdom Methanobacteriati; phylum Methanobacteriota; class Methanomicrobia; order Methanotrichales; family Methanotrichaceae; genus Methanothrix; species Methanothrix sp. The sequence continues at coordinate 1,566,625 of NZ_JADJJX010000001.1, read as the reverse complement.
GGCAGCAGGGAACGCACATCAAGTATTCATCAGGCCCGTATCCGGCTGGGTGAATATCGGAGATACAGCCATACTGCCTGTAGCTGCTGGTCATAACACCTCCTCCTCAGAGATGCCTGAAGGATTGACCAACCTGACTGTAATCAGGCAGGATGGCGGCGTGATCGAGCATATCCTTAATGAAAAGACAGATACCATGGGCAACTGGCCTATCTTCAGCTTCGATGTCGAGCATCCGGGACTGTACCTCATAACTGCTTACAACGGCGGCGGAGCCTGGACGCACATCATCACCAATCCTCCGGTAACAGGATACTGGGAGGCAGGAGGGGTGGACGAGATCGACTTCAACGCCATCAACAAGACGGGATGGGCCAATGACTGGTATGTCGAGAGATCTTATCCCCTCCATACCTATGGCAAGACATTCATTGCAGGCCCCGATTCTGATTACTCCATAGCCTCAAAGCCTGTGGGTCAGATACTAGAGATCGTGCCCCTCACCAATATCACTGAGGCGGGCAAGGGCAACTTCCAGCTCCAGGTTCTCTATCAGGGCCAGCCCTTCAGCGGCATCGAATTGATCGCTCAGAAGGTTGGCGATGATGCGAAGATAAGAGGCATGACCGATGCAGAAGGAAAGGTGATGCTGAACCTGTCCACCACTGATGAGTTCAGGGAGTGGGTGATTGTCGCCGATACTCTCATGGACACCAGAGTGGTTGAGGCAAAGGAGGAGCCCCGGGGCGAGGCCTCCAAAGAGCTGACATTTGTGGGCCCCGTCTACAGGACAACCCTGGTCCTGAGAACGGACTTCTGAAGCCCAGGGAGCATCTCCTGAGCTTTGCTTTTTTTTTTGGGGGGGGCGCACTCAGGCCTTGTATGATAGCCGAGTGCTTCATTTGCATGCCCCCTCCCTCATCTGTGCGCACATTCAGGGCTACAAGCACCGCCCTCAGCTTATCGGGACATAGATTATGGTCAGGATCTCCTCTGGGGCGACCTCTCTGGGATCATTGGCATAACCCTCCCTTATCGGTCCGGTGATCTGATAGTCATTCTCTTGCAGCCAGTCAAAGAGTCTCGTATAAGTTGATTCGCACTCCTGGTAAGGTCCTTTGTGAACTGTCCGGGCCATCCTTCCCCCACTAAGCTCATAGCAAGTTATCCCGCCATTCTCCGGGATCTTCTCTGCAATGGGAACGCAGACCTCTATCTCAGCATTCCCGGCCTCATCTGCCCTCTTCGCCTCCTCAGAGCTGCTCTCATGATATATAAAAAAGGGATGGCCGACGATTTTGGCTCCATGTCCCACTGCATATTTGAATAGTGTAGGGATCATTTCTGCAATATCTCTGTAGTGCCCCCTCCGCCTCATCCCGACAACCAGCTGAGGCTTCTCCTCTATCACAGTGATTTCGATCATGCTATCATGCCCGTGATGAGATTGCATGCAGATATACTTTATTAATTTGGTTCTGAAGGCGATAGGCTGCGCTATGCCGGTTTGGAAATTGAGGGTCTGGAAATTGAAAGGGAGATGCTAGCGCCACGGCCATCATCAGTGCCAGGTATGCTGCGATCGATGGCCAGGCTGCTGCTATTTGTCTGTGTGGATGACGAAGAGGATGATAGCAGATCGATGGGGCATTCTCCCGGTCAAGGACATGAGCTGCTGAGATCTCTGTTGATCTGTCTGCAGGCAGAAGGAGGGCGTGATCCTGATGGGAGATGGGAGCTGCCAGCCCTCCGGAGCTCTTCGCCTCCGCCCTCAAAGGGGCCTGGCTCTTCTGGCCCTAACCGGCCTTTGAGCACCATAAACCGGCCAGCCCCGAGAGGGCAGACCACCGACCCTGGGCTGACTGGCAGTTATGATCGATACCCTGGATGCTGTTCTATCATAACATCTTAAGAATTGTCCACTTCTGCTTATCTTAATCGTCTATATATTCTTTGAATTGTACATTGTGAATGTCATTAGGCTTGATATAGGTGGAGAATGAAATGAGATCAAAATTCAGAACCTGTGAAAGGACAACATCAATTGTTTTAAAAAAATGTATGAATGGAGCAAAAGGGACTAAGATCGTGACCAAGCCCGGCCCCGCCACCCTGAAGTTGATATCTTATCTGCTCCTGATCGATGATGGCCTGATCGAGGTGAGATCCAAAGGCTCCCGGTCTGTACACAAGACCACTCAGAAGGGGATGGAGGCAATAGAGAGGTTCGAGAGGTTCCAGAGCGGAGGAGAGAAGATCCATGTCTGAAGCGCAGGTTCATCCAGGAGATGATGGTGGAGCTTTGCTCTTTCCACAGGCAGGATGCATCCGGGCCCCACCCCCTGGAGCCCTTTTCCCTCCTGGGAGGCCCTGGATCTGGCCAGGAGGCCCAATGCCATTGAGAAAGCCCCTCGGACCGGCAGACCATCCTGGCTGAGCGTCATGCTCTCCCCGCTCCGGGTAGGGATGGATTTCACTGCAGTGATCAATCCATCCCCTTCTCATCAGCCGGGATGAAAAATGTGCCCGGATCGCTCTCATCAGAAAGGCTCTCATCAGAAAGATCGCTCTCATCAGGAAGATCGCTCTCATCAGGGATCATCATTCTCTCATTTGTATCTTATTCATACTTTCTAATGTGTAAAAATGCTTTCTTGCTATTAATTTCTAGAAAAAATACTTAAACTTACACGCAGTAGATGTCCATTATGGCAGGAGTCTTTGAGCATCTGACCAGGTCTCATAAGAGAGCAGTTCATGGAGGCCTTGAGGCCATGGAGCTCCAGGCAGCAAAGGAGATCCTGGCAGAGGTATTCAGAATCAACCTGGAGGAGGTGGAGGAGATGATCTCCAGCCGGCTGCAAGAGGTGCAAACCGGACCCGGTCAGGAGGGAGGGCTCTGGCCGCAGGAGTTTTGGGTGGAGGATTGAGGCCGGGGCCATGTCTGCACCGCCTTTGAGCATAGTGCTCCCACTACCCTGTGCCCTGCGGGGGAGCCAGGATGCACTAGACCCCACCATAAAAGCATCAAAGCACTGAGGATCCTCTGCTGCACACCGCCCATGTATTGGCTGAGGGCAGCACCCCTCCCTCCCTCTCCAATCAGGATGCTTTTTATGAGAATGGAGGCTTTCTGCTATGCTATTCCTTTATCCTTCATCAGCCGGGTTATATAGAGCCTGGCCCATAAATAACTCAAGAGGCTGCCAGCGGTGTTTCCAAACACAATTCCCCACCAGATGCCCTCCTGGCCCAGGCCCAGGACCATCCCCAGGAGGAAGGCCAGCCCGGTTATGAGAATCACATCTCTTAAGATATTGAGCAGAAGGGAGGTGAGACCTTTTCCTGCCCCCTGAAAGAGGCTGGAAGACATTATCCCCGGGGACATGAAAGGGTAGAACAGGCACATGACATGCATGAACGCCACCATCGTCCCGGCAAGATGGGCGCTCTGGGGGGAATAGGTGAAAAACAGGGTTATCTGAGGGGCAAATATGGCGGTGATCAGGGCGGTCACCGTTCCAATGGCAAAGCCGAGCTTTGTGGAAAATCTGTGAATTATCGCCAGGTTCTCATATTTCCTGGCGCCGATCGCAGCTCCTGCGACGGATACCTCTGCTGTGGCAATGGCGATCAGAGGAATTACAGCCATCATTATCACCCGCCAGCCTGCAGTGTACACAGCTACTGCATCCGTCCCTGAAACCCGAACCAACATGCTGTTGATTATGATGGCATCTATAGAGTAAAGGAGAAACTCGATACTGGCCGGGATCCCCACCTGAAGGATGTCACTCATCACCTTCCTGCTGGGGAAGAAAGCCTTCCTGGATAGGGAGACATAGGTATCCTTCTTGATGATCAGCCAGTAGATCTGAACCCCGGAGACGAACATGAGCGAGATGACTGTTCCCCATGCCGCTCCGGCAATCCCCAACCCCATCCAGTAGATGAGAATGGGATCCAGTATGGCATTGATCAGTGACCCCGCCCCCATGGCATACATAGTGCGCCTGGTATCCCCTTCCCCTCTCAGGATGGCGTAAGCGATGTTATTGAAGACTATGAATATCGATCCAGTGAATATGATACTGCCATAATCAACTGCCAGGCCCAGAGCAGCCCCTGCACCCATTGCAATAAGGAGGGGCTCTAAGGCAATGAAAAGGCCGGCCGTCAATATCATCGAGACGGCTAAGACCAGCAGGAGGGCATGCATGGTGGTATTGTCCGCTCCCCTTTTATCCTGTGCCCCTATCCGGCGGGAGATGGAGGAGGAGACCCCAGCTCCCAGGCCATTGCTCAGACCCACCACCACCATGAATATGGGGCTTGTAAATCCAACTGCAGCCAAGGCATCGGATCCCAGGCCTGCCACCCAGATGGCGTTCACCAGATTGTAGGCGGCAAGGATCAGCATGGCCATGATCATGGGCCAGGAGAGCTTTAGGATGGCCTTTTTCGGCTCTCCGATCAATAAGGAGACGCCCCGGGTCATGCTCTTTTGGCCTCTCTCTCCCCGATCCGGCAGGCCTTCGCTCATTGTTTCACCGGGCACTGTTGCCTCTTTGAATTCCCTGCCCGGAAAAAGATGTGGATATGATAGAACAACTCCCGACTCAAGCCACCTTCAGCTCCCTCTCCAGCCTGCGGACGGTATCCCGAAGCTGAATGGCCCTCTCGAACTCCAGCCGATCTGCTGCTGCCATCATCTCCGCCTCCAGCTCGATGATCGCATTTGGAATATCCGATTTCGGAATGTGCCTGGTGTCTGTGATCTCCACCACCTTTTCCCGGATGGGCTTTCTGATGGTCTGGGGGGTGATGCCGTGCTCTTGATTGTAGGCCATCTGCAGCAGCCTGCGCCTCTCTGTCGTCTCAACAGCCTTCTTTATGGAGGCCGTCATCCTGTCCGCATAGAGCACCACCCGGGAATCAGCATTCCTTGAAGCGCGGCCTATGGTCTGGATCAGGCTCTTCTCATCCCTGAGAAATCCCTCTTTGTCTGCGTCCAGAATTCCGATGAACCCCACCTCAGGGATGTCCAGCCCCTCCCGGAGGAGGTTGATCCCCACCAGAACATCGAATTTGCCCAGCCTGAGCTCACGGATGATCTCTGTCCTCTCCAAAGGCTGGATCTCCGAGTGCAGATAGCGTGCCCGGATATCATTCCGGCTCAGATAATCTGTCAATTCCTCTGCCAGCCGTTTGGTGAGGGTGGTGACCAGGGCTCGATCCCCTCTGAGGACCACCTTGCTGATCTCCTCCATCACATCCCTCACCTGCCCATCGACGGGCCGGACCTCCACCTCCGGGTCGAGAAGGCCAGTGGGGCGGATGATCTGCTCCACCAGGGAGCTGGAATGCTCAAGCTCATAGTCTCCTGGGGTGGCGGAGACGAATATCACATTCCTCATGAAGCTCTCGAACTCGCCAAAGTCGAGGGGGCGGTTGTCATAGCTGCTGGGCAGCCGGAAGCCGTAATCCACCAGGTTCTTCTTGCGGGACCGGTCGCCTCTGTTCATCGCCCGGAGCTGGGGTAGGGTCTGATGGCTCTCATCGATTATGAGCAGGAAGTCGTCCGGGAAATAATCGATCAAACAGAATGGAGGCTCCCCCGGCTGCCGGCGGTCAAAGTGGCGGGAGTAGTTCTCTATTCCCTTACAGCTGCCGGTCTCCTCTATCATCTCTATATCATGCATTGTTCGCTGCCGGAGGCGGTGGGCCTCAATCATTCCCAGCTGGGGCAGCCTCTCATCCAGCTCTGCCTTTATGGATTCGATCGCCGCTTTCAGCTCCTCCTCTGGTATGACATAATGCCTGGCCGGATAGATGAAGAAGTAGCTCATATCCTCCACCCTTCTGCCGGTGATCCTGTCAACCTCAGAGATCCTCTCCACAGTATTTCCAAATAGCTCAATTCTGATGATGTTGTTGAAGTAGCTGGGGACGAGATCGATGATCTCGCCATTGACTCTGAAGCGTCCTGGGGAGAGGTCCAGGTCAGAGCGCTCATAGAGGATATCCACCAGCCTTTCCAGGATATCCTTTCTGGAGATCCTGTCCCTCACCTTCAGCTCAAATCCCATGCTCTGGAAGTTCTCTGGATTGCCAAGGCCGTAGATGCAGGAGACGGAGGCCACCACGATCACATCCCGGCGAGAGAGGAGGGAGGCAGTGGTCGCCAGCCTCATCTGCTCTATCTTGGGATTGATAAGAGAGTCCTTCTCTATGTACTGATCCTTTGAGGGAATATATGACTCCGGCTGATAATAGTCATAATATGAGATGAAATACTCAACCCGGTTATCCGGGAAGAACTCTTTGAACTCATTATAAAGCTGCTCAGCCAGGGTCTTGTTGTGGGCGATCACCAGGGTTGGCTTTTGAACCCGTTGGATGACATTGGCCACAGTATAGGTCTTGCCTGAGCCTGTGACACCGATCAGGGTCTGGAATCTCTCTCTTCTCTGCAGGCCTCTGATCAGCTCTTCTATAGCCTCTGGCTGGGAGCCACAGGGAGCAAAGCTGGAGTGGAGGGAGAACTGCTCTTCATGCGGGATAAGGGAGGGGGAGTGCTCTGTCATATTCGATGGCTGAGGCATGATCCTCAGAGCTAATAGCCTTTGCCCTGCACCACATGTAATTGCTCCTTGCATCCTCCCGACTGCACAATGGCTAAATAATCCAGGGATAAAAGACCAGGGGGATGAGTGCGGAAATCATGAGCGAGCCAGATGAGAAGAGGGCAGATGAGAAGATGGCAGGAGGATGGCATTCCCTCTCCATCCAGGAATTGCTGGACCTTTATGCTCCCGTGAAAGAGCAGATAGAGGCAAGGCTGGAGGAGTTTGGGCATATCTGGGAGACGGCCAGCGATGAGGATCTCTTCCGGGAGCTGGTGTTCTGCCTTCTCACCCCTCAGTCCAAGGCCAGGGTATGCTGGAGGGCGGTGCAGAGGCTGGAGAGAAGGTGCCTCATCTCTTCTGGAGAGCCCTGTCAGCTTCAAGAGGAGCTGGTGGGAGTGAGATTCAACCGGAGGAAGGCGGAGTACATATGCCTTGCCCGATCCATGTTCTGCCATCAATCCCTTCGCTCTACCCTGGAGATGTTCTCCAGTCCTGCTGCTGCCCGGGAGTGGCTGGTGGAGAACGTCAAGGGCCTGGGCTATAAGGAGGCCAGCCACTTCTTGAGGAACATCGGCCTGGGAGAGGAGCTGGCCATCCTCGACCGGCATATCCTCAAGAATCTGCTCCTCTTAGGAGTGATAGCAGAGCTTCCCAGGTCACCTACCAAGAGGCTTTACCTTGAGATCGAGAAGGAGATGGCTGCCTTCTCTTCCCGGACTGAAATTCCCATGGGTCAGCTCGATCTATTGCTCTGGTACAAAGAAGCGGGCGAGGTGTTCAAATAAATTCAAGATTATTCCACCAGGAGGCGATCCCCTTTTCCATGAGAGTGCTGATCGCATCCTATCAGCCTCAGGCTCCAGCTTATCACCATCGCCTCCGTCCACTATCCCCGTCCGGCCACCATCCTGGCTCTCAACTGCGCCCGCCAATACCAGTGCATCGGCGATATCCATTGACCTGGCACGATATCCATTGACCTGGCACGATATCCATTGACCTGGCACGATATCCTGCCTCTTCACCATTACTGAGAGATATGCTACAGGCCCCTTTTTCATCATTCTGTAGCACTTATCCATTTGTATGTGGCTCTGCCGATCTTCTGAGGCTCTTTGATTCAAATATCCCTGGAGAGCCGTGAGAGCTTGTTTATCATCCACTTGGTCATGAATCCGGTCAAAAAGCAGATGAACATTATGCTGAAGAGACCATTCCCGCCATCATCGTTCAGAGCTAATAGCCCGGGGCTGGATATCAGATAGGCCATATAGCCGAAGACCATGCTGAGCAGGGGTATGGCCATATACCAGAGCCTCTTGTACCGTGTGGCCAGGCCGTAGCGGCGCAGGTCGTCAGCCACACCGGTGAGGATCTGAGCTGATGCCCCCAGGCCGGCGAAGAACGATGACCAGAGAGGAACGTCAAGAACCTTCACCTCCGGATATTCATAGATCAGCAGGCTGAAGAGGATCACAGCCAGTGCAGCAAATGCTATGGCATACAGGCCGTAGAGCTGGAAGAAGTAGGAGATAGTCCTTAAGCTATGAAACCGGGAGCCTCTGATATTGATCTTGGCTTCATTGAGAGCACTGGTGAGCTCATAGTTCGCCCGGTCGCAGTAGAGGAATGAGTCGGAGAGGTTCTGCTTGTTGAACTCCTTTAAGGCAAGGACATAGAAGTCATAGCCATCCTTTATGTCTATGGAGCTTCTATGAGCGGCCTGAAGCATACGGTCAAGCCTCTTGAGATCTATCTCCAACTCAGAGCATGATTGGGGGATGGAGCAGGGTGTAGAGTTCACATCATAATAACCTGTTAAATTAATATATATAGTTTGCGTGGCGAAAACGTTCTTACACACTTAAAATAATTTTAAAATATTTCAATTCAAAATCGCAGGCAAATAGCCCGATTATGCTCTGGATAGGCCTTCGGATAGCTTATTACAATATCTTATATTCTACCAATCTAATAAATTTATTTTTTTGTGTAATAGGGGATCAGCCCAGCCTTCTGTCATGCGATAAGCTATATAAAATGTTTTATGTATTTGATACTATTCTTGGCCGGATCTCTCAACCCGCCATGGCAAATCAATCCCTTAACCGAGCATAGCAAACCTCCTGGCATTTCTTATCTGCTGCAGAATCCTGCTTTTGAATGAGCCCTTGTGCCTTCCACCACCCGGGTGGCTGGATATCCTCTCAGGAAATGCTATCTGATGCAGCTCATCTATCATGCTCTCAGCGATGAGGTAGCACTCATCAGCTCCCTGGGCAGGGGGATCAGAGAGATCTTTGTTTATTTTCTTCATAAGTACTAATTGTACATCTTCCTTAAAAAATTTTTCCTTGTATAGAACTGGGGGATACCAAAGGATCCTCTCGTCCTCCTCCGGTCATGCTTAATACCTTAAAGGACAAACGGTATGGCATGCTTGAAGATCAGATCTTCTGCCCAGCCTGCGGCACGGATACCAGCCATACAACGATCAAATCCGGACAGGAGAACCTGGTGCGCTGCGATGACTGCGGGACGGTTCATTCCGTTGAGGCGAGAAGGGAGCGTTTGGTCAATCTGAAGGTGATCGTCAACCAGGACGACCGATCCACTCCTCACTTCATCACCATCCCGGCAAAGGAGGTGCTGAATGTGGGAGATGAGCTTTTAGTGGACGACCCATCAAAGGAGGTGGTGATGGCTCAGATCACATCCTTGGAGAGCGATCGCCGGGTCAGGAGCGCTCCCGCCGGGGAGGTGTCGACCGTCTGGGCAAGGGCGACGGATGAGGTGCCCCTGAGGATAACCATCTTCCGGGGAGGCAAGAGCCACCCCCTGAAGACAACTGTCCCTGGAGATGAGATCCTGGAGGTGGGCGAGAGGCGGAGGGCGGAGAGATTCCAGTTCGATATAGTCAAGATCAAGCTGCGGGGCGAGGGTTTTGCCGATGCGGCGGAGGCGAAGGATATTGTTCGGGTTTGGGGGCGGGAGATCTGAGCATGGACCAGAAAAAGAGGCTTTTAGATGGCATGCGGGGAAGGATCAACGAATCAGTCCTGAATGCCATGTCCCGCATTCCCAGAGAGCTGTTCGTTCCCGAGCAGCTTCGAGATAGAGCCTATGAGGATACCCCACTGCCCATAGGCCTGGGTCAGACCATATCCGCCCCCCATATGGTGGCCATAATGAGCGATCTTCTCGATGTCAGGCCAGGGATGAAGATCCTGGAAGTGGGTGGAGGAAGCGGCTATCATGCAGCAGTTCTGGCAGCCCTCACCGGCCCCCAGGGCCGGGTATACTCGGTGGAGAGGATGCCTGATCTCGCTGCTGCTGCCAGAAGAAATCTGCAGGCAGCAGGGATTGAGAATGTCACTGTGGTGGAGGGAGATGGCAGCCTGGGCCTTCCCGAGCATGCCCCCTACGATAGGATCAGCGTCGCTGCATCAGCCCCAAAAATTCCCGAGCCCCTAAAAGAGCAGCTTCAGGTGGGGGGAAAGATGGTACTTCCAGTGGGCGGGGGCTCGCAGGAGCTGATCTTGGTCACGAGAAAGAACGGCCTGTTGGCAGAGGAAAAGATGGGAGTGATCTTCGTCCCCCTCATCGGCAAAGAGGGATTTGGAGAACGGCAGATTTGATATATTCGGCGGGATGATCAACCAGGCAAGATGAGGCCAATTGCGATAATAATCATGGACGGATTCGGCATAAGCCCTGTCCTGGAGGGAAATGCCATTGCTCATGCCCGTAAGCCCAACCTGGAGCGATTATGGAAGGAATATCCAACCGTCACCCTCAAGGCCTCCGGTCTGGCGGTGGGCCTGCCCCAGGGGCAGATGGGCAACTCTGAGGTGGGACACCTCAACCTGGGCGGGGGGAGGATCGTCTACCAGGATCTGACCAGGATCAGCCTGGCAGTGGAGAAGGGCACAATTGAGAGCAATCCCGTTCTGCTGGAGGCGATGGCTCAGGCCAGGAGATCTGGTAGCAAGCTCCATCTGATCGGACTTCTCTCCGATGGCGGGGTTCACAGCCATATCACCCATCTTTACGCCCTTCTGAAGCTGGCAAGATCGATGGATCTATCCCGGGTATATGTGCATGCCATCTTGGATGGCCGGGATGTGCCGCCCCGCAGCGCCCTGGGCTATCTTCAGGATCTGGAGGCGAGGTTCTCCCAGACGGGCACAGGCAAGACGGCCACTGTGAGCGGCCGCTACTACACCATGGACCGGGACCGCCGCTGGGAGAGGATAGAGAAGGCATATCGCTGTTTGGTCTATGGCGAGGGGCCGAGGGCTAAGAGCGCTGAGGAGGCAGTCAGGAAGGGATACGAACGGGGGGAGAACGATGAGTTCATCATGCCCACAGTGGTGGATGAGATGGGCATGGTGGAGGATGGGGATAGCATCATCTTCTTCAACTTCCGGCCGGACAGGGCGCGGGAGGTGACCTGGGCCTTTGTGGACGAGGATTTTCGGGAATTTGCCACCAAACCCCTCCAGGTCCATTATGTCTGCATGACCGTCTATGATGCCACCCTGAAGGTGCCGGTGGCCTTCCCGGCGGAGAACCTCGCTGACACCCTGGGAGAGGTTGCCAGCCGGAGGGGATTGAAGCAATTGAGGATAGCTGAGACGGAGAAGTATGCTCATGTCACCTACTTTTTTAACGGGGGGAAGGAGGTGCTCAATCCAGGGGAGGATCGGGTGTTGATACCCTCGCCCAAGGTGGCGACCTACGACCTGCAGCCCGAGATGAGCGCCTATCAGGTGCGAGATGAGCTCTTAGCCCGCATCGATTCCGGCAGGTATGACCTAATAATCCTCAACTTCGCCAATCCGGATATGGTCGGCCATACCGGCATCTATGAGGCTGCAGTGAAGGCGGTGGAGGTGGTGGATGGCTGTGTTGGGGAGATTGTGGACCGGATACTCAGCGCGGGTGGAGCAGTCCTTCTCACTGCAGACCATGGCAATGCAGAGAAGATGCTCGACTCAGATACCGGCCAGCCCCATACTGCTCATACCACCAATCCGGTGCCATTCTCTCTGATCACCTCTGAGCAGAAGGGCTACCGCCTCCGGGAGGATGGAATCCTGGCTGATGTGGCACCGACAGCACTGCAGCTCATGAATATCCCTCAGCCTGAGGCCATGACCGGAAGGACTCTCATCATACCGGGATGAGGGCAGGCATCCGTCCTGAAGTCCTCTTTGGGATGCTCTTCGAGCCCTCCGGCGAAGCCCCAGCAGCCGCATCCCGCTTTTGATCTATCCCGGGGGTTCCGCCCTGGGAGCTGCTCTGAGATCCGTCTAGAGATCTGTCCTGAGATCGGTCTTGAGACCCACCGGGACGCCGCCCTAAGATCGGTCTTGGGATCTGTCCTGAGATCGGTCTTGAGACCCACCGGAGCGCCGCCCTGAGATCTGTCTAGAGATCCGTCTTGGGATCCGTCTAGAGATCTGTCCTGGGATCTGTCTAGAGATCTGTCCTGGGAGCCCGTCCTGGAATCTGGGAGCCTCCAGTCATTCATATGATTTCAGATTTCAGAAGCATTTTATATCTAGCGGGGATTGATATTATCTGATTGGAGAAGGGATAAACAGATGCGAGAAGATTCAAAGCGAGAAGATTCAAAGCGAGAAGATTCAAAGCCCGAAGAGCCCATCATCCCAGATCGAGACGAACTGCTGGATCTGCTGAAAAATATCATAAGTTTTAGAACGGTCGCCCCACCTGGGGACTGCTATAAGGAGATAGTGGAGTGGCTGGAGCCCATATTCAAGGAGATGGGGTTTAAGACGGCAAAGATTAAAATTCCCGAGGAGGTGTTCGCAGCTAAATGCTCCGACTCAAGGCTGGTGGGAGACCGGTATAACCTGCGGGCCGATCTATCTGTGGGAGCGGAGAAGACCCTGGTGATATATGCCCACCTGGATGTAGTACCAGCAGAAGGGGAATGGGAGACCGATCCGTTCTGTGCAGTGCAGAGAAACGGCCGGGTCTATGGCCGGGGGGTCTCAGATTGCAAGGGATCGATCGCTGCCCTCATCGCCGCCCTAAGGGCCCTCCTGCCCCGGAGCGCGCCCAGGTACAATCTGAGCCTCCTCTTGACCACAGATGAGGAGGTAGGGGGCTACTCCGGCCTGTGCTATCTGACCGATCTGGGCCAGGTGCAGGGAGATATGATGCTCTGCATGGACGGATTTTCAGATGACGTGGGGATTGGAAGCAATGGCATCATAACCTGGGAGGTAATAGTCAGGGGCCAGTCGGCTCATAGCGGTTCCAGCTTCATGGGGGTGAATGCAGTGGAAAGGTCGGTCCTGGCCATGGAGAGGCTCATGGATCTGAAGAGGGTGGTGCAGTCCAGGCGTTCCCGCCTCCCTGCCAGCTCGGCGGTGAGATCCCTGGGCATCGAGAACCTCATCCCCATCCTCAATATCACCATGATCAATGGAGGGATCAAGGAGAACATAGTGCCAGATAGATGCGTTCTCCGGGGGGACCGCAGGGTGATACCGGAGGAGAGGATGGAGGAGGCGATGGAGGAGATGGAGAGGGCACTGGAGCCCCTGAGGTCTGAGGATATCGACTTTGCCCTGAAGTTCTATCCTGGATATCCGCCCATGAGCGTGGACCCGGAGCATGCCTGGGTGAATGAGGTGAGAAGAGCAGTGGAGAAGGGAATGGGATTCTTCCCCCAGCTCTCGGCAGCACAGGGAAGCCTGGATCAGGCCTATGCCACAGAGAAGACAGGGATCCCCACCTGCGTCTATGGAGTTGGCCGGCAGTTGGAGAGCAATATCCATGCTCCAAATGAGAACGTGCGCATAGCTGACCTGGAAGGCTTTGCCCGGTTCCTAATCGAGCTATTGAGATAGCCCATGCTGCAGTTCAATCTTCGATTGTATCTTTGGGAAGAAGGAGGGGAACCGCAATGGTAAGACATTCAAATGCAAGATCTGTATCTCACAGATCGATGCCGATTTGAACACATCAAGATGCATCGCTGCATTCAGCAGAACTGATCGTAGCAGGCTGCCCGCCAACCAGCCAATGGCAGCAGAGCGATCACCGGCTGCAGGCGGCGCCCTTTAGGTTGGCAGTGACTCTCGCCGGTCAGATATGAAGGCCATAGCAGTTGTCGGGACCAAGAAGACGGGAAAGACCACCCTGGTGGAGGCTCTGGTCAGATCCCTGGCAGAGCACGGCAGAGTGGGAACGGTCAAGAGCATGCTCCATCACTCTGTGGACCGGGGAGACACCAAAAGGCATTACGATGCCGGGGCGGATGTGGTCATAGGCCTTGGCGATGCCCGTCTGGTGATCCGGAGGGAGCGGGGAGATCTGGAGTCCGCCCTGGCAGAGCTGGAGAGGGAGGGGATGGACTATGCAGTGGTGGAGGGCTTCAAGAACAGCTCCCTTCCCAAGATCGTCATGGGGGATATAGAGGTGCCAAAGATGCTGCGAAGGGTGAGGCTATCTGAGGTGGACGGGGCCCTGATAGAGGAGCTGACGGAGATGATCAGGGGGTTGGAGGAGTACAGCACACCTGTAGCCGGGCGAGGATAGCAGTCGAGAAGCAGTCGAGAAGCAGATGAGATATTCAATAGCGTCCCGCCCCCCTCATCCCGGCCAGCGCCCCGGCCAGCATCACCGGCCCGTCAAATCCGCTCCTCGCCCGGCTGGAATCGATGAATATCCAGTCCATCCTCTCCGTTATGACCGGAGCGCCATAGGACTGCGCCCCGCACAGGAGCATCAGAGTGCGGAAGATAAGGTTGCCGGAGATGCCCTCCGGTGCAATGACGATATCATCTCCCCGGCAGCCCTCGATCAGAATTCCCTTATGCTCTGCATTTATCCCTGCCTCGGCTGCTCGGGCGGCGATCTGATCTCCCTCCAGGAGGCTTGTATCCACCCTCTCACTCCTCCCCCGGTCCTCCATCCTCCCTCCAGAGAGAACTGCCGCCCGGGGGGAGACGCCCAGCCCTTGCAGGAGCTTTGCCCCCCCAAGCAGCAGATCCAGACGGGCAGAGGGCGTCTCACCCTCATCGATTCCCACTGGCCCGAGAAGAAAGGACCAGCCGAAAAGCTCGATCAGGGCCAGGCGGCGGACGGGCAGGCCGAATCGGTCCACCAGGGCGCGCATGCTCCTTCCTGCAGGCAGGTTGCCCCGCACAGCGCCATCGATCTCGCCACTGGCCAGGAGGCGCACCAGATCCCTCCAGGGCTCATTGCTATTCATGTGATCGAAGGGGCAATCCTCGCCCAAGTCGCCCACCAGCAGCAGCTCTGCGAACCTCTCTGCTGAGTGCAGGGATGCTATCAGCTCCTCGTCTGCATTCCAGATGCCAATTCCTATGCGGGCGCGCCTCTCTTCCGCCCGGTCCTGTAGGGATCTTATAAAGCTGGCGTCCATGAAGCCCCTCAATGAATCCCGGTCACGCTCTCCTGGGCCAGGTCAAAGAGCACAGCCTCCTCCTCTCTGCCTCTGATGATGAGCCTTCTCGCCTCTGTGATCCGGCCTATGACCCGGGCGGTCAGGCCGCGCCTGGTGAACACCTCCAAGACAGCCTCCTGATTCTCGGGCCTGGTGCTGACCACAAATCCCATTCCCGGGTACATCTTCAGCCATTCGACCAGGGAAAGTCCCTCGGGCACGGCTATGGCCTCTACATCCACCACTGCGCCCACCTTGCTCGTCTCCAGGAGCATGGCCAGGGTTCCCAGGAGGCCGGGGTTGCTGATATCCTTGCCCGCCCGGACCAGGCCGCTCTCGCCCAGCTCCCTCATCGATCCCAATTGCTCCGCCAGGACGCTGCTCTCCTTGAAGCTGGTGGAGTCGAAGTTGATGGCAAAAAGAGGATGGGGACTGCCATCCATATCATAGGCGGCAATGATCACCTCGCCGGGCTTTGCTGTGCTGCTTAAGATCACGCCATCCTTCTTCGCCTTTCCGAGGATGGCGACATCCAGGGCGTTGTAGGGCGTATCAGGATGGAGGTGGCAGCCGATGATGGGCACGCCGAACTTCTCTATCCCCTTCTTCATCCCTCGCAGGACCTTCTCTGCCAGCTCTGGATCCCCTATGGAGAGGACGTCCACCATGGCCACCGGCCAGCCACCCATAGCGGCGATGTCGTGCACATTCACCAGCACAGAGCAGTAGCCCGACCACTCTGGGTCTGCATCCATGAGCCTGGACCAGATGCCGTCTGCGGCGAGGAGCATGACCTCATCGCCATCATCTATCACTGCCGCATCCTCCCCGAAGGATGCAATGATCTGCTTGGACTCTATGGGAAAGAATGAGATGAGCTCGCCAATCTGCTTCTTCCTGGTGACTCCCACAAATCCGCGCAGTTCAGCTGCCAGAGACTCAAGATTCATCAGGGCATGCTGGAGCTATGATCAAAAATAGATGTCGCCTAAACTCGGCCGAAAAGTTCTTAAGCAGTTAACTGCATCAGGAAATTGAGCTTTTTGGATGGCGGTCATCTCCTCAGGGGTTCCAATGGAAACGATTCATCAAAAAATTTATAATGCTTTTAAGGATGCTGCTTTTCAGAGATAAAATAAAAAATAATAATAAGTTGTCCTGGAGTTCTTCTGGTAAAAAAGATGTTGTGATCCAAGTTTACACTGGAAAAAAAGGGGTTTATTAATAAAATATTTAATTAAGTTTGTGGGCGCTGATTGCCAAGGCCGCTGAGCTGCAGAACCTCAAAACCGCAGAACAGATGAGCTGCAGAACCACAGAGCCACGAATTGAATCGCTCCGTTAGATTCATCATATCCTGAGACCATCGGATGGTGGATACATCAAAAGAGCAACCGGAGGCGGGATTGAGTGCTGATCAGGGAGTTTGAGCTTGGGCGAAGCCTGCTGGCCAGGCTGGAGCACGGGGAGGAGATCATCGGCCAGATCACGAGCATCATAAGGGAGGAGGATATCCGGGCAGGCCACCTGAACGCCATTGGCGCCCTGGAGGAGGCGGAGATCGGCTGCTACAATCAGCAGACTCATAAGTACCAGGGCATCAAGATCAATGAGCCAGTGGAGATTGCCTCCTGCTCGGGCAACATCTCCCTTCTGGAGGGGCGACCATTTGCCCATGTTCATGCCGTTCTCTCCGGGATGGAGGGGAAGGTCTGGGCGGGACACCTCAACTCGGGCCGGATCTTCGCCGCAGAGCTATATATTCAGGAGCTTGGCGGGCAGGAGCTGATCAGATCTGAAGATCCTGTCACCGGCCTTAATCTGTGGAGAGAGGAGTGAACAACCAGGAGTATTTTCAGTCGTTGCAGCAGGGGCTTGACGAGGCCATGGCCATCGCCCAGGAGGCCCGCAGCCAGGGGCTGGACCCCACCACTGAGGTGGAGATACCCCTGGCAGTAGACCTGGCAGAGAGGGTAGAGAAGCTGATCGGCATCCCTGGAATTGCTGCCCGGATCCGGGAGCATGATGCAGAGGGGATGAGCAGAGAGGAGGCAGCTTTGGCCATAGGAATAGACTTCGCTGAGGGCCGGCTGGGAGGGGGAGCCAGCAAGATCGAGTCGGTGGAGAACGCCATCCGCACCTCTGTGGCCCTGCTCACCGAGGGCGTCGTCGCCGCCCCCATGGAGGGGATCGCCCGGGTGGAGCTGGGAAAGAATGATGATGGGACGGAGTACCTCAAGGTCTATTATGCCGGGCCGATAAGGTCTGCTGGGGGGACAGCCCAGGCGCTATCCGTTCTCGTCGCCGATTATGTGAGGAGAGGGGTGGGCATCGCCCCCTGGAGGCCGAGGCCAGAGGAGGTGGAGCGCTATGTGGAGGAGATCGGCCTGTACAAGCGGGTGGCTGGCCTGCAGTACTCTCCCTCGGACGATGAGATCAGAACCATTGTGAGGAACTGCCCCATCTGCATAGATGGCGAGCCCACAGAGGAGGAGGAGGTCTCAGGCTACAGGGACCTCGAGAGGATTGATACCAATCGGGTGCGGGGAGGGATTGCCCTGGTCTCAGCGGAGGGCATCGCCCTTAAGCGGCTCAAGCTCAAAAAGCATGTCTCAAAGCTCGGCATATCCGGCTGGGAGTGGCTGGACTCCCTGGCCAGCGGCAAGAAGGAGGGGGGGGACTCAACTCCCAAGTTCCTCCGTGATCTGATAGCAGGAAGGCCGGTCTTCTCCCATCCCTCCCGGCCAGGAGGGTTTCGGCTGCGCTACGGCCGGGCGAGGAACACCGGGCTTGCCGCAGCAGGGATCAATCCGGCCAGCATGCTCCTCCTGGGCGAGTTCATGGCCGCTGGAACCCAGATCAAGGTGGAGCAGCCGGGAAAGGCTGCAGCAGTGGCCCCGGTCAGCTCGATTGAGGGGCCCACAGTGAGGCTGCTCAACGGGGATGTGGTGCGTTTTGACTCCGATCGGGATATCCGGGCATGGATGCCTGTGAGCAGCAAAGATCCCAAGGCCATCCAGGCCGCCCTCAGGGCCCATGTAGCAGAGATCCTGGACCTGGGGGAGATCCTGATCAGCTATGGAGAGTTTTTGGAGAACAACCGCCCTCTGGCCCCGGCCTCATATGCCTTTGAGTGGTGGGCGCAAGAGCTTCTCAGAGCAGGGGGCGACCCCGCCGGCTGCCAGTCCATCGATGGCGAGCAGGCCATCGCCCTCTCTCGAAGATATGGGGTCCCCCTTCATCCCGCCCACACCTACCTATGGCATGATCTATCCCTGGAGGAGTACGAGCAGCTCAGGGAGCTGGCAGAAGAGCAGGGCCGGCTGCAGATCGAGGCTGGATCTGGAAAGCCCTTCCAGCTCATCCTTCCCCTGGAGGCGAAGAGATACCTGGAGACATTGCTCGTCCTGCACCGGGTCCGGAGGGGGAGGATAATAATCGATGATCCTCTGCCCCTCCTGCTCTGCCTGGGATTGGAGCCTGCACCAGCAGATCCAGCCGCCCCATCCACCCCGGCAGATCCCGCCGGGCCTGCAGATATCGCAGGCAGTTCATTGAGGAGGATCTCTGAGGGTCGGCAGGGGAATGAGAGAACTGATGAGAGGGCGGAGAGAGGGGAGGGCGGAGCAGAGGATAGAGCAGAGGATGAAGCAGAGGACGGGATGGGAAAAGAGGGCAAAGACTCGGCCCTGGCCTGTGTCAACCGGCTATCAGGATTGCTGGTCAGGGCGCGGGCGCCCACCCGCATCGGTGCCCGGATGGGCCGCCCTGAGAAGTCTGATCGGCGACTGATGCGTCCCCCTCCCCATGTCCTCTTCCCCACGGGGGAGATGGGGGGCAAGGGCAGGTCGGTTCAGGAGGCGGCAAAGCATTCCACTAGCAGCTCCACCGGGATCATCAATGTGCAGATCGAGAGAAGGGTCTGCAAGAGCTGCGGTAAGGAGGGCTTCGCCTTCAAATGCGAGTGCGGCAGCCATACAGAGATGAAGAGGGTCTGCCCCAGATGCAACATTCCCGCTCCAGGAAGGTGCCCCAAGTGCGGAGAGGAGACCAATGCCGTCGCCGATATGCAGATCGATATCAAAAAGCTCTATTTCCAGGCTCTGGAGAATCTGGGCGAGAGGGAGCCCGAGTCGTTGAAGGGGGTGCTGGGCCTCTCCTCCCGTGACAAGACCCCTGAGCCCCTGGAGAAGGGTATCCTGCGGGCCAAGCATGGGATCAATATCTTCAAGGATGGCACAGTCAGGTATGACCTCACAGATCTGCCGTTAACCCATTTCCGACCGGACGAGATAGCCACCAGCCCACAGGTGCTGCAAGGCCTGGGCTATACAGTGGATATGCATGGCCATCCTCTGACCAGGCCGGAGCAGGTCTGCGAGCTGAGGATCCAGGATATCATCCTTTCCCGTGATGCGGGCGAGCACCTCCTGAGGGTATCCTGGTTTGTGGACGAGCTGCTGGTCAAGTTCTATCATCTGGAGCCCTTCTACAATGCCCGCACCCCCCAGGATCTGATCGGCAAGCTGATGATAGGCCTGGCCCCCCATACCTCGGCTGGAGTCCTCTGCCGCCTGATCGGCTACACCCCGGCCTCAGCAGGCTTCGGCCATCCATTCTTCCATGCCGCCAAAAGAAGGAACTGCGATGGGGATGAGGACTGTGTGATGCTTCTCATGGATGCCCTGCTCAACTTCTCCATGTCCTACCTTCCAGCTAAGCGGGGGGGAAAGATGGATGCCTGTCTGGTGATGACCACCATCCTCAATCCAGTGGAGGTGGACAAGGAAGCTCATAACCTGGATCTGAGCCCGGCCTATCCCCTGGAGTTCTATGAGGCCACTCTATCTGCCGCCAGCCCCAAGGAGCTGGAGGGAAGGTTCGATCTGGTCTCTCAGAGGCTGGGCACAGAGCTGCAGTATCAGGGCTTCAACTTCAGCCATGCCACCACAGATATCGCCGCCGGGCCGAGAAACAGTGCTTACAAGACCCTAGAGACTATGATCGATAAGATGGATGCCCAGCTGGAGCTGGCGCGGATGATCCGGGCGGTTGATGAGCGGGATGTGGCGGAGAGGGTGATCAACTCTCATTTCCTGCCCGACCTGATAGGCAATCTGCATGCCTTCTCCAAGCAGAGGGTGAGGTGCGTGAAGTGCGGGGCCAAGTACAGGAGGCCTCCCCTGAAGGAGAGCTGTCCCCGTTGCGGAGGGAGGATCATCCTCACTGTGCATGAGGGGAGCGTGCGAAAGTACCTGGAGGTCTCGATCAAGGTGGCAGAGGAGTATGGAGTCAGCAGCTACACCAGACAGAGGCTAGAGCTTCTGAAGATGGAGATCGACTCCCTTTTCAAGAACGAGAAGGCCAGGCAGACGGGTCTGGCGGACTTCATGTGAGCAGATCATTGCAAGAGGATGAGAGATGAGCCCTGGGTTGGATCTGCAGGCAGGCCCACAACTCAGCCGGCCCGTGGCCATCAGAAATCGGATTGAATCTGCAATCCCTAAACCCTCACCTTCAGCATCCTCTCAATCGCCCCTCTCGCCCGCATGGCGATCTCCTCGGGCACAACAATCCGCGGCTGCAGGGTTCTGAGCGCCCTTAAGACATCGGGAAGGGCAGTCTTCTTCATATTCTGGCAGATAGCCTCCTCGCTCAGAGGATAAAACTCCCTGTCCGGGTGGGCCTTCTTCAGGCGGTAGAGCATGCCCACCTCTGTGCCGATGATGAACTCCCGCGCCCGGCTGGTATTGGGATGCCTGCACATGCCTGCAGTGCTGTAGACGAAATCAGCCAGGTCGATCACCTCCGGCCGGCACTCCGGATGGGCCAGAAACTCTGCACCTGGATGGAGCTGCTTTGCCCTCTTCACCATCTCCGGGGTGAAGTGGTCATGAACATAACAGTAGCCATCCCAGGGGATGATCTTCTTCTTCGTATGACGGGCCACATAGGCGGCCAGGTTTCTGTCCGGCACGAATATGACCTCGTCTTCAGATAACGAATTTGTCACCTGCACCCCATTAGCAGATGTGCAGCAGATGTCGCTTTTCGCCTTGATCTCGGCAGTGGAGTTCACATAGCATACCACTGCTGCTTGGGGATAGAGGGCCTTCAGATCATCCAGCTGCTGAGGGGTGATCATATGGGCCATGGGGCACCAGGCCCCTTTCACCGGCAGAACCACCCTCTTTTGCGGGGATAAGATGGCTGCCGTCTCCGCCATGAAATCCACACCGCAGAAGACTATAACCTCAGAGTCCAGGGCTGCTGCTGCCCGGGATAGCTCCAGGGAGTCGCCTGCCAGATCTGCTATATCCTGAACTGCCGGTATCTGATAGTTATGAGCCAGAATCGTCGCCCGGCGCTCTTTCTTCAAAGCCCGAATCTCTTCTATCGTATCCATCGAGAACAGTTCCAGGGAATGGGAAACTATTATTTCAATCTATTTAAATAGATTTACTGAATATTATTAGCTCAATTAAACTGTAATTGATTGCGATCGGTTAATCTCAATCATTTATTCTCACTCCTCTGCAATCTCTTTGGCCCTCTTCAAGGCCTCCAGTGCATCCTCCATCTTGAAGTCCCTCTGGCTATGAGCCAGGAATTCGCGAAATCTCTCCACCTCCTCCTCTGCCACCAGGCCAGCCGCTCCTTCCATCATCCTCTCATAGCTTCTCTCAGGAAAATACAGGGCCTGCGCACAATGAAAGAGCCGGTCTCTACTCTCTTTGCTGATCACTCCCCTCTGCCAGGCCTCCTCCAGATTGAAGCGGATGTTCACCAGAGGCTCTGAGCGCGGCTCGTAGGTGAAAGGATCAAAGGTCAGCGCCACCTCATCATCGGAGACCAGCCTTCCACTCTTATAAGCCTGATAGATGAGCCCCACTCCCTCCATGCCATAAACATCCAGCTCCGAGGCCCGCAGGGCTCCCATGCTCGATGCTCCCAGGACCCTCGCCCCCGCCTCCAGGGCATATATGACCTCTTTGTGAGCCACAGAGGAGGCTTGGAAGAAGACCCCATCGATGAGAAGGATGATCTTTGCTCCCTCCCGGGCCGCCCGGTAGATGTCGCCCCGCCGGGCAGGAGGGCGCCAGTCAGCCTGTAGCGAAAAGGCCTCCTCTGCCTTAACTTGGGATAGGCTTGGCCCTAGGAAGACGACGACCTCTGGCATTCCTGATCCTCTTGCCCACCCTCTCCGGGTCCACTCCAGCGATCTCAAGACCGGGGACGATCACCCTCACCACTGGGACTTCGATCTCCTCCCGGGTCAGGTCGACCACCACCACCCGCTCCAGCCCCACCTCCTCCAGCCTGCCGATCATAAACCTGATATCCAAAAGGAAGTCATCGCTCTCAAAGGATTGGATATCGCTGAAGCTCCTCTTCTCCCCGATATCAAACCAATACCGGTTGATCCTCTTAGTCCTTTCATAGCCTATCTGCCGGCGGAAATCGGCGGTGACGGTATCCTCTCTTGCCCCGTGGATCTGGGTGAGCCTGCTCTGCGCCACCTCAGTCAGGGCGCGCAGCACCGCCACCCGGGCGCTGGTATGAGTGCCCATCCCAGTGGTGAGCAGAGTGGGATCGCGCAGCTTTACATCATCAGCAGCGGCAGCACAGGTGGGAACAGCGATATCGCTGGTGATATCCCGCAGGTAGACATCCACCTCTGCAGCAGCAAACCTATCCAGGAGGCTCCTGGCCTGGCTATCCTGAATGTCAGTAATCAGCGGCCCCATGCGCCGCGTAGCCTCCACTATCGCCCAGGCATCCCTCTCTATCACCTCTGCCAGGCCGTGGAATATCGCCTCCTCCATGGTATTTCCTGATGCCAGGCCAGTGGTATTGCTCCGGAAGAGCCTCAGGTACTCAGAGGGCAGTGGATGAAATACTGCATTGGCCGGAACTATGATCTGCTCATCGTTCATCAAATCCCATCCCCAAACCCAGGGAATGGGGGCGTCAGCATCCGCCACCGCCTGGGGAGGGAGGATCAGATCGACGGGGTTCAGAGCCTCCGAGCCGAGACTGGAATAACGAGCAATGAATAGCTCCCGGTCTCGCACCTCTCCTGAGTAACGCTCAAGCCCCTCCATCATCGCCGAGACACGAGCCTCGACAGGAGTTGCCCCCTTGCCATTGTAGACGGAGATCGCTCCCCGATCGGCCATCGGCCGGATGGAAGAGAAGACCGGTATGCCGATCCGGTCCAGGTTGGTTATATCTGCCACCCTGGTGATCCCGGCAGCAGGCAGTTTCGCCTCGATGCGTTCCTCAGTCTCCTCCGGGGATACCGCCCGGTGAGTATCCTCCTTGTATCTCTTTATGCAGGGCTCAAGCTTCATCGCCTGATCCTTGAGAGGCGATGGAATATAAACCCTGTTCAAGAGAGGCCCTTGTGATGCTCGGGATATCATCAAGCAGGGATACCGTCAATTGCTGGGATGCCGTCAAATATGGGAACGCCCTCAAGTACGAGGTGCCCTCAAGTGGGGGATATCATCGTGTACTCGGAGCATCCTCAGGCGGCAGGAATGGGAGTCGGTCCCTCATTCTGTAGGCCAGGGCCTGGCAGGTGGCAACCAGCCGGCCGTCCCCTCCTGTCACCCGGATATCACAGGAGGCTATCCTGCGGGATCGATTGATCTCCCGCCCTTCCGCCAGCAGCATCTCCCCGGGATGGGCTGAAGACAGATAGTTGACATTTACCCCCAGTGCCACCGCCACTGTGCCATGGGAGTTGACTGTCAGCTCAAAGGCGGCATCGAGAAGGGAATATATGGCCGCCCCATGAACTGTTCCGAAGAGGTTGCTCATGCTCTCCTTCGTCCTCATCCTCAGGATGGCGTGCCCCGCCTCCAGCTCGATGATCTCTATCCCCAACAGTTGGGCATAGGGCTCCTGGGAAAACTCTCTCTTTAAAGCCGTTAAGCATTGGTCCATGGGAATCGATCCTCTCAGAGGATCATTTCTCGAAATGGTTATATCTGCTCCGCCAGGATCTAGAGATGATGCCCTCCTCCTCAGCCTCCAGGCCGGAACCGGTCTCCATAGAGATCAGTGGATCTTCTGCATCCATCCTGCTCACACAGGGCTCCATCAACATCTGGTTTGGCAGAAAATTCGATAGGCTGCTTCTCTCCAGAATTCTGCTGATAATCTCCAAGGTCGACTCGACCACAGAGCATGAGAAGGAGGTATTATGCCGCTTTGAGGAGATCAGCGAGTTCGAGAGCAATGGCTATATTCTGACCTCATATGCCCGCAAGCAGGACAGATACCGAGCGATATTCGTTGTACCATTCTCAAACAGCCGGGCTCTGGAGAGGTTCATGGAATCGCTATCATTGGAGATAGAGAAGGAGGATGTGAAGATCACCCTTTACTGGAGGGGAGGGAGGGTGAGGATGAACATCATGAAAGAGGAGTTGAGCACCCTCGGCTGCTTTAACATTCTCAATGTGGTCTACAGAGATGATCAGACAGGAGAGCAAATTCGGAGGGAGAAGCCATGAGGTTTGCACGTTGTACAGAGGAGATTGAGATATCTGGAATTAGGAGATGCTTCGAGTCGGCCAAGCCCGGTTCAGTCAACCTGGGATTGGGCCAGCCGGATTTCGATACCCCTGCCCACATAAAGAGGGCAGCGATCAAGGCCATTGAGATGGGGCAGTGCGGCTACACCTCCAACTGCGGGGTGCCGGAGCTCAGAGAGGCACTGGCAGAGAAGTTCAGAAGGGAGAACCTGATCGACTGCACCGCTGATGATATAATGGTCACCAGTGGTGCCAGCGAGGCCCTCTTCCTGGCCATTGCCGCCCTGGTCGACCGGGGCGAGGAGGTGCTGGTGGGCGATCCGAGCTTTCTCTCCTATGCCGAGCTGACCAAATTGGTGGGGGCAAGGCCGGTCTCCGTTCCACTGGACGAGAACCTCCGGCTGGCTCCGGAGGCGGTAGAGGAGAGGATAACCGAGAAGACCAGGATGATAATCATCAACTCCCCCTCCAACCCCACAGGATCGGTACAGACGGGCGAGCAGATGAGGGCCATCGCCGAAATAGCCGATGACGAGGATATCGCTCTCCTCTCAGATGAGGTCTACGAGCACTTCATCTACCGGGGGGAGCATGTCAGCCCCGCCCGGTTCGCAGAGAATGTGATCACCGTCAATGCCGTCTCCAAGACCTATGCCATGACCGGCTGGCGGCTGGGGTATCTCGCCGCCCGGAGCGGGGCCATAGAGCAACTGCTCAAGATACATCAGTATATCCAGGCCTGCGCCAGCTCCATCTCCCAGGCAGCCGCTCTGGAGGCGGTCTGCGGACCGCAGGATTGCGTCCATCAGATGAGGGACGAATTCAGGGCCCGCAGAGATCTGCTGGTGGCCGGCTTCAGGGAGATGGGTGTGGAGCTGACTGAGCCCGATGGCGCCTTCTATCTCTTTCCCCGGGTGGGAGATGGTGACCTGATGGCCGAGAGGCTGGCCCAGGCGGGGGTCATCACCGTTCCAGGTTCGGCCTTCGGTGTTGGTGGCCGCGAGCACATCAGGATCTCCTATGCCGCCAGCCGGGCCAATCTGGAGGAGGCCCTGCGGCGGATGAAAGATATCCTTTAAATAGATGAGTCGCATTCGCCCCTAGGAGTGATGAAATGAAGGAGCAGGTTGAGGTCAGAGAGCTGAAAGAAGGAAGGTATGTGATCATCGATGAAGAGCCCTGCATAATCAAGAGCATATCCCATTCAAAACCCGGTAAGCACGGCTCAGCCAAGGCGAGGGTGGATGCCATTGGCATCTTCGACAATCAGAAGAAATCCATTGTCCAGCCGGTCACCACCAAGATCTATGTGCCCACTGTGGAGCGCAAGACCGGCCAGGTTCTCTCCATCGGAGAGACATCAGTGCAGTTGATGGACCTGAGCAGTTATGCCACCATAGACGTTCCCATAGACGAGGACCAGAAGTCCAAGATCGAGGAAGGAAAAGAGGTGGCCTATCTGGCAGTGATGGGCAGGACAAAGCTGGATATCCGCTAGGGATAAAGCGGCTTCGTGGCCAAACGATCAGCTTTCTGCTCCTGGGCGGGCTGTCCAGGTTTTTCTGTAGCCTGCCTTCGATCCCAGCCATTTTTCTTTTAAGGATGTCGAGGTGATAATTGTCATCCTACTCCGCCTACAGCGGCACGGGCTCGGATCAGTTGGACCCATTCGATTCCAAGGACAGCAATCTATGGCGAAAGGCGGAGCATCTGGGCCGCTACCTCTTCGCCGCTGATTTTCTTCGCCATCGTTCTGTTGGGCTTGCCGCGGATATATCCTGCGGCCTGGGATATGGATCAGCAGAGCTGGCCTCGATCTTTGAGAAGGTTGTGGGCATAGACAGCAGCCAGAGGATGATCGATCAGGCGATGAATAGATACAAGCTGCCCAATGTCCGCTTCATCTGCCTGGACCTGGAAGAGGATGATCTGTGCAGCCATATCCCGCCGGAATCCTGTGGAGCAGTGGTCAGCTTTGAGACCCTGGAGCATCTGAACGATCCCGGCGGGGCAGCAGATCAGATCAGCAGAGTCCTCATGCCCGAGGGCTTTCTCATCTGTTCCGTACCCAATGTCATCTACGAGGCGGGCGATGGTGCCGGCCTGCCCAAGAACCGCTCTCATAAGCAATGGTTCAGCTTCCCCTCCCTCTCCCGGATGGTGGAAGGATGCGGCATGCGGGTGATATACCGGCTGGGCCAGTCTCGCTCCCGAGCCCTCTTTCGAAGAGAGCAGCAGCTCTTTAATGCCGGGAGGATTGAGCACAGGTTGACAGAAGAGCAGACAATGCATTCACCGGAGATGATCCGCTGGCTCTCTTATGTCGCCGCCTACCCCACAGTAGAGGATGTCGATGGATCCTATTCCATCATAATTGTGGCCCAAAAAAGGGGCCCAGAATAGATACAGCAGATCAATCAGATCCAATCATCAATCAGATCCAATCATCAATCAGATCCAATCATCAATCAGATCCAATCATCAAAGTAATATAGACTCAACTGTTATATTCTCATCAGCCATTCGCCCATCTCTCATTTTCTCAGCCAGGCCGATCACAGCTCCGTATCCCTGGCGCAGCTCTCCCACATTGATCACCAGCGTGGAGCCGATCCGGCATTCTCCCCGGTCCTCATGGATGTGGCCGCATAGAACCAGATCGGGCTGATAGTCCTCTATGAAACGGCGCAGCCCCAAGGAGCCCGATCTTTCGCCGTTGTAGAGAAGATCCTGCGCCCCACGTGGGGGCTGGTGGACGATGACGATCTTGCACCTGGCATCAGAGACCTTCAGATAGGCCTTCTCCAGAATTGCATAGACCTCCTCATCCCGATGGTAGAACCGATTTGGGTCTGCCAGCCTGCGGGGGTCCAAGGAGACCATTCCCCCAAGTCCCAGAAAACTGTACCCCTTATAGCGAAAGGTGGATTGATGGAGCAGGATAAACCCAGCCTCTTCCCAGAGCGGGTAGATGGTATCTCTATGGTCCATATTGCCGGGGACGATCAGCACAGGCGGCCCGAGGCGGGCCAAGGCCATGGCCGCAGGCCTCGCCCTCTCCCCGGGGCTGCCGTTATGAAGGTCGCCGCAAAAGGCGATGATATCGCATCTGATATCCTCCAGACCATCGAGCCTCTCTATGCTGTCATGAAGGTCTGCCAGCCCCAGAATTCTCAGAGCTTCACTCATTGATCATCTTATTGACGGTCTAGTCTATCATCTCGTTGATCATCTCGTTGATCATCTTATCGATCATCTTACCGATCATCTTATCGATCACCTCATGGATCATCGCCTGGGCAGGCTGCGGACTCACGGATATGCGGATCTCTAGGATACAGTATGGGCGGGCTTGGATGATGCCGGCTCAGCCTGCTGGGGGAAGACATCCACTATGATCAGGTTGCTCGGCTGGTTGTTTATCACGAAGTAGAGCATATGCCTCCCAGATAGATCGGCATCAAAGCTCATTGTGCTATAGCCCGGATTCAACTGATAGGTTCCATAATAAGGCAGTATGTTATTGGTCTGGGTGGTCTGATAAAAGCCTGCACTCCCCCCCTGGGGTGCATAGGCCACCAGCTCCAGTCTGCTTCCCAATGGCACGGCCGCATATTGAGACCAGTTGCTTGTTCCCTTTATCCATAGATCGCTCCTCATGGCCATGGCAGATGCATACTGGGAGTATGCCAGTCCCTGGCCGTCACCGTAATAGACTGCCTGGGGCTCTTTTCCAGATATATCAAATTGAGCGGGATTGCCCACCACCCCGCCCTCAGCAGCGGCTGCAGCGGCTTTATAATACTCTCTGTAAGGAGCAAAAGCGCTCTCTGTCGCACCTGTGGTATAAAGGGATGGGTCTGAGGTGGGCAGGGGATATCTGACGCTTGGTACGGGCTGGTCCAGCCAGTCCAGCATCCCGGCCAGGCCCTCATCCAGGGTACCCCGGCCGTATGACTGGCCGATATTGGGATTGGCATAGCCTCCATTCACTGCAAAAGCAGGCAGCATCAGACTGGTCGCCAGTATGCAGATGCATAATATTCCGCGATTCATCTCATTTTCACCTGCCAGCTGATCTTCGACACATCCTAATTAAGCTTGCGTCATAACTTCGACAATCGATGAAGCTCATCGGAGATGCAGATTGCCGCGAAATCGCCAGAGCAAAAAAAAGTATGAGATCAGCCTTACCTGTACAGATGGCCGTCTATGATCAGATCCATGATGATATCGAACTTCAGGGCATCGGCCCATCCGGAATTCTGAAAGATCGACATGAATCCGACACCAATAAGCCTCTTGTAACTCATCTGAGAGAGAAAAGCAGCCATCTCCTCTGCAGTCACTCCGATCTTGGGCATGGCCATGCCGCCCAAAATCACCACCGTGTCTGCATCGAAGCTGCAGGGATCAGCCAGCTCCAGACCGCATTCAGTGGAGATTATCCTCCTCATATTCTCCTTTTCCAGACCGGGAATAAAGGCCATCTCCTTCTCTCTTACTGGATAGCCCAGGAAGAGGGCGAAGGGAGTACAAAAACCGGGAGAGCCAACGAAGATTATCTTTTTGTCATCCTTGACCAGATCCCGAAAGCCATTCAGCATTCCGCCCAGACCCTTGAACTCTTGAATCTTCTCCATAGTTATCGATCATATATTTCCTGCTCATGGGCAATAATGTTTTGGGGATTCTTTGCTGTTTTCTGTGGGCGAGCCTGGGGATACCATTTCTCTTGTCTTTGTCCTCTGTATCTTTGTCCTCTGTATCTTTGTCCTCTGTTGGGGCCAGGGGCAGCATCGGGCTGCATTAGAATTGTCACAAGCCGATGTTAATTTATCTCCCGATCATCCTTTGCATCAACGACATGATCCCCGGCCCGCTGCTTTTTCCGCCTCCCGGCCCCATCCCCTCCAATCCCAGGCCCATGGAGCTCATCATCTCTCTGTTGAAGCGATCGGAGATCTCATCAAATATCCGCTTATAGGCGATGCAATGAGGATCGACCCCCCTGATCTCTCCCTCTGTTGGTGCCATGGCATTGTAGGGGCAGCCTCCCCGGCAGTAGCGGATGTGCTTGCAGCCTTTGCAGTTCACATCCACATACTCCTTGAACTGGCGCATGAGAACTCCTGCTGGGGAGGCGGCCAGGTCCGATTGGCTGGGGCGGTCGCGGACGTTTCCCATGACGAACTCGGGCATCCCCACAAACCGGTAGCATGGATAGATGCTTCCATCGGGGCCCACGGCAAAGGTGTTCTCCATGCAGTCGACGAAGGTGCAGACAGTGCCCCTTCCGGTGAGCACACATCTGGCATAATCGTTGATGTTCCTGACCTCGATCTGGTCCATGTTCTCCAGGTACTTGTCCAGGAGATAGACCAGCAGCTCGCCATAATCCTCCGGAGGGAGGGCCCACCGATCTGGCTGCTCGCTCTTCAGCGAGGGGAGGGCAGGGTGAAGCTTGAGTGTGAGCTCGTTTTCCAGAAAGTGATTGAATATCTCCTCTTTGAACTGCACTGAATAGGAGGTGAATGTACAGATGAACTGCACCTGCAGTCCGTGCTTTCGGGCCAGCTCATATCCGGCCATGGTCCTTTCAAAGTAGCCCTCCGACCTTTGCAGATCATTGAGCTCCTGGGGGCCGTCAAGGCTTGAGCCTATGGGGATCTCATGCTCTGCCAAGACCTCCGCCAGCTCCGGGGTCAGCAGCCAGAGGTTGGTCTGCAGGGCGAAGTTAGGGCAGAGGTGCTCAAGCTCCTTTTTGAGCAGGGGAAGGGCCGCCCGGTAGTAGTCCACACCGGCGAGCAGTGGCTCTCCGCCGTGAAAGGTGAAAGTAACCGGATCGTCCCGAAAGTCGCGCAGCCATTCCACTATCTCTCCTACAGTCTCGATGCTCATCCTCGGGGATCCGACCTCAGAGCTCCAGCAGTAGCTGCACTTGGAGGGGCAGCCGAGGGTGGGTATGATCATGACGTGAAAAGGCCTCTTCTGTGTTCTCATCTTTCTCATCTTTCTCACCTATCTCACCTATCTCACCTATCTCCTGTCCCCCTTCCCTGGCTCATATGCTCATATGCCCATGGCATTGATGGCCTCGATCAGCTCTCCGAAGGCCTCAACCTCCAGATCTATGACCTCCTCGGCACTCATGGAGATGCTCATCTCGCCGTCCACAGTGAGTGTATCCGGGCCCCGGATTATCATCCTCTCCCGGCCATCCTTTGATAGAATGCCCTTGATCTCTTTTTCATGAGCCATGGTCCGGCCGGGAATGATGACAGTCTCCATCACCCGGTCAAGGTCCAGGCCGTAGAAGTCCTCAATGGTGATCAGGCAGCCGATGTCCTTTTCCACCGGCAGGATGTTCACCCGATCACCCGTCTCCATCTGGGAGAAGATGCTCCTCAGCATTGGAGCCGCCACCCGGCTGGTGATGATGCTCGCCCCCCTCCGCAGAGGGGTCAGGCGGGATATGACATCTGGACGCCTGGCCAGAGCGAAGGGGGCGCCGGTGACCGGGTCCCACAGGGGAGTTCCAGTCACCCGGAAGCGATACTGCTCGGCAGTACGGGTGACCAGATCTCTGAACTCCTCGATGCTATGAGGGGTTATCCCCGGCAGAATGGGATCATTTCCCAGGATCAATCCCTGATCCCGCTGGTTGGCAAACCGCATGAGGATAAGGCCACGTGCGCCCATACTCTCCAGGTCATTGCAGGTCCTCTCCAACTCCGGGCCGTCGTTCACTCCTGGAATGATGACTGCTGCACAGTAGACAGCACAGCTACGGCAGAAGCTCTTGAGGTTCTCCAGGGCGATCTCCGGATGCCTGTCTCCCATATACCTGCGTCGGAGCTCGGGGTTGGTGGAGAAGACAGTGAAGGATACCTCATTCACCCCGGCATCAATAAGCTCCGCTGCATCGTCAGCACTCTCAAACCCCTTTCCGCTGGTGTAGCCAAGGCTGATGGGTACCATCCCCTGACCCAGCATCCTCGCCAGGGGAATGAGGTCCGGGTAGCAGCTCAGGTCGCCGCCCCCGCTTATGGTGACCTTGTCCGGTATGCTGCCCATGCACCTCTGGGCCACCTCGAACAGGACATCGTTTATGGGTTTGAAGCCCGGATAGCCCTCCATTATGGCACGGGAGCAGTAGTCACAGCCCTTCCTGAAAGGCATACAGTTCTTGCAGCCGAAAGCTGGCACCTTCTTCACCCCTTTGAAGTAGCAGTAGCTGCAAAATCCCCTGCAGTCCAGGCCCGGCCTTCCACCTACATCTGCGAGTACGTCCATCTCCCTCTCGATCATGCCAAATGGTAAATAAGCCTTGGGGTGGCAGTAGAAGCAATCATAATAACAAATAAATATCTTGATTTTGTGAATTTAATTATCGTGCTAGAGGAAAGGTTTACATATGGGAAAGTGATATATACATCCTCGAATACATAATTAAGTTAAGGAGCGATAGTAAGCGGAATCCTCGAAGGGGCCAGCACTGCAGGATTTGGCGGAGGTAGCCTTTGTACATCAAAGAGGTTGAACTCAAGAACTTCAAATCATTCGGCAAGAGCATCAGAGTTCCTCTGAAGAATGATTTTATGACGGTTACCGGCCCAAACGGAAGCGGAAAATCCAATATAGTCGATGCCCTTCTCTTTGCCCTCTGTCTCTCCAGCTCGCGGGCGATGAGGGCGGAAAGGCTGCCCGACCTCATCTACCGGGGGGATAACGGCAAGAATCCTGATTTTGCCCAGGTGATCGTCCGGCTGGACAATACCAGCCGTCACTTTCCCCTGGACCAGGACATAATCGAGGTCTCAAGGAAGATCAAGACGAAGAGGGATAAATATGCCTCCTCCTATTCTTTTAATGGCAAGACCTGTGGCCAGGCAGAGCTGCAGGATCTGCTCGCCAAAGCGGGAATAACCCCGGAAAGCTACAATATAGTCATGCAGGGAGATGTGACCCGCATCATCGAGATGACAGCTGTTGAGCGGCGCAAGATCATCGACGAGATCGCTGGCGTCGCCGAGTTCGATGAGAAGAAGAAAAAAGCACTAGAAGAGCTTGATGTGGTGCGAGAGCGCATAGAGAGGGTTGATGTCATCCTGGAGGAGGTGGGAGGCCAGCTGGATCGGCTGCGAGTGGAGAGGGACAAGGCCCATTCCTACCAGGCGCACAAGGATGAGCTGAAGAGGCAAGAGGCATTCCTTCTTCTGGCCAGGCTCAAAGAGGCCTCAAGAGAGCTGGAATGCCTCAACCAGGAGATACTCACCCTCCAGGGCAGAAACGATGAGATAAGGCTGCAGGCAGATGAGGAGCGCTCCTGCCTTGCCGTCCAGGAGGAGAAGCTGCAGAGCCTCGGCCAGGAGATCACCCATAAGGGGGAGGACGAGCAGATCGAGGTCAAGCGTAGGATCGAGGAGCTTAAAGGGGAGATCGCTCGCGAGGCCGATAAGGTCAAGATGGCGGAGAGGTCTCTGACCGAGATGGATCGCCAGCAGAGTGCGAGCTTCATCCAGCTGGGCAACCTCACCGATGAGGAGGAGCTCCTGGAAGAGAGGATTCGGGACCTTGGCATTCGCAAGGCCAGCCTGGAGGGAGAGCTTGAGGATCAAGAAGCTCTCCTCCGGGAGGCGACTTTGAGCCTGACCCGAGAGGGGGCTCAATTCTCCGCTCTCAGAGAGGAGCTTGAAGGGGCCAGACGAACCCGGGAAGAGGCCAAGGCAAAGCTGGGAGATCTCTTGCGGGAGAGGGACCGACTGCTTGATGCTGTGAGGAGGGGAGGCCTGGAGAGAGAGGAGCTCTCCTATGCCATCAAGGAGGCGATGGATGCCCTGGCCAGCAGCGAGCACGAGGCCGAGAAGTTGAAGGAGGATATGGCCGAGCTCAACAACCGGGCGATGGAGCTGGAGAGGGATAGAGACGACCTTGAGAGCGGGAGGCTCAGGCTGCGGCGGGAGATCTCTGAGGCCGAGAGGGAGATGCATAAATTGCAGGGGGAGTTCGCCCGCATTGATGGCCGGATCAAGGCGGCAGAGGACAGGGGCGGATTTTCCCGCGCAGTGGACGCCATACGCTCTGCTATCAAGAGAGATATGCTTCCGGGCCTGTATGGCACAGTGGCGGAGCTGGGAAATGTACAATCCCGCTATTCTGCCGCATTGGAGGTGGCGGCAGGAGGGCGGATGCAGAGCATCGTCGCCGCCACAGATGAGGATGCCGCCCGGGCCATTGAGTATCTGAAGAGGTCTCAGGTCGGCAGGGCCACCTTCCTCCCCCTGAACAAGCTGGATCGGGGAAGCCCCTCCCTCAAGCCCAATTATGAGGGGATAATCGACTATGCCTTCAACCTGGTGGAGTTCGATCCCAAGTTTCAGGGAGCCTTCTGGTATGTATTTCGTGATACTTTAGTGGTGGAGAGACTCGACCACGCCCGAGCCCTCATGGGCCGCTACAGGATGGTGACCCTGGACGGGGACCTGGTGGAA